>JBCCZL010000383.1:0-9670 GCA_039187775.1 Myxococcota bacterium
GTGGCTGCGTCTCGAACGAGGCGGGCGAGGTTCTGGGTACCGGTGGGGCCGGTGTCCTCGGTCCGTCCTTCGAGGTCGGCGACGTAGACCACGGGCTGGATGTTGAGGTTGAAGCGCGGGGGACCCGCCGGGGAAACGGAGATCGACGGCACGTAGATCTTGCCGTCGAGAATCGCGACCGGACCGAGCTGGTTCGGTGATGTCATCACCGGCTCGCCACCCTCCGGGGCAAAGCCGCTGTTGAGCGGCGCGAAGGTGATCGGACCGGCCGGGCTGAGGTCGCTGACATTGTAGATTCGGACCCGGCCCTGACGGCCGGTATCGGTGGCTTCGCCGTCGGCGGTCGGCTCCCCAAAGAACTCCGGCACGATGAGAAGCTCGTCGTCGTCGCTCGTATCGCCATTGTTGGTGACGGTCAGCGCATAAGGGTTCTGGGTCGCCTCGATGCTCCCGGTGACCGTGAAGGTGCCGGTGTCGATCTGCGCGACGCGCCCTTCGGCGTGTTCGGCGACAAAGAGCTTCTGTCCGGTGGGGCTGAGGGCGAGTCCGGTGGGCTCCGATCCCACCTCGACCGTGGCGCCGACGGAGGGCGAAGCGGTGTCGATGCCGTCGATGCGGACGACCGTCGCGTCGGCGCGGTTGGCCACGTACGCGGTCGTTCCGTTCGGGTGAATCACGACCGCGGACGGTTCGGTACCGGTTTCGAGCCGCGCGAGCCGCTCGTTGTCGGCGGTGGTGAAGCTCGAGATCGAGTTGTCCTCGGGGTTCACCATGACCACGACCGTGTCGTCCTCCGTGACGTCGATCGTTCCCGACTTGGACGGCCGGCTGAGAAGGGCTCCGGGAGCTCCTCCGTCGATGTCACCATCGACCTCCCCATCCACGCCGCCATCCACGTTGACACTGCCGTCGACGTCGACATTGCCGTCGACGTCGACATTGCCATCGACGCCGGCCGGCGGGTCATCGTCCCCACAGCCGGTTCCGGCCAGGAGGAGCGCCGTCCCGCCCGCCAGGAGCGCGATATTCCAAAAGAACACCGCTATTTTTAGACCCTTCGATTCGTGCACGAACCACCTCCAAATACAAACAAGCGCCAATGTCGGATCGGCATCGATCCGCACATTCACGTTGCGTTTGGAGGGGGGTGTCCGCGAGTTAAGGCGGGTTAAACCAAGCCGCTAACCCTGCAGTACCGTTGCGATGCTGATGTGGAGCTGGCTTTGCACGAGCCGCATCAGGCTGTTGAACTCGCTCTCGCTGAGCTTCAGCTCCGACCGAAAGGTTCGTTGGAGGCTCGACAGCACCGTGGCCTGGGCCCGCGCAATCCATCGGGCGACCGTGGCGCGATGCACTTGGTACATTCGGCCGATCGCCTCCGCGCTCACCTCGTCCAAGAGATAGAGTCGGAGCACGTTGCGCTGTCGAGCGTCGAGCTCGGCCATGGCTTTTTCGAAGGCCTCGGCGAACACCGCCTGGCTTTCGGCGCGGATGTGCGCGAGCTCGGCGTTGTCGCCGACGAACGGCTGGTCCGCGATCTTGTCGAGGTTCTCCGAAGGTTCCTTGCGAACCTTGCGCTTGAGCGAATACGCGGTCCGAATCGCGGCGACCTGAACCCAGCTTCGCAACGGCCCGCGGCCGAGATAGCTGCTGATCCGAGGCGGTCCTGGGTTGGCGACGAGGAGTTTGATCCGCACCTCGCCCTCGACCTCCCGAACGAACTCCGGGTCCTTGTCGATCCGGGAAACCGCAGGGCCGATCCCCACCACGATCGCGTTTTCGAAGTGACGATGCGCCGCGGGGTCACCGTTCGCGCAGGCCAGTGCCAAGAACAGGTCGACGCCGTGCATCGCCTCGAGCGCATCGATCGGATCGGTGAGGTCGGGGGCCCGATCGGCGAGATACTGAACGAACGCGGCGGGCTCGACCTTCACTCCCGGCCATGCCGCAGTCGCCTGGTCGTAGAGGCTTTCGAGCGCCTGGCTCAGCGCGCTCGGATCCCGGGTCTCCGCATCCCAGGCGCCGCAGGCGGTGTGGAGAAATGTCTCGTCGAGCTGCATGGAGGCATCGGAGATCAGCTCGCGACGCCGGCCTCCCGACCGAGCCGTCGCCGGATCTTCTCCACCCGTTCTACCTGGCCACGCGCCGGGAATCGCTCGTAGAACCCTTCTCTTCGGAAGTCCCGTGCGATGGTTCCCCAGATGGCAAAGCGCCGGGACAACGGGTCGAGCATACTGGCGCCCGGTTCGATTCCCTTGGGCTTGCGCGCGGCGACGTCGCCGGCGATTCGGATGAGTGCCTTGATGGTGATATCGCGGGTCACCATGAAGCGCTTGTTGTCGCCCCAGGTGTTGCCGAACGATGCCTTCGCTGCCTTAAACACGTCGCGGAGGTAGGCGTAGCCACGATCCTTGCTCCAGCCTCGGCCATCGCGGAAGAACGGCTCCGCGGCCTTTCGGCCCACCAGCCGGTGGACCTCGGTGAAGAGCTGGGCCTGATTGATCCAGAGTTCCTGATGCGACCGGCCGCCGAGCATGTTGATGTGATATCGGAGCGGCGAATCGGACTCTTCGTAGAGGGCGCGGACGAGCCGCGAGGAGTATTTCTTTTTCTGGTCGGTACCCCACTCGATCTTTTCGTAGAGATCGATGAGGTGCGATTTGTTGATGCGCGTATGCGTCGAGTTGATGATGACGAACATCTCGGTCGCGAAGTCGGTGGTCTTCCCGTCGAAGATGACGCACGGAATTTCCATCCGCCGATCCGCGTCCGCCTCCTGCAGGTAGAAGTTCAGGCCGGCCAGACGATGTTGACCATCGATGATCAAGAAGTCTTTTCGGGGCTCGACGAGGTCCCCCGCGCGCTGCATCTTGCCCAGCGGGTCGAACTGGAGCTTTTCCGGTGTGAACAGAAGAATCGCACCTGGGACCAGAGGCTGGCGCGTCTCGTTTCGGAAGAAATCGCGAAGCTGCCGGATCTTCCGACGGTTGACGCTTCGCTGAAACGCCTTCGCGTGGCCTTCAATCGCCTGGACAAAGCGCTCCACATCGTCGGGGTTCTTGCTTCCCGCTCCCCCCACGGCTTCCCCCTTTTCGCCGTAAAATCTTGAAATGAAACGTACTTTCTTGAGGAGGTCCTCAGCGGGGTAGCTGACGAAGTAGAACTCGGCCTCTTTTTGGCGCATTCGCAGTGCGAGCATGGCGCCCATACTCGGCGAGGCGCAGCGCTTATGCCAGCGCAAGACCCCGATTCCGTGAGGCTCCGCATGCTCCGCCCTACGGGGCGGAACCCTGGAGCTGGCGGTGCGCCGGTACCTTTTCCAGAAATGAGCGGCGAAGTGCAGGGTCGCTGATCCGGGCGGCGGCGGCGAGGAGCCGTTCGTTGGCCCGCTTCCGAAGGCTTTCCGAAGATTCGTGGTCCCCGGCGGATCGGGCGACGCGGATGCAGACGATCATCAGATCTCCGTCCCCCTCTTCTAGGGCGCCGATCTGGTCGCGGATAGCGAGGGCGCGTTGCGCCCAGGGCTCGGCGCTCGAGAGGTCGCCGCTCGCGAGGGCGCGGTCGGCTGCAAACGCGTAGGCGAGCGCCTCGAGCGTGGCGAGTCCAGCATCCTTCGCTCGCACGCCGAGCGTCTCAAACGTGTTCCCCGGAGCGCCGACCGCCCGGGCGTGAACCAGGCTCGCGTAGATCGAGAGCCGGGCATCGCCGGCGCGATCGCCGATGTCCCGGGCGCGTTCGGAGGCTTCGATCGCCGGGGCGGTCTTGTCTTGTGCGAGGGCTGCGTGGGCGAGGTTTCCCCAGGCGTAGCCCTCGGCGAAGCGAAGTCCGAGCCGCCGGCACCGGTCGATCGCGTCGCGGAGGGCGGCTTCGGCCTTTGCGTATTCGCCCACCCGATTGAATGCGTCGGCCAGATTCGCATAGGCCGCAGCGCTCGTGCGAAGGTCGCCCTGGTCCTCGAAGAGCTCCACGGCGGTCTCGTAGGCCACGCGTCGTGCGCCGTGGTCGCCCCGGGCCGCCGCAAGCTGGGCGCGCCAGAGCGCAGCCTCGCCGTGGAGGGTCGGCGCTTTGGTGATCACGAGCCGCTCCGCCTCGGCGAGGATGCCGGTGGCTTCGTCGGTCCGCCCCGCGTAGACCAATCCCGTGGCCTGTCGGCCGAGGGCTCGGGCGAGGAGGAGTGGCTCGTCGGCGCTTCGAGCGGCGGCCACCGCCTCCTCGAGCACCGGGAGCGCGGCGTCGGGACTTTCCGCGCGCAAGGTATGCAGGCCAAGAGCCGATAGTGCCCGCGCTTTCTCCTCGGGGGTTGCCGCCAGGGATTTCGCGGCGTGGAGTTCGGCTCGCTCCTCGGAGAGTTGGCCTTTCGCTTCGAATGCGAGGGCTCGGGCGATGTGAAGCAAGAAGCGCTGCCCGTCGTCGGCGCCCGGGAGGGCGCGGGCGGCGCAGCGGAGAATCCGGTCCGCGTCGCGCACGCGCATCGCGTCAAACGCCGCGCGGCGATAGTAGCTCCGCGCTTCCGCTTCGGCCCCGCCCTCGGAGAGATGGTGGGCAATCTTCTCGGGGTCGGGGTTCTCCTGGCGATCGATCAGCCTCGCTGCCGCGAGGTGAAGGGTCCGTCGTTCGTCTTCGGCAAGAAGTCGGTACGCACAATCGGCGACGAGGGGAGTCCGGATTTCGAAGGCGAGGCCCTTTCGGCGAAGGAGGCCCTGGTGCCGAAGGTCGACGAGCACCGAGTCGAGGGTGGGCTCGTCTCTCGACCCCGTGCCGGTGGGGTCAAGGCGGTGTAGGTCGAGGCTGGGTTGGTGGAGGCTGGGTTGGTGGAGGCCGGGTTGGTGGAGGCCGGGTTGGTGGAGGCCGGGTGGGTGGAGGCTGGGTTGGTCAAGGCGCGGTGAATCAACGGAGTGCGGGTCGAGGCCAAGAAGGGTTCGGAGCTCGAGGTTTCCGATCGGATCGGCAAACACCGCGGCCGCGGAGAGTGCTCTCCGCGCCAACGGAGCGAGGCGATCGAAGCGCGCCTGCATCGCTGCCTGAACGTCCGCCGGGAGGGGGAGGGCTTCGTCCGGCGGCCCGTCGCTCTTCACGATCGAGTGAAGGATCTGCTCGACGAAGAGGGGGTTGCCTTCGGTGTGCCGCGTCAGTCGTTCGGCAAACGCGGACGACACGGGCTTGCCCAGAACCTTTGCGCCCAGTTCGCGCACCGCTTCTGCATCGAGGCCGGGGAGCTGAAGCGAGAGGGCCGATGGCCGGTCGAGCTGAGGACGCGTGGCCGATTCTCGCTGGGTGGCCACCACGAGCACCGCCCGGTCCGCATCGAGCAGTTCGGACAAGATTTCGAGCGACCCTTCGTCCGCCCACTGCACATTGTCGAGAAATATTGCGAGGGGAGTGTCGGGAGCCGCCGACGCAAGGAACGCCTGGGCCCACAGCCGAAGCTGGTCGGCCATGAGCTTGGGGTCGCTCCGGACTCGGGCTCCTGCGGTCTCGGTGGCGTGCACGCCGAGGAGCTCGGCGAGAGCTGGTCCGCCGGACGCGTTGGCAAGGACCTCCGAATCGCGGACGAGTGAATCGGCGGCGGCGGCCAGCGCGGGTTCATCGTGGAGCCCTTGCTGACGGCCCCAGGAGCGCAGCAGGTCGGCGATGAGGCCGTAGGTTCGCCCACGGGTCGGCCGGGCGGCGGCGGTCAGCACCAAGGCATCGGACAATCGACCCATCAGTTCGGCGCAGAGGCGGGACTTACCGATCCCGATCGGCCCCGTCAGTCGGGCAACCATCGGCCGGCGCTGGGTAACCGAGCGACGGTAGAGCGCTTCGAGCTGCGCGAGTTCGAGGTCGCGCCCGAGGAGGGGGTAGTTGGTGGTGTGGGTGGTCAGCGGATCGACGGTCGGACGTCGACGGATCCGAAGGAGCGTCGAACCCTCGGCCTCGGCGTGGAACACCGCGGCGCTTTCGGCGGGGAGTTCGCCGTGAAAAAACACTCCGGCTCTCTTGGCGTCGAGAATCTGCGCAAGGAGGGTGCGGAGTTCGAAGCTTGGCGCGCCATCGACAAGGCGCCCGATGGTGACCGCAGTGGAACGAGATTCAGGAAGGCTGCACGCGAGCTGAAGGGCGCGATGGAGCTCGTCGCCGTGCCAGCTGTCGGCCCCAAAGACCGCGAGGACAAGCTCGCGGTGCTTCTTGCTCGACGGCTGTGCCGGGGATGACTGTGCCTTCTCCCCGGCGGGTAGAGGGGTTTCCAATATGCGGCCACCCGTGTCTTCGAGGCTTTGGCGAAGTTCGTTGTCGATCGGGCCGCGACGCATCCATACGACGCCGATCCTTCGCCCCGTGCGGATGCGCTGCGCCTCCGGCGCTTTGGGCGCCGCGATCTCGATGGCTCGGAGCGCCTCGATGAGCGCGTCCATGGAGCCAAACCGGTCTTCCGGAGTGGTGAGGAGAGCGCGGGCTACGATCGCGTCGAGCGCCGGGGAAACTTGGGGGTTGCGGTCCCGAGGAGCGACCGGGTCGCCCGATACGATCTCCAGAAGCAGCCCCGGCAGCGAGTCCGCGTTTCGAGGGAGCTCGCCGGTGAGTGCGCGGAACATCACCACCCCCAACGCGTAGACGTCGGAGCGGGCGCTCGCCGCCCGCGCGTCTTCGAACTGCTCTGGCGCCATATAGTGCGGCGTGCCCATCACCGCGCCCGGACCCGTCAGAGGTGAGGTAGCCATCGCGGCGCCCACCTTGGAAACGCCAAAGTCGAGCACCTTGATGTCTCCCGAGGCGGTGAGAAAGATGTTTGCCGGCTTGAGGTCGCGATGAACGACGCCTGCGGCGTGGGCCACCGCGAGCGCTTCGCCGACGTGGATCGCGATATCGACCACGGAGGCAGCGGGGAGGGTGCCTTCGGCACTGAGGTGGGCTTCGAGGTCCACGCCGTCGAGAAACTCGAACACGATGAATGGCGCCCCATCGTCGGCGTGGCCCATGTCGAGGGCTTCGAGGATCCCTGGATGCCCGAGAAGCGCCGCCGTGCGTGCCTCGTTCTGGAAACGGCGGACCACATCACGCTGACTCGCGAAGTGGGGATGGAGCAGTTTGACGGCGACGCGCCGACCGATGAGCGCATGTTCCGCTTCGTAGACCGTGCCCATTCCGCCGCCGCCGAGTTTCCGGGTCAGCCGGTACCGTCCCGCGAGAACCTGCCCCAGATACCCATCGGAAAGCGGGCCGGGCCGATCCGAGCGGGTGTCGCTCCGAGAAGGGGTAGGGCCGTTCGCTCGGTTTCCGGACGGCCCCGGCGGCGGGATTCCGGAGCGATGGTGGGAGGCGGCTTGTCGACCCTGGCGCTCGGCCCGCTGGAGTTCGGCAACGAGGGCGGCGCGGCATTCGGCGCATTCGTCGAGGTGGGCGTCTATCGCGGCGAGCTCGCTTCGATGCACCTCGCCGTTGGCGAGTCGGCGCAGCTCGTCCGGAGAGAGGTGATCCACGGGATAGGACTTAGCGCGGTGGTTTCCGGCGCGTCGAGGCGAAAAGGTTGTCGTGCAGAAAACCGTGCAATCGACACTGCCGAGCTCTCCCAAAATGCCCGGGCCGGGCTCAGGCGCACTTCGCCCTCCCCATTCCGGCGTGAAACGCCTCCGCGGGTCCCCCTCCGGTTTCGAGAGCTACGCCCGCGCGCCGTCTTCGACGCTCCGTCTGCCCGGGCACGCTCCGACACCCTTCGGTTTTCGTCGCAGTTTCCGTTCAGAACATCGGCATCACGAGGCCCACCAAGTCGGCGGGGTTGGAGAGCATTGCCGGGAGCGGCTCGGCGACCGCGTCGAGCATGCCGGCAAACGCCGAGTCGTTGGCCCCGGTGGCCCCGAGTCGCGTAACGCTCGGCAACGATGCACCGGCGGCAACGATCTGCGCTCCTGCACGGGTTCCCGAGACGGCGCCGAGCTGGCTACCCGTTCCGTTCACCGTGACGTCTCGAATGGTCAAGCCCCCCATCGGCTCCTCCGCGACGAGCCCGGCGCGAGCGTTGTTTTCCATCGTCACATTCGACAATACGAGCCCGGGCCCGGGAGCGGTGATGTGGACGCCGTCGCCAATGTCCACCATGCCGAACACCCCGATGCTGCGCTGCGCAGTCAGCGTCGAATCGAAGAAGCTGTCTGCGAGCTCTGTGTCTCGCACCTGGTGAAGCACCAATCCCGCAAAGGAGTTGTCGGAAAAGCGACCGTTTCGGAACATCACGTTGCCGCTGTCCGCGAGCCAGAAGCCGACGTCTCCGTTCCGCTCCGCCCCGACGCCGAGAAACTCGCCGCTGACCACACTCCCCACGAAACCGTAGCGGTCGTTGTCGCGAAGCTGGATGTCGCCAATGCTGACGGTGCTGTCGGTGACCGCGATCCCGATCGCCGGGGCGCCGCGAAGGCCCTGAAGCGTGTCCTCGGCTTCGACCCGCTGTAAGGAGAGGGAGCCTCCCGCTTGACGGATCCCGATGCCGAGGTTGTCCTGGGCACTTCCGCCGTCCCAGCTGACGATGCTGTTGACAAACGCCGCCCCAAATTCGGCGAACCCCTTGACCCGAACGTTCTCCAGATCGAGCGTGGCGCCGCTCGCGTAGAGGCCGTACGTCGCGGTCACCCGGGCCGGGCGACCGGACGCGTCGCAGACCTCTTCGCCAAGCGTCTGGCCCGGCTCGCACTCGCACATCGCGGCGGGACAAGGTCCTGGTGCCGGCGCCACGGGGATAACCCTGGTGAGCGCGTTGGCGTTTTCACGGGTCACCGGCCCGTGGACTTCGACGTTGCGAAGGGTGGCGGAGCCGCCGTCCACCACCGCCACTCCGACGCCCTGCGTTGCTCGGACGCCTACGTCGCGAAGTTCCGCGGTCGCTCCGCGTATCGCGATCCCGATGCGCCCCGTGACCTCCACCTCGACGCCGGAAAGCTCCGAGAGAGGACTTCCCGGAGCTCCTTCGATGACGACCCCGATTCCGTCGAGGCTACGAATCGTGAGGTTTGATCCGCGAAGACTGATCCCGGGGGCCAGGATGAGCGGGCCGTCCACCGTGCAGCCGGCCACCGAGATGGCCTCTCCCGGCTGGGCCGCGTCGAGCGTCGCCTGCAGAGCGCCGGGAGCGCAGAGGTCGGTATCGCTCCCGCACCCAAGAACCCAGCCCGGTAGCAGGCCGAGCAGCAGGAGCCGCTTCAGGGAGAGCATGGCTACAGCGTTCATTCTTGCGGTGCGCTCGGCAAGGTTCTTGTCCCGCCCGGCGAGTACGCGCGCCGCTCCGAAGCGACGCATTACCCGACAGTCTCGGGTGTGTGCGCACTAAGCCGTCGAGCCGGCACCCGCCGGACGGGACGAGATCGGTTGGGCCAGACTACTGGCAGCGCGAGAGATAGGAGGGGTGCTGGCCGGAGCTCATCAACGACTCGGCGCAGCCCGGGTCGACGTTCCGGCAGCGGTCCACGTAGGACGGGTGGTGGCCCGCGTTCATCAGTGCCTGCACGCAGCGCGGCACGACGTTGCCGGTGCAGCGCGAGATATAGGACGGGTGATGGCCGGCCCGAATAACCGCCGCGGCGCAGAACGGCTCGGCCCCGTTGCAGCGATCGAGGTAGGACGCGTGGTGACCTGCCTCGAGAAGCACCTGGCGGCAGTCCGGCCCCTGGGGCGGAGGCGGGGGCGCTTGCTGCTGCTGAAC
>JBCCZL010000384.1:0-9665 GCA_039187775.1 Myxococcota bacterium
GACAACGACTCCGGAATTGCGACAACGATTTCCGGCGCGCCGCCTTCGATCGACAACACCACCTCCCCGGGTCGAACCCGCTGTCCCGGCTCGGCGTGGCGGGCGACCACCGTCCCAGCGTAGGCGGCGACCAACCGCGTATCCCGGAGGTCTTCCCGAGCCAGCGCGACGGCGGCCTCGGCCGCAGCCCGACTGCTTTCCGCTCGATCCCGGGCCGCGGTGGCCGAGTCCGCCTGGGCGGTGGTCGCCGCTCCGTCTTCGAGAAGCGCGCTCACCCGCTCCTGCGATCTCTCGAGGTCGGTCAGCGTCGCGCGCGCACCGGCCAGATTTGCGAGCCGGCGGCGACGCTCGATCTGAAACGGCCGCGCCTCAAGAACCGCGAGCGTATCTCCGGCTTCGAAGCGTTCGCCAACGTCGAAATGCACTTCGGCAATCGTCCCCGGCACCTCGAACCCAAGGGTGGTGTGCTCGCTCGTTTCAACCACCCCCGGGAACACGCGATCGTAAGCCGCAGTCGTCGGCGTCAGATCGACATAGGCGACGGGGCGCGGCTCGGGCGCGGTTGCCGCTTCTGCGGGCTGGCCGCAGCCCGTCGATAGCGAGAGCCAAAGGAGGAGCAGTCCGATCGCCACGCACCAGGCGAGCGCTTTCAACTCCACTCTTAGCTCAGCGTTCAACCCCACGTCCAACTCAGCGGTCCGATCGATTCCATGCACGGCTCTCTCCATTTCTTCGTCGGCCTCTACGCCGAACTGGGTTCCTAATCGCCTCATCGTTGCCCCCCGATTGCGCGGCGGAGGGCCGCAGCTGCGCGAAGCCCTGCGATTTCCGCTCGCTTCAACTCAAGTTCGGCGCGCGCCAAGCGGAGATCCGCTTCCTGAAGCTCGACCCACACCAGCTGGCCCACGCGAAGTTCCGATGCGCTCGCCTCGTAGGCTTCGCGCGCGGCCTCGACCGCGACTCCCGCGGCCTCCTCCGAGGCGACGGCAGAGACCCAGCGCGCGTTCGCGCGGTCGACTTCTCGCCGGATCTGTTGCTCCAGCGCCGTCCGATTCGCGCCGAGCTCACTCGCGCGGGCTTCGGCGGCGGACGCCCGACCGAGGGACCGGACCACCCCGGCAAGGGACCAGCTCGCTCGAACGCCGACTTCCCAGCTGTCATCCCAGCGTTGGGTCTGCGGGAACGCGTTCGGGTTGGGATTGGCGAGGACGTAGCCTCCGTAGATCGACACCGAAGGGAGGATCCCCGCGCGCTCGGCGCGACTTGTGCCCTCTTCCGAACGAATCGACGCGTCCACCGCCGCAAGGTCGGCCCGGTTGGCCAGCGCTTGACGGAGATGCTCGGTCGGCGACCCGGAAAGCGAATCGGATTCCGGCAAGATCGCCCGCCATCCGCGGGATGGCACCGGCTCGTCCATCAGCACCGAGAGCTCGGTGGTGCGCACCCGAAGGCGTTGCTCGGCGGCGATGACCGCAAGCTGCGCCTCCGCGCGCCGCGCACGCGCCGCCGCGACGGCGGCCGAGGTCGCGGAGCCGGCGCGATGAAGCGCCTCAATCCGCGCGTGCTGTTCTCCTGCCCGGGCGAGTGCGTTTTGTGAAACTTCGCGCTCGGCCTCGGCTTCGGCGTAGTCCAAGAATGCGAGTTCGGCCTGCAGGGTTCGAGAAAGCTGTCGGTCTTCTAGAAGCGCATCGTTCCCGTCGAGGGCGTGGTCGACCGCCTCGACCGCGGGACGGGTGCGGAGAAGCGCATCGCTCACGGGGTAAACGATCTCGGCGCGAACCGTGGTGCGATTGCGAGGCACCTCGATGGTGACCGGCCCTTCGGGCATCGGGAGCTGACCTTCGTCAAACCCTCCAATCCGCGCAGCGGAGCCACTCACCCCGAGGTCAGGAAAGAGTCCGACCATCGTGGCCGTTCGTTCGCTGGACAAAGCCTCGGCCCGCTGCTCGAGGGCAGCCGACGACGGATCGTTTTGGAGGGCGAGGGCAACCACCTGGTCTCTGGTGAGCGGCACGGGCTCGCGCGGCTGAGCGCTCGCGCTGGTCGCAAACCCGAGAATCAGGGCACAAATGAGTTCGGTTCGGGCGGTGCGCCGTTTCCGCGGTGTCCCGTCTTGTTCGGGGCCCTCGGTCCCAACTGCCGACCGGTCTACACTTTCGCTCTTCCAATCCACGCTCGTACCTCGTCCGTTCCGGGTAGGTACTTAGGCGTCGATGCAGCGACGGCGGTTTCTACATCAGCGTTCGTTTTTTCTTCGAGGTCAAACGACTCAGAAGATACGCACGAGTCGCCGGGTCTTCAGTAAGTCCGGCAGCCCGTCGAAACGCGGCCTCCGCCTCCGAGGATCCGAGCGCCGCAAGCACATGGGCACGGACCGCCCAGTACGGCTGGTAGTCGCGAACCGCCGCCTGGTCCATCGCGTCCAGCACAGTGAGCGCGGCCTCTTCGTCCTGATGATCCAAGAGCGCAGCGGCGAAGCCCACCCAGGCGGAAAGGGTTGGCGCGAGTCGGACGAGCGCTTCGTGAAGCCTCACGATCTCTTCGCCGCTATCGACGCCGTGGCGGAACTTCGCGACGTAGGCCGACTGAATCGCCGCCTCGAGCTGAAATGGACCGATTCGACGCGCGGACGACGCTTCTTGAAGGCAACGCTCCGCCTCGGCGATCATCTCGACATTCCATCGATTCGCCGCCTGCTCCGAAAGGGGAACGTAGCGCCCGTGCGCTCTCCGGGTTTCCCGCCGAGACTCGATGAAGAGGAGGAGCGCAAGCAGACCGAGGGCCTCCGGCTCTTCTGGAAGAAGCCTCGACGCGAGCCGCGCCAGCCAAATCGCTTCCTCGGCAAGCCCGTGGCAGCTCCGGTGGGTCGTGTCCTGCCACGCCTCCCCGAAGGCGGCGTAGATCGCTTCGAGCACGTACTTGAGTCGTTCCGAGAGACTCTCCGCCTCGGGCACTTCGAAGCGGATCCCCGCGAGGTCGATCTTCCGCTTCGCGCGCCAGAGTCGCTGGCCCATCGTTTTGGCGGGCACCCGGAGCGCGGCGCCCACCTGTGCTGCATTCATGCCGAGGACGGTCTGCAACATGAGGGCGGTGCGGGCCCCTTCGTCGATCGACGGGTGGGCGCACACGAACATCAGCTCGAGGCGCCGATCGGGAAACACACTAGCCGACACTTCGGCCTCGGCTTCTTCCGCGAGGAGCGCAAGTGCCTGCACCGCTCGGGCGTGCACTGTGCCGCGGCGCTGGCTCTCGATCGCCCGCCGGCGCGCCACGGTGATGAGCCACGCCTCGGGACGCTTCGGGAGCCCGTCCTTCGGCCACTGGACGAGCGCGGCCATGAGCGCATCGCCGAGCACATCTTCGGCCAGACTGAGATCGCGAGTCTTGGCGGCCACCAAGGCCCGAAGACGACCGTACGATTCGCGAGCGATGCGCTCGAGCTCTTGCATCAATCACCGTCGGACGGGACCAGCGGCCGAATCTCCACCCGGCACCGCGAGCCGGGGCAGCGCGCCGCCCAGTCCAGCGCCGCGTCGAGATCCGGAACATTGATGAGCATCACCCCTCCAAGCTGCTCCTTCGAAGCGCTGACCGGACCATCCTGCACGTGGCGCTTCCCCGACTCGACCTGCACTGAAGTCGCAGTGAAGGCGGGCTGCAGATAGCTCGCACCGGCAAACACCCCCGCCGCCTTGAGCGCATCCATGTAGGAGAGGTAGGCGTGGGTGTGGTCCTCTTTGCCCCGGAGGGTCACATCGTCTTCGGTCTCGTAAATCAGCAGGGCGTATTCCATTGGCTCGAATCCTCCACCTTCCCGTCGAGCAACGCGGGGACATTTCTACAACCGACCGGGGGCGAGGTGATTTTTTGCCCCACCGCCTTCATAACCAGCCGAAATCACGGACTCCACATGGGGACGAGGTCATTATTTTCCTCACCACGATTCGTAAGTAGTCGGAATCATGTGAGCCGCCGAGTCCAGCACCTGGTTTTCAAGGACTTACCGGTCGTGGTGGGGCAAAAAATCACCTCGTCCCTTTGCGGGCGAAAGTGGCATTTGCGGTGAGGGCGAAGGGGTCCTGCGCGGGGGATAGTCGGCTCATGCCGATGCTCTCTCGTTTGCTCTTCGTCATTCCTCTGGGGCTCGTTGCCTGCGATGGCGACGTGACGGATGTCGCGGATCCGGATGCCGCGGTTGGGCCGGACGCTCGGACGTCGGTTGGCGACGCGGATGTACCAGACGCGTTTGATCGCCCCGACGGGGTGACCCTCGACGCCGACGTACCACCGCAACCGGAGGCCGGACCACGAGACGGAGGAAGCGAAACGGGGCGCCACGCGCACTATCTTTTCTTGAGCAGCCAACCCGAGCTCCTTTTGAAGCGCCCGTACAGCTCCGCTGATGGAGACTCCCCGAGGATGCTCGAGGCCACCATCGATGACGACGCGGCGGGCAGGGATCCGTCACGGTGGAACTACGACTCCGGACTCGACGCCGCACTTCAGGTGATCACGAGCGGCGGCTTCACCAACCTTGCGCACTCGGAAACGCTTCCTGCGCAGAACCGCGGAAACTCTCGCAATGCATTCATATTTTATCAGGTGTACTTCAGTGCATCGGCGACGCGCATCAAAGAGGCGTCCAACCCGGGGGGCGACGGGGGCGGAATCTACCGGACGTTCAAGACCTGGGTGGCGCGAAACGAAAGCAAATCGGGAGGCACCGACCCGCGCGGCCTCGAGATTCGGCTCAATGGCTTTCAAAACCAAACCGCTCCCGATCTTGCATTCATCGATTTTCGAACGTACGGCGACTCGAGCTGGTCGCCGGCCGACAATGGCATCGAGGGTACGAACGAGTTCGTCGTACGTGCAGGAGTATTCACGAGCTACTGGCTCTACGTCGATTGGGAAACCAATCGCTGGAGCGTCTGGGCGGCCGACTCCGACCGCCCCGAATCGGTTCGTGTGATGGATCAGTTCCAAATGGACGACATCGGGGCGATCGACCCCTTCATCATCCAGTTCAATAGCTCTCAGAACGGTGGCAACTTCCCTGAACCCGTCGAGGTCGGCGTGCGCAACTTCGTCTACCTCCGGGACCTTCCAAGCGGGCATGCGGACGCGGTGGCCCTCATCGGCGACCCGTCGGCCCGCGAGTACTGAGTTCTGAGTTGCAAGGCGCACACGAGGTCGCTCGTTGACCTCACCACGCTTGATCACTGCCGACAGTTACGGGCCATCTAAGCACGCAACTAATTTCAAGCACTTACCGATCGTGGTGAGGCAACAAATGACCTCGTCCCCGGGGGTTAGCACCCGGGGCGACCCAAGCACGGACCTGATTTCGAGTACTTACCGATCGTGGTGAGGCAACAAATGACCTCGTCCCCGGGGGTTAGCAGCTAGAGAGCGGTCCTTAGTTGGTCGAGAGCGTTGCGCTCTTCTTTCGCGATTGCCTCGACGACTGTCGATAAGCGCCGATAGACGTCCGCCGCACGCTCCGGGTCGAGCGCACACTTGTCAGCGAGGCTTCTTCGCTCGTCGTAGAGCGCTTTCATTTCGTCGGCAACGTCGCCTCCCCCGTCGAGAAGCTCGGCTCGCCGATCCGACAGCTCGCAGCCCGCACGAACCGCTGGGTCGGCGTCGGTCACTATCGCGCTTAGCTCCGCCCAACGCCGGTCGAGTTCGCGAAACGCCTTCGCAATGTTCCCGAATTCGATTCCCGCGATCGGCGCGGCTTCATCAATGAAGTCCGCGTACATCGCTCGGCCCGCATTGGGTGCGGTGTAGTCATGTTGAATGCAGTCGTAGATGCGGCGGAGCCCAACATACGCACGCGGGCCGGCATCGAACACGCGTGCCCACGCCTTCTTGTCCTTTCCCTCCGCGAGGAGCGCCGACCATTTCTCAAGACCTGCGGTTCCCACATTCTTCGCAAACGACTTCGCTGGCGGTGCATCGTATGCGTCCACGGCAAATCGAAGCGCCGCTCGAATTGCCGACCCCAGGTCGAAGTCTGGTGTCGGCTCACCCAATGTCACGAGGCGATGCTTGGCTCGTCGATAGCCCGCCCGCGCCGCGGCAAACGCCTCCTCATCCACCGCCACCGGAGCCGCACTCCGATCGTCGAGCCACAACCGGTCGCCATCTTGCCCCACCACTCCCACGGTGTGAGGCCCCATGCCGAGGAGCTCTTTCGGAAGCCCGTAGTACGGCAGCGCGGCCACGTCGACGGTGCAAAGAGCAGGCTTCTTCGCCTCGATCGCCGCACAAAGAGCCGCCTGAGCCCGCTTCGGGCTTGTAGTTTCCACGACCGTCGTCTCCACGCCGATCCGCGAAAGCCCTTCGACAAGAAACGAATCGGGCATCGACCGTGCACGACCGACGATCGTGAGCATTGGCGGAAAGCCTTGATACTCAAAAACCGCGTAGAGGAAGCCGATACCTCCACACAAACCAAACACCAGAGCTTCGCTATAGGGCGTGCCCGAGTGTTCCACTCCTCGGTAGAAAAGCGCGTTCCGAAGGGTGCTGGTCTCGGTCTGCACTCCGCCACACCGGGGATAGCCGGGAAAGATCCCCACCCCGTCCGGGGGCAACGAACCGTCCGTGCCTTGCCGTAGAACTTGAGCGCGGGCTGCCGCGTAGCGCTCGCCGGTCTTTGCCATTCGCTCGCGAATGCGCCCTTTGAGTTTTCGATTCTTCGTCATGTTGCCCCGCTTTGGGTACAAAGCGCTCGGTCCGCCCACGAACACTTCGCACCCCGAAGGGAACAAACTCGCCGAAATGACTCGGAAGGGAGCACCCTCCTTTGCCCCGGTGAACCGGTCCTGGGCGGAGGACCGATGGGGGTTGGGCGCCGAATCAACGCCGACTTGACTCTGACGGGCCGGTCCTCACCGTGTCAAGCCTTTCGCGTTTCCGCCTTTCGCGTTTCCTCCTTCGCGTACCCCTCTTTCATGTCGCCCTGCCCTCGTTCGCCGACCCTCGTGTTGCGAAACGCCTTCACCCACCTGAGCCATGACCGCTCCATGGCAGTCCGCACTTAGCCATCGTTCTTCACTGCCTCGATCGGATAGCCGTCGAGGTCAATGATGAACGCAGCGTAGTAGTGAGGACCGTAGCGCGGCCGAGGGCCGGGCGGACCATTGTCTATCCCGCCGTGGGCGAGCGCCGCTTGGTAGAAGGAATCGATCGACGTCGTCGTCACCGCGGCGAAGGCGAGGTGAAACCCGGGGCTTGGCTTTGCAACGTGTGGGCCGCGAAACTTAAGGGCAAACTTGTCTCCCCCGCCGGGTCGGCCGTAGCCGATCGCGTCTTCCACGGTCCACACGCGACCGTAGCCCAGCGGAGCGAGCGCGGCGTCATAGAGCGCACCCGACGCTTCGAGGTTGGCCACCGCAAGCGACACGTGGTGAAGCATCCTCGATTCTTACGGGAAGGCAGCCACTGTCCCAAGGAATTTTGACGCTCTCCTGTAAGCGAGCGCCACTTCCTGCGTTGCTCCCCAGAGACTGGGAGGCGAACGATGACAAGAGTCTTGCGACTGGCGTGCATTCTCGCGATTTTTGGCGCCGCGAGCGCGATGGGCTGCGGCGGAGCGGAGCGACACCTGAGTGGGAGCGCGGGGTACGCGGATCACTCGGGAGCCGAGCCCATGCCGAGCCCCGAGGAGGCCTATTCCCACACGGGAGAAAGCCCGGTCGTCGAATCGCAACAGGACGCGCTCGCGACCTTTTCCCTCGACGTCGATACGGCGAGCTACACGATCATGCGACGCGATCTCCGCGCAGGTCATCTGCCCGCACCTCAAAGCGTGCGCGTAGAGGAGTACCTCAACTTCTTCGACTTCTCTGATCCCGGCCCCGCCCCCGAGTCGGACACGCCCTTCGCGGTTCACCTCGAGACCGCCCCGGCGCCCTTCGGCGCGAACAAACACCTCCTTCGCGTGGGCGTTCGAGCCATGGATGTTCCCGCACAGGCGCGACCACAAACGAACCTTGTGTTTCTCGTCGATGTCTCTGGCTCGATGGCGTCAAGCGAAAAGCTCGGTCTCGTGCAGTACTCGCTCCGCCACCTCGCCCAAAACCTTCGACCAAGCGACCGCGTCGCGATCGTGACCTACGCAGGCTCAGACGCGGTTGTCCTCCATCCCACCGAGCTCCGCGACCGCACCGCGATTGACGAAGGCATCGCCGCGCTCCGGGCCGGCGGAGGGACCAACGGTGCCGCAGGCATTCGCACTGCCTACGACCTCGCGGCACAGCACCTCGTCGAGGGCGGCATCCATCGGGTGGTGCTCTGCACCGACGGCGACTTCAATGTCGGCCTGACGGGCGAGGGCCTGATCCGCGAGGTCGAAGCGCGCAGACGGCAGGGCATCACCCTCAGCGTGTTTGGCTTTGGTCGCGGCAACCTCAACGACGCCTTCATGGAACAGCTCGCCGACCGAGGAAACGGCAACTACGGGTTTATCGACACCCGACAGGAAGCCAATCGTGCGCTCGGTCGAGATCTTTCGGCCACGCTTCACGTCGTGGCGAAAGATGCCAAAGTGCAGGTCGAGTTCAACGCCGAACTCGTTCAGTCTCACCGGATCATCGGCTACGACAACCGGATCCTCGCCTATCGGGACTTCGACAATGATCAGGTCGACGCCGCGGAGGTCGGCGCCGGAGACTATGTGACCGCGTATCTCGAAATCGAACTTCGGGACGGCGTGGATCTTCGACAGGAAGCCCGGCCGCTGGCCGAGGTGCGCCTTCGCTACAAGGATGCGGACGGCGACCAGAGCTACCTTCGAACCTATCCCTTCAGGGCAAGCGACGCGGTCGAGCGCTTCGCGGACGCCACGGCCGCGTTCCGGTTTGGCGCCGCCGTCGCCGAGTACGCCGAGATCCTTGCTGGGAGCGAACACGCCGCGGGCTCGGAGCTCGCGGACGTTGCTCGGATCGCCGAAGCCGCCATCGGCCAACGCGAGGAACAGCGTGAGTTTGTCGAGCTGGTGCGTGTTGCCCAACAACTAAGCAACGCCCAGTAGCTCTCGGGCAAAACACACAGGAACGCAAAAAAGATTGCGACGAACCGCAGGCCGAGCCCTCGTTCCGAGAGGACTTCGCCTTTATGTGTGCTTATCAGCGACATCATACGACACGCCGCACCGCATGCGCCGAATCGTCTCAGCACCTGGGGTGCATCGACCCCCGATGGCTTGAGAGATCTTGGCAAAACCGTCGGGCTCTCGGTCTGGTCTGGGAAATGCATCCACGGGCAACGGGAGTTGGTGGAACGATGCGAAGGCTGATTGAACTTGGTTTGGTGGTGACACTTGTTGCCTGCTCGCCCGCGTCGAGCGGAAGTGGGACGGGCCCGCGGACGTCCCCGGGAACGGATGGTGGAACCCGGCCGGATGGTTCCTCTTCGAGGCCAGATGCCCAGACCGGCGACGCCTCGTTTAACGAGTGCGTCGGTGACAGTCAGCGCGCGGAGACGAAGTTCCAGCCGGTCGATGTGATCTGGGTGGTCGACCGCTCCGGCAGCATGCGCGGCGAAGCCGACATCGTGCAGAGCAACATCAACAACTTTGCGACCGCGATCGGCATGTCCGGCATCGACTACCGAGTCGTGATGATCAGCTCGATGGAGTTTGTGTGAGTGCCGGC
>JBCCZL010000385.1:0-9628 GCA_039187775.1 Myxococcota bacterium
CGTCGACGTACCGGCGGCCAATGTGGCGATCGTCATCAGCGGGAGCGGCTCGGTGCGGGAGCACGTTCAGCGGCTCGGCCGAATCCTCCGCCGAGGCAAAGACAAACGGGCCACCCTGTACGAACTCGTCACTGCGGACACCGGCGAAGGATGGACCAGCGAGCGCCGTCGGGACCACATCGCGTACCACTGACATGCTGACCACCGAACATATCCGGGCGCGACGCCGGGCGGGAAAGCTCGAGCTCCTCAAGCTGAACGCCGACGCGCGGGCCTACGCCCGAGACCTCGCAGAGCGGGTGCTCCAGGTGGCCGAGGCCCACGTCGGACGGACCCGCGGTGAACTCCAGGAGGCGTTTCGAACGCTGCCGGTGCAGGCGAAGTACCGAAAGATCGGTTTGGGTCTGCAAAAACTCATTGAAGACCGATGCGAGTTTGCAAGTTCGGAGACGGTGGATCCTCGAGAGCTTCGACGGGCGCTCTGGGAACACAGTGCGAAGCTCCGGAGCGACGACCGATTCGATCGCGAAGCGGCGTTTTTGGCCGCAGCCCAGGAACTCGCCCTCGAGCCGACGGCGATCGACGACCTGATGTACTCCGACCTTCGGGATGCGCAGCGTCTCACCCAATTCGACTCCCTCGACCCGTCCAAGCTCGTCGAGGCGTATCAGATCGGCCAGGCACAGGCGGTACTGCTGCGCGCGGTGCGGGTGGTCGCTCACGTCGAGAGCCGCGATCCCAATGTGTACCGAGAGCTCTTTCGCAAGATCAAGTTCCGCCGCCTCCTCTACCGGATCGAGCCGGCTCCGGGGGGTGGCTACGAGATCACCCTCGACGGCCCACTGAGTCTGTTTAGCTCGGTCACCAAGTACGGAATCGGCTTGGCGCTGGTGTTGCCCGCGATCCAGGCGTGCGATCGCTGGTCGATCAGCGCGGACCTCGCCTGGGGCAAGACCCGCGAGCCGCTGACGTTCTTTCTCCAGGGCCGAGGGACCGGAGCGGCGGCAGAGGCGGTGCGCCTCCCGGACCATGTGCAGACCCTCTTCGAGCGCTTTCAGAAGCTAGGCTCTCGCTGGGAGGCCCGAGTGGCGCAGGACGTGCTCGAACTGCCCGGCGTCGGGCTGTGCGTTCCTGACCTCGAGTTTGCCGATCGCGAGACCGGTGAAATCGTGTATCTCGAAGTCATGGGGTTCTGGAGCCGCGACGCGGTGTGGCGTCGCATCGAGCTCGTGGAGGCGGGCCTCCCCCAACCGATCCTGTTCGCGGTGTCGGCACGGCTTCGGGTGAGTGAGTCGATGCTCGACGAAGGGCCGAGCGCCCTGTACGTGTACAAAGGCACTATGAATCCCAAGTTAATCGCTCAACATTTGGAGTCATTGGTCGCCACCTGAGCCATTCGGCGCGCTCTCCGCTCCAGCCTTTCCGCGGAAAGTCACGGTTTCAGCGAGTGCCCGCGGCTTGCAGGGTCTGCCTGCATGGTGTTTTCGGCGGATACCGTGATGAACAACGGAGCGAATTGGCGACCACCCGCTTATACTCGACCGGTGTGGTGCTGGACCTCTAAGCGGGCGGTCTCGTTGATCGCTGTGTGCGCAATCCTCGGTGGCTGTGATGCCGCCGTCAGCAGCGCCCCCGGAGGAGGCGGGGGCGGCGGCGGCGGGGGTGGCGGCGGCGGGGGTGGTGGAGGCGACCTCACCTACGAGCCCGCCGAGGCGGTGCTCCCCCGGCTTACGGCGAGCCAATACCGGAACTCGCTCGAGGACATCTTTGGTCCCGACATTCCCGCCGTCGAAGTCGAGGCCGATACCAATCCCTACTTGTTTTACAACATCGGGGCCGCATCCACGTCGCTGTCCGAGCGCGGCACCCAGCAGTACGAAGAAGCCGCCAACGATATCGTCGACTATGTGTTCGCCGACGAGATTCGGCGAACCGCCGCGATCGGCTGCGTCCCCGAGAGCCCCGGCGACGCGTGCTCGTCGAACTTCCTGGAAGCACTCGGGCGGAGGCTCTTTCGACGCCCGTTGAGCGAGAACGAGCGAAACCGCTGGGTGCAGCTCGCGACCGACGTGGCCGACGGCGATGTGCTCCTCGGCCTCCGGCTGGCGGTAGCGGGAATGCTTCAGTCGCCTCACTTCATCTACCGGATCGAACTCGGGGAGCCCGATCCCGCCGACGGCGAACAACTTCGTTACACCGGCTTCGAAATGGCCCAGCGCCTGTCGTTTCTCTTCTGGAACACCACCCCGGACGAGGAGCTTCTCGCCGCCGCCGAACGCGGCGAGCTCGTCACCGACGAAGGCATCTACAACCAGGCGGTGCGGCTCCTCGAGTCGCCGCGGACCCGCACCGCGGTCCAGGAGTTCTTCGCGCAGTATTTCGATCTTCAGCGTCTCTCGGGTCTCGACCTCGACCCCGCTCGCTATCCTCAGTACAGCGAAACGATCGCTCGCTCGATGCGCACGGAGGTCGAGCTCCTGGTCGACGACGTGGTGTTTCGGGAGCAGGGCGACATCCGCCAGCTTTTCACCACGCGGTCCACGTTTGTGAACACCGAACTTGCCAACCTGTACGAAATCGAAGCGCCCGGCGCCACCGGCGTGACCTTTGTCAAGGCGGACCTTCCGGAGACGGGCCCACGCGCCGGCCTCCTCACCCTTGGCGCGTTCCTCGCGATGAACGCGCATGCGACGGAGACCTCACCCACGCTCCGCGGCAAGTACCTCCGCGAGCGGGTCCTTTGCGAAGACGTACCGGCACCTCCGGACGACGTCGACCTGAACCTCGATCCCGCGGGCGGGGCTCGCACCCTTCGCGAACGGCTCGAGCAGCACCGCGAGGATCCGGCCTGCGCCGGGTGCCACGCGTTTATCGATCCGCCGGGAATGCTCTTCGAGATCTTCGACTCGATTGGCGCCTTTCGGACCGAGGCAGAGGGATATCCGATCGACGCAACCGGGGACATCGACGGCATGCCGCTGGAAAGCGCCACGGACCTCGCGGCGATCCTCGCGAACGACGATCGGGTCCCCGCGTGTGTGGTCAAGCAGCTCTACCGTCACGCCAACGGTCGGCTCGACGAGCGAGGTGAAGAGGCGGTGCTCGACGCGCTCGAGGAGGCGTTTGCCGCGTCGGGCTTCCGGTTCACCGACTTGCTCTTGGAGCTCGCCACCAGCGAAGGATTCCGAACCCTCGCCCCCGGAGGTGCCCAGTGAAGCTGCTCCCTCGACGAACCTTTCTCCGCGGGGCGGTCGCCGGAACCGCCGTCTCGCTCGCTCTTCCCCTCCTTGAAGCGATGCTCTCCGACAAGGGCGCGTACGCTGACGGGAGCCAAGATGGCCCGTTTTTCGGCCTCTTCTTCTGGGCAAACGGGCTTCCCTGGCATGCCGGCCACGGGACGGAACAAGCGGTGGGCCAAGACCTCTGGACGCCCAGCACGACCGGCGCGGGATATAGCGCCACGCCGCTGCTGACTCCGCTCGCGCGGCACAACGTATCGGTCGCGACCGGCCTCGAACCGAAGACCGAGATTCCCCCGAGCCCCGCCGGCCAAGGCGACGGTCACATGCGGGGCTTCATGGTCGCGATGACGGGGGATCGGCCTCGGTCGATGGGCTTTAACCACCCGTCACATACGCTGACCGCTCGCCGGCCAACGCTCGACCAATATGTGGCCCGGCACGATCAGTTCTACCAGGAAGCGCCTCGGTTCCGTTCGCTGGTGGTGGGGGTGAGCGAGGCTCGCTTTCACGACTACGGCCACTGGAACGCCATCTCCTACAACGGGCCCGACGCGCTGAACCTTCCCATTAGTCGCGCGACCGTGCTCTTCGACCAGCTGTTCGACGTGCCTGCGGACGCGGTTCAGCTCAACCGACGCGCCCGGGTGCTCGATGCGGTGCTCGAGGATGCACAGAGCCTTCGAAACCGGCTCGGCGCGCGGGACCAGCAGCGCCTCGACGATCACCTGGCCCACATCAGCGAGATCCAACACCGGCTCGAACGGAGCGCGGGTGTGTGCGAGGAACCTCCGCGACCGAACAACAGCGGAGATCTCATTCAGAAAACGGAAATGATGGCTGAACTCCTCGCGCTGGCGATGGAGTGCAACCTCAGCCGGGTCTTTTCGTTCATGTTGACGGCGCCGGCGTCCACCCATTCGTTCACCAACCTCGGCGTGCGGGACGGGATGCACAAGACCTGCCACGACGGTCACTGGAACCGAGTCCGCGACATCACTCAGTACCATATGGAGGCGTTCGCTGCGTTTCTCGACAAGTTCGCCGAGCGGCCGCAGATGACGGGCGGGACGCTCCTTGACCGGGCCTGCATCTTTGGAACGTCCGAATACGGCGAAGGATGGAAGCACGGAACCCGCGAACTCCCGGCGGTCCTCGCGGGAACCGCCTGCGGGCGCTTGAACGCGGGCGTCCACTTCCGTGAGGAGCGCGGCAATCTGAGTCGGGCTCACGTCACGGTGCTTCGGTCCTTGGGGATCGACACGCCAAGCTACGGCTTCAACGGCGGGGAGACCACTCAGGGCCTCGACGGCATTCTCGTGTAGTCCCGTGGTGCTTCGCTTCCATCGTACGGTCCTTCCGTGGTTCTGCGGCGCGCTGGCGTTTGCGGGGCTTGCCTGCGCCAGCTCGACGGGAGGAACGCCCGACGCCTCGATGTCGCCACGGGAGGCGGGACCCGACCGAAGCGTGCCTGACGCTTCCCGCGCGGACGCAGTGGACTGTGGCAGCCAGACCATGTGCGGCAGAACCTGTGCAAACCTAGAGACCGATCCCAAGAACTGCGGCCGCTGCGGAACGACCTGCGTCGTTCCCAACGCCACCGCAAGCTGCAACGCCGGGGGGTGCGGCATCGCGGCCTGCGACCTTGGGTTCTTCGACGCGGACGGCGATCCAGAAACCGGATGCGAGGTCGAGAACGCCTGCGTCCCCGGCGAAGCGTGCACCACCAGCTGCAACTCCACGGGCTCCGTGACCTGCAACGGCGCGGACGCGGTGTGCACGGCCCCGGCCGAAACGTGCAATGCGATCGACGACGACTGCAACGGAAGCTGCGACGAAGGTGGCATCGCTGGATGCCGCGTCGGCATCCACCGCGGAGTTGGAAACGGCCACGTGTTTACGACCGATCTGTCGCTCGCGAGCCGGTCCCCCTTTCGCCTCGAGGTCGAGAACTTCTTCTACCTGTATGGCGCCGGAGTTCCGGACACCCGGCCGCTGTTCCGCTGCCGGAAGGGCGATGGACGGTTCTTCCTCACCACCGATACCGCCTGCGAGGGGGCCGGGAGCCAGCAGGAACAGCTCGGATTCATCGGCACCGCGGCCGGCTGTGGGTCGGTGCCGCTCTATCGCGCCTACAGCGGAAGCGCGGGCAATCACTTCTACACCACGAGCCTCGGCGAACGAGACAACGCGGTGGCGAATCTGGGCTACGTGGCGGAGGGGATCCCCGGCTACGTCTGGCGCGCCCCCTGAGCCAACGCGGCCCGCACGACGAACGCCGGATTGGACAACTCCCACCGCGTCGGTTAGGTCTCCGCGCTATGGGTTCGGTCAAAGACTTCATCCGCCATCACTACCGCCATTTCAACGCCGCGGTAGTCATCGACGCCGCTGAGGCCTGGGAACAGCACCTCGCCGAGGGGGGCAAGATGCTTCTCACCCTGGCGGGCGCGATGAGCACTGCGGAACTCGGCATCTCGGTCGCTGAGCTCATCCGGCAGGAGAAGGTCCACGCCCTTTGCGTCACGGGAGCGAACCTCGAGGAGGATGTGTTTAATCTCGTGGCCCACGACAGCTACGAGCGCCTTCCCCACTACCGGGATCTTTCACCCGCCGAGGAAGCCAAGCTTCGCGACCGGGGAATGAACCGGGTGACCGACACTTGCATCCCCGAAGAGGAAGCGATGCGAAAGATCGAGCGACACATGCTCGACCTCTGGAGCAAAGCCCGCGGAGAAGATCAGCGGTTCTTTCCCCACGAGTATTTCTATCAGCTCCTTTTGAGCGACCGACTGGTCGGCGAACACCAGATCGACCCGAAGAACTCGTGGCTCACCGCGGCGGCCGAACGAAACCTTCCGATGTGGGTGCCGGGGTGGGAGGATTCGACCCTCGGCAATATGTTCGTAGCCTCGGTTATTCGGGAAGAGGTCGATATGGGCCGCGTGAAGTCGGGCCTCGAATACATGCACTCCCTCGTCCACTGGTACCGCGAAGCACAGGCGGATAGCTCGATCGGCTTCTTTCAAATCGGCGGGGGCATCGCGGGGGACTTTCCCATCTGCGCGGTGCCCCTGATGCGCCAGGACCTTCGCTGGGACACCAGGTACTGGGGCTACTTCTGTCAGATCTCCGATTCGACGACGTCCTTCGGCTCGTACAGCGGCGCCGTGCCCAATGAAAAGATCACCTGGGCCAAACTCGACGTGGAAACTCCGCGGTTCGTGATCGAATCGGATGCAACCGTCGTCTTTCCGCTCATCGCGGCCTACCTTCTCGACCGCTAGCTACCGTTCGAGGCAAAACACACGGTTCGCGGATCGATCGCAGCCTCCGCTGCCCGATCCGAACCACGACTCGCCCGCCAGGTCCGACCGAACCATGCGGCTCTGAACTGCGGCAGAGGTCGTCGACCAGTTCTCGCAGTAGTTATCCGGCGTCGCGAACTGGCTCTCGGCCCCCGACCACACCAGCCCGCGAAGGTAGGTACCGTCCGCCGCGAGCAAGATCGGCAAGAGCGGCTGCGCTTCCGTAGCCCAGTCGCCCGGAGAGGCAAATATCGGCATGCCATCGGGCCGCACCCACGGCGCCCCCGCGAGGTCGAAGCGCGATATCGCCGACATGCCGTCCGCAGGGAGCAGTGCTTGAAACTGCCCCAGCAACCCCGCGTCGGTGGCATCTTGCGCGCATGCGGTATCGGCCGCGTTGAGCCCCCCATCGCCGGGCACCACGGTGTTCGAGATGAATGCCACTCGTCCAGCCACGCCGGTATCGGGAAGCGCCCGGTTCTGGTCGACCCCAAAGCAGTAGATCCGTCCGCGCTGCGAGCATTGATTTAGGAACCCCATGCTCCAAAAGCGGCCGCCGGCAATGGGACTCCCACCGATCAGCCTCGCCGTGGGTTCCGACGTCGTCCATTCCTCGCAGTTCTCCTCGGTGGCTGTTCCGTCGATCGCGGTTCCGGTCGCCGTGGGTCCGGGAGCCACTCGGTTGCCGTTTTCGTCGACGTCGAGCAGGTACTTCAGCCGGCCTTGAAAAAGATCTTCGCGGTTCGTAGCCACCGGCCGGAGATCCGTTCGAATCCACCCGCTCGCGTCGCCAAGGCGGTCGCGGGCCGATACGGCGCTCGACGAAACCCAGCCGATGTAGCGGCCGGGAAGGCCCGCAGCCGACGCGAGCCGGTTGCAGGTAGCGTCCGCGCCCGCGGGTCCGCCAACTTCGCCGAGGAGACTCTCTTCAGACGATACAAAGGCATAGTTGTAGGGGCCGGGGTCACACACCCGTGGTGCTTCGCAGGGAGGCTCTGCGTCCACCATCGCATCGACGGTCGCATCAGCCACCGCATCGAGTGAGCGATCGACAGTGGCGTCCGAAGTCTCGGCGTCCGGCGCCACGTTGGCGTCTACCGTCGCGTCCAGCCCGACGTCAGCATCGGGAGTGGGCGAAGCGTCATCTCCGCATCCGATGATACTGACCAACATCCACGCCAAGGCAGCAAGTCTCTTCATGGCTCCTCCATCGGTATGGAGGCGCGCCATCCGTTTTGTGAATCCGTTCTGCGATAAATTCCACTTACAGCCCCTCTTTTCAGCATTTTGGTACAGAATAGGGAGGTGGGGTTACACCGGTCGCTCGGCGCGAGGCTGGACTCGTTCCTCCCAGCGTGGATGCATGAAGGCGGGCCCGAGCTCGTCCGTCGAGGGCGAACCGCGGTCCTTATCGCCTGGCTCATGGGCACGATGTTTGGAGCGGTGCTCGTCATGCGGCTCCTCGCCCAAGAGTGGGCATCGGCGGCCGTCGATGTTGGCCTGGTGGTCGCGTGTTACGGAGGGCCGTATCTCCTGCGGTGGACCGGTCGCTACTACGAGGTCGCCAATCTCATGCTCGGCGCAGTGTTTGGGCTCCTCTGCTACCTCGGAGTCACCAACACGAACCCTGGCCTCAACGCGGCGACGGTGGCCCTCGCCGAGATCCCGTTGTTCGCGATCATTCTCTTTGGAACTCGGCTCGGGTACGCGTGGAGTCTCGCGTGCGCCCTCGCCGTACTGACCATCGGAGTATCGCAGTTCGAAGTGCTGTTTACGCCGTCACCAGCCGAGCGAGCGGCGTTCAATGAGTACTGGGCGGTGCTCATCATGTGCCTCACGTTGATCTCCGCCGGCCTGTTCTACGAGCGCGGCAAGGAGGAAAGCCTCCGACGCATGTCGAAGCTCGAGGCGTCTCGTCGCGAAGCAGAACTCGAAGCGGTGCGAACCCAAGCGCAAGCCGAGCTTCAGCAGGCCGAACGATTTGCCTCGATGGGTCGACTCGCTGCCGCGGTAGCTCACGAAATTAACAATCCGCTTTCCTTCGTGCAGGGCAACCTCGCCTACCTGATCGAAGAGCTGCCACGGGCCGAAACCGCACACCAAACGGCGATGCAGGAGTCGCTCGAAGGAGTCGACCGCATTCGACGAATCGTCGCCGATCTTCGGTCGTTCACTCGCCCTGAAGACGGCCGAGAGGCCGAGGCCGATGTCGACCGGGCTTGCACCGCCGCCCTTTCGATGGCGGAGTCCCAAACGCGCTCCCGCGCCGAGGTCGAGCTCGATCTCGTGCCCGGTCTTGCCGCGGCATGCGATGAGCAACGTCTCGCCCAAGTCATCCTGAACCTCGTGGTGAATGCCGCACAGGCCCTCCCCGAAGGCCGGCGGGCCGAGCACCGGATCCAGCTTCGGTCCCGACGCGATACCGGCGGGGTGCGGGTGGAGGTCGAGGACAACGGGCCCGGCATCCCACAAGAGATCATCGACCGGGTTCGGGAACCGTTCTTTACGACGAAACCGGTGGGCGAAGGCACCGGCCTCGGGCTCGCTCTCTCGGAGGGCATCGTCCGAAACTACAGAGGCTCGCTAGCGATCGAGAGCCGTCCCGGGCGAACCGTGGTGTGTGTGGTCCTTCCCGCCGTTGCGGGCCCGCGGAAGAGCGCACCCGAGTCGCCCCAGCCTACGGTCCCCGTCGCGCCTCACCCTGCGCTTCGGATTCTGATCTGCGACGACGAAGTCATGGTTGCGCGCTCGATCAAGCGGCATCTTTCAGGGCATCAGGTGGATATCGCCGAGGGCGGTCGAGAGGCCTTGGACCAGCTCGAGCAGGATGCGGGATACGACATCGTGTTCTGCGACATCATGATGCCGGACGTGACCGGGATGGACCTATACGAGGCGGTGCGCGAACGCCACCCAGAGCTCGCCCCTCGGCTCGTCTTCATGTCCGGGGGGACGTACACCGAGCGAGCGCAGAGCTTCCGAGAACGCCCCGACATCCAGCTCCTCGAAAAGCCGATCACCCTCGACTAATGTTTTGGGGTACAATGGTGGCCTGGAGGGACCCCGCCCCCTGGGGCTGCC
>JBCCZL010000386.1:0-9628 GCA_039187775.1 Myxococcota bacterium
TGCCTTCCTGTTCGATGGGGTTCTGCGTCGCAAAGACGAGGTAGGGCGCCTCGAGTTCGTAGGTCCGACCCCCGGCGGTGACCTTTCCTTCCGCCATCGACTGGAGGAGTGCCGCCTGGGTCTTCGGAGGGGTCCGATTGATCTCGTCGGCGAGGAGGATATTTGCGAAGACCGGACCCTTAAGAAACCGAAAGGTGCGTCGCCCCGACTCCTGATCCACTTCGAGCACGTCGGTTCCCGTGATGTCGCTCGGCATGAGGTCCGGCGTGAACTGGATCCGGTTCGAGGAGAGCGAGAGCGCTTCGGCGAGCGTAGAGATCAGCAGGGTCTTGGCGAGCCCGGGGACCCCGACAAACAGCCCGTGGCTTCGGGCGAACAGTGAAATCAGCAGGAGGTCGATCACCTCGTCCTGTCCAACGATGCGTCGTCGAAGCTCTCGGAGGATCTCGGAGCGAGCGTCGGCAAGGCCCTCCACCTTGTCGACGTCGGACCGCGGCGTCGGAATCGAGCGGGGATCGTCTTGGTTCAGGTCACGGGCTTCACCCTGGATGGCGGACTTAACGGCGGAGGGCTCTTCAGTGGCGGTCACGCGTGGGCTCCAGGGGCGGCTGACGGTTTCGGGCGCGGCGATGGGCGAGGTAGGGGCAGGGATCAGTTCCGACGATGGCTAACTCCACGCGCGGTGAAATGTGGCGCATTTTGGGACGTACCGGAACCCCTCGGCTGTGGTCACGGCGCCGCTTACGTACTACATTCCGACATCTTGGAAAGCGACGAATGTTGAGTCGGGCCGCGCGGAGTCATGCCTGGCCGCCTTTCGAAAGGCCCCCACGATGCTCCCAGCCGTGCGGGGTTCGCTCCGGTTGGCCTGGCCGAACTCCCCGAGGGCCGATCTTGGAAGCCTCGCTCCTCGCTGCAGCTCTGCTCGCCGGAGGGTGCTTCAGCACCAGCGACCCAGACGGAGAGGCCGATGCATCGCCCGAGGCCGGATCCGATGCGTCCACCTATAACCCGGTGATGGGCAACGCATTCGTTGGGCCCATCGACTTTTCCGACATGCGAGTCCAAGGCTTCGATTCGGCGTTGCTGCGTGCGGGTCGAAGCCAGTGCATGGAGCCGATCTTGGTGCGGGTCACCGAGGTGATCGACGGCGACACCTTCGAGGTGAGTGGCATTTCTCGTCCGCTGAATTCTCCCGTGAGGCTTATCGGAATTGATACGCCTGAGATCGGCCGAGGCGGAGAAAACGATCAGTGCTTTGCGGAGGCGGCGGCTTCGTTTACCCGTCAGCTGGACGGCCACGTGCTTTGGCTCACCTTCGACGCGGAGTGCGAAGACGCGTTCGAGAGGCTCCTCGCCTACGTGTATATCGGCGGCGGACTTGGGGACCTCTGGCAACGTCAGCTGCTTCGGCGAGGCCTGGCGCGAACCCTGTCGATCCCCCCGAACACTTCGCTTCGCTCCCAGTTCGATGAAGACGAGCGGGCGGCGCAGCAGGATGACATCGGCCTTTGGGCCGTGTGCCGCTGAGTCCGCCCCTTTGCGGAAAGCCCGGCAGCATTCGGCAACATCCGCCGGCGCCTCGGAGGAGGTCGCGGAACGCCCCGTGATTCTTCGTCGCCTCGCCGGCACGCTCGACGAGCCCCGATCCGCGGAGATGGGCGCGGCCAGATCCGCATGCGGATTGTTGCCGCTCTCTAGGATAGGATTCGGAGGAGGGCGCCGATCCGTTCTGCGGCGGCAGGATTCCCGTCTGCGCTCGCGTCGCCGAGCAGCTCTTCAAGGGCGGCCCGGGCGCTCGCCGAAGCTTCCCGAAGGTTCTTCCCTTCGCGCTCGGAGCTTAGGAGCTTGCGTCGGAGCTGATTGAGATCGGTTTCCTGGAGGTCCACGGTCGAGCGAAGCCTTCGAAGCTCGCTCTCGTCGCCCGCGGCGCGGGTGCTTCCCGCCTCCGCTGCGCGACGCGCTTTCCGTTCATGAAGAAGCTCTTCGGAGAGTCGCGACGATCGTTCTTGGAGCTCGAGCACCACGCGCCGAAGGGTCTCTTCGTCGCCCTCGACGCCCTTGTCGCTCGACTGCTCGTCCTCCAACCGCCGCTCCAGCGCTCGAACCCGGTCGTCCCGCTCTTCGAGCTGAGCGGTGAGCGAGCGAAGAAGGGTCTCGCGGTCGGCGTCAGTATCCTCGAGCCGTCGGATCTCCTCCCGCAGCGCGGCGAGCTCCGACGGGCTCGGGGGAGGCTCCGGCGTCGCGAGATCCGGGGCGTCCATACCCACCGCCGTGATGTCGGTCGGCACCCGGGGTTCATCCTTCCCCAGGCCGTCGAGCGCTTCGACCAGCTCGGCCCGAAGCTGGCGGAGTTCCTTTCGCTGTGCTTCCACCGTGCCCAAAAGGCCCTCGGCCACCCCGCGGGCCCGCGAGACCTCGGCCTCGGCGGCTCGGGCGGCGTCGGCGGAGCTTCGGGCCTTTTCTTCGGCCGCAGCCTTGGCTTCATCGAGCGTGGCGATCTGCTTTTGAAGGGTTTCGACCTTGTCGATGGAGGCCGAGGCATCCAGGAGCGCCTCGCGAAGTCGTGCGGTTTCTTCCCCCGCCTTCGTCTCGAGCGCCTCGGCATCGTGGCGCGCACGTTCCTCATCCACGAGGTCGAGCTGCAGGCGAGCCACTAGGGCGTCGCGCGCGGCCACCGTCTGGGCGAGGTCCGCGGCACGTCCCGCTTCGAGCTCAGCGAGCTCCTCGGCGTCGGAGAGCCGAAGCGTCAGCGCGGAGTCGCGGGCGGAGAGCGATTCGACCTCGGCGCGCAGTCGGTCGAGCTCGTCCCGCGCCTCGTCGCGCTCCCGCTCGACATTTTCTCGGGTTCGAGCCGCGTCTTCCGCTTCCGCGCCGGACGCGCGAAGGGCTGCCGCGTCCCGCGCCTCGAGCGCGGCTTCGCGGTCGGCGAGGCGGAACCGAAGGCCTTCGAGCTCTCCCCGAAGCCGATGTTCCTCGACCACTTCGAGCCGTCGGCCGAGTTCCGCTTCGAGGCGCCGCACGGTGTCGCGAAGTTCGGCGATGCGACGGCCGTAACCGAGAGCGGCGCCGGCCTGCCGGTCCGCCGTTCCTTCGGTGTCTTTCTTGAGCGCGTCCCGCTCGACGGTCAGCTTTTCACACTGATCTCGGGCTGCGTCGTAGAGGAGTTCGAAATGGGCGTTCTGTCGACCGAGCTCTTCGATTCGCGCTTCGAGACGCTGTTTCTCCCGATCCCACTGCGTGGCCCGGTCGTCCGGTTCGGGTGCAGATTCTGTTTCCGGGACGGACTCTGTTGAGGGGATGGACTCCGCTGCCGGAGTGGACTCTGTTTCGGGGGTCGACTCGCGCTCCGACGACACGCTTCGGACGATCTCCAGTTCGAGGCGCTCTCGGAGTTCCTGGGCCTGGCGTTCGAGGCCCACCCTGCGCTCCTCCGCGTTGGCGAGATCGTTTTCCGCGAGGGAGAGTCGGGCCTGAGCCATCTGATGAAGCTCGGTCAGTTCGGCGATCCGTGCCCGGAGCCCACGAACCTTGCCTTCGTCGGCGGCGCGTGCGCGTTCTGCGTCTCGCTCCGTCCGCTCCCACTCGAGGAGCTGGCCGCGCAGCTCGTCGGCGGCAAACTCGGCGGCCGAGCGAGCGGCCTCGGCGGAGACGGCACGTTCCGTGGCCGCAGTGACCGCGAGGTCGGCGGTTTGGAGGTCGCCCTGACGAAGCGTATCTTCGGTGCCGCTCGGCACCGGGGGGATCGGGGGGCTTTTGGGAACCGGTGGAGCCGCGACCGAACCCTCCGCCCGGCGGGTCACCTCGGCGGGCGCCAGGGTTGGCCGAAAGGCCGCTCCGTCCGTCGGGCTGACGCCAGCGTCGAAGCCGACTTCGCGAAGCTGCTCCACCAGGTCCCTGACGAGGGTCCCTCGGCGTTCTACCTCGGCCTTCGCGTCGCGGAGCGCCCGCGCCCGCTCGGCGAGGAGCGATTCCAGGCGTTGGTGCTCTCCGCCGTCTTCCGTGGCGTCCGGTTGGGAAAGGCGAGCCCGAAGCTCATCAAGGGTGGCCATGGTGCTCGCCTGCGCTTCTTCTGCCCGTTGCGCGGCGGTGGCTTGCGCGTCGCGTTCTGCGACCGTGTCCTCGAGCTTTGAGCGCAAAGTCTCGAGCTCAAGGGTGCGGTCCGCAAGTGCCACTTCGACTTGCTCTGCGTGGTCGAGCGCGGCGGCGAGCTCTTCGGCGCCTTCACTCGACACGTCCATGGTGGCGGTGTCCTGAAATTCTCGTACATCGGAGCTCGCCGCGCTCGCCGGAGTGGCGATCACCGCGTAGCTTTCGAGTGCCGTCTCCGCGTTGCAGACGGCGAGGAATCGCGTCGGCGACGGATCGGCAATGCTACTTGTATCGACCGTGACCTCGGGATTTTCGTCCCCGAAGGTCACGAGGGCCCACCCGTCCTGCGCCACCTGTCCAACCAGTCGATGGCTCGCGAATCGGTCGGCCACGAGATCGTAGAGGGCCTCGTAGTGATGCTCGTCGGTCGCGGTGACCCCGATGACAAGGACGCCCTTTGACCCGACAGCGCTTCGAAGTTCGTCGATTCGCGCTCCGTCGAAGAGCCCGACGGTGTCCGCTTCGGGCACGACCACAAGATCGAAGGATTCCTCCCGCAGCGTGAGAGGACCCGGACGGAGGGTGTTTCGGCGGGTGCGTCCCCGGCGGCCTCCCTGCTGGACCCAGAGCTTCAGCAGAGCCGCCTGGTCGGCGAGCCGGTCTTCGGCAGCGGCGTCGGGGTCGCCAATCCACAGCACCCGGCGGCCTTCGATGAATGGCTCAAGGTAGACCGCGAGGGCGAGGTCTGCGTTGGCTTCCGCTGAGGTTGTCTGCATGGGAAAAGTCGCCTGGGGTTGGGCGCGGACTATATCGACCCCAGGGATCCTTGGGAAGGCACGGAGCCTCAGCGATTTCCATGGAATGCTATGGTTCGCGGACGTGTCGGTAGAGATGAGCGCCCATGAGTGACCGAGTCGAGGGATACCTTCGAAAGCTCCGACGAAGGGCGCTCTTTGCCCACGGGCTCCGGGCCCTGGGCCTCGGCGGAGCGGCCGGCATGGTCTGCTTCATCAGTGCGGCCCTTCTCGCCGGTCCGTCGACGGGCGCCCCGCTCGCCGTGGCCCTCTGGACGGTCGTCGGGTTGATCGCTGCGGGCTTCGCGGTGCGTGCTCTATGGCCGGTGCGTCGCCTTCGCGGCAGCCAGAGCGCCCGACTCCTCCGCACCATCGACCCGGTCCTCGCCTCGCGGGCCCAGAGTGCCGCCGAACTTCGACCGGTTCCGGGGCCGAGCGCCGAACTCATCGAGGCGCATCAGGCGCGAGTGGTTCGCGAGCTTGAAACGGTTCCCCCACAGAGCGCGGTGCCGCTTCGAGCGACCCTCGGCCGAACCGGTGCCGCCGGGTTTGGCATCATTCTTCTTGGCGGTGTGCTCATCCTGGTCGTCGACCCGATCGCCACGGGAGCGTTCGCGCTCACCCATCCGAGCATCACCGACCTCGAAGGTCAGCCGATCGCCGCGGTGGTCCGTGGGGTCGATGTGACGCTTAACTTTCCCGCATATCTCGACCGCGCGCCGGAGCAGCGCAACGACGCGTGGGAGATTCGCGGCCCGCGCGGTGCGACGGTCGACCTGCGGGTCGACCCCCGAATCGATGCCGTCAGCGGGGTGGCAGTGATGGGAGACGAAGAGGTTGCCCTTGCCCCGACGGCCGACGGCAAGCTCGCGGGGACGCTTCGCCTCGATGTGGAAGGCACGCTCATCTTCCGGCTCGTCGATGGCGATGGCGAGAGCTTTACCGACCCTGGCCGGCGACCGATTCGGATCGATGGGGACGCGCTTCCGGTGGTGACGATCATCGAACCGGAAGCGTCGCGGGTGGTTGAACTCGACGAGGAGGTCGCGGTGAGCTGGGAAGCCTCCGACGATGTCGGCCTTTCCACCGTCGAACTGGTGGTCGAAGTCGCCGGCGGTACCGCGGTTCGGCGGCGGCTCGGCCATTATGAGGACGCGCGGAAAGCGAGCCAGGGCCTCGAGCGACTTTCGCCGGCGGCCCTCGGGGCCCGCCGCGGCGACCGGATCACCGTCGTGGTCGAGGCGTTCGATAACGACGACGTGAGTGGACCGAACCGAGGCCAGTCGGAGATCCTTGTCCTCGAGGTCGCGTCCGAGGCTACGGAGCGCGCGGCGGAAATCGGCGCCGTGGATCGGGCCCTGGAGCTGGGCCTCACCGCTCTCGCTGACCGCTTGGAACAGCCAGTCCCCGAAGCGGCCGAGGCGGCGTCGGCGCGCCTCGTGCTAGTCACCGCGAGCGGCGAAGCGTTTACCGCGGCGCTCGACCAGCTCGAGGAAGGGGAGGGGGCCGGAGGACGCTACCGTGCGATGGCGACCGCGCTTCGACGGGAGTTTGCCCGGGAGACTCGCCGCTACCGTCCGCGGGTTCGGCCCCTTTCGAGCCGAAGCGAAATCGACGCGACCATCGTCGAGACCCTCGAGGGTCAGATCCTTAGCCTCGCAGATGAGCTCAGTCAGCTCCGGCTCGACGATGCGGCGGCGATCGCGCGCGAGCTCGATGCGCTCCGACGAGAGATCACGTCGCTCCTCGAAGAAGTTCGTCGGACCAATAGTCCAGAAGCTCGGGAGGCGCTCCTTTCAGCGATCGGCCGGGCCGAGGCACGGATGCAGGAGCTCATGGCCCGGATTGCGGCGATGGGCGAAAACGTGCCGAGCGAGTTCGTCAATCAGGACGCGATGCCGACCGAGGAGGTGCAGGACGCCCTCGCGAGCATGCGCGATGCGGTCGAAGGCGGTGATCTCGACCAAGCTGCCGCCCAGCTCACCGAGATGCAGCGCCAGATCGACGCGATGGCTCAGGCGTTGGCCGGGGGGGCCGAGTCGTTTGGCGAGTCGCGGTTTGGTCCCCGGGAACAGGCCCTTGCGGAAGCGCTCGACCGATTGGCGGGCCTCGAGGCCGAGCAGCAGGACCTCTCGCGTTCGAGCGCCGAAGTGCGACGGAATGCGGCCGAGCGGGCGCTTTCCGCCGACGGGACCCGGGCGGGGGAAGCGAGCGAGCGCCTGGTCGAGCAGGCACAAGCCGCAGCCGAGCTCCTCGACGGCATCGATGAGTCGGCGCCGGTGGACCCGGACGCCCTCGCCCGAGCGCGCCAGCGGCTCGACGATGTGGCCGATGCCCTCCGCACCGGGGACCTTGGGGAGGCGCGACGGATGGCCGACTCGGCGGGCCGCGACGTAGAGCAGCTTTCGCGGGACCTCGATCTGTCGGCCCTGATGTTTCCCGGCGCGCGCGGCCAAACCGGAGAAGCGGCGCGGGCCGCGCGGCAGGCGGAGCGATCGGTGGATGCGCTCCGCGACGGGATCGACCAGGCGATCCCGCAGATGCGAGATTTTCTCGACACTGGCGCAAACGCCGAACTTCAACGGAACCGCGAGCGCCAGGAAGCGGTGTCGGAAGCGACGCGGCGCCTTGCGGAGGACATCGCGGAAGGGCCGGACGGTCAACCGCTGTTTCCGAACGGGACCGAGGCCCTCGAGCAGGCGGGGGAGGCGATGGAACAGGCGGAGCGGGCCCTTCGTCGTCCCGATCCGGTCGATGCATCGCGGGCCCAGCGCGACGCGGCGCGTCAGCTGACCGAACTTCGCGAGGAGCTCGAACGCCAGCAGGACCAAAGCCAGAGCGGTGGAGGAGGAGGGGCGAGCGGAAGCGATAGCCAGGACTTCCGCGAGGATGTGTTGATTCCGAGCGCGGATGAGTTCCGGGGTCCGCAAGAGCTTCGCCGCCGAATCCTCGATGCGATGCGCCGGACCGCTCCCGAGGGGTACCGGGACGCAGTTCGACGGTACTACGAGGGGCTCCTCCGATGAGCCGACTGGTGGTGTTTGTTCTGGCGTTCGCGGTGGTTCTGGCGTTCGCGCCCGCGGTCGCCCAGGCGATTCCTCGAGGGGAAGACGGAGAAAAGACCCAAGCGGCGAGCCTGGCGGTAGGCGAGCTTCGAGTGGAGCGGGCGGCCGAGCTTATCGATGATGTGGCGCGGCGGCACGAGCGCGACCCCGATGTTCGCGCGGTTCGGGCGATGGTGCACTTTCATCGGGGCAACTACACCGCGGCGGCACACGACATGGAGGCCGCGGTGCAGGACCGTTCGTCGCCCGCCTACGGAGAGCGTCGGGCCTTGCTCGAGCTAATTCGAGCCACCGATCAGGCGACGCGGAACTACGCGACGGAGACATCCACCGACGGGCGATACATCATCCGCTATTCCCCGGGCCGCGACGAGGCGCTCCTGCCTTACGCCTTCGAGGCACTTCGCCGAGCCGACGAAGCGCTGGCTCGAGATATCGGTCTTCGGGTGCCGGGCCCCATCCGGCTGGAGATCTATCCATCGGCTCGAGGCCTCGCCCAGGTTTCCTCGCTTAGCGTCGAGGAGATCGAGCGGACGGGCACCATCGCTCTTTGCAAATGGGACCGGCTGATGGTGACCTCGCCCCGCGCCTTGCTGCGAGGCTATCCGTGGGTCGACACGATCGGACACGAGTTTGTACACCTGGTGCTCGCTCGGGCATCTCACGATCACGCTCCGGTGTGGTTTCAGGAAGGCGTCGCCAAATATCTCGAGCGCCGCTGGCGGGGCGAAGCGGCAAGCGCCCATCTTGAACCGACTGCCCAAGCCCTCCTTCATCGTGCGGTGCGCGACGGGGAGCTTCTGTCCTTCGACGATCTCCATCCCTCGATCGCCCGGCTTCCGAGCCAGGAGCACGCCGCCCTCGCGTTTGCCCAGGTGGCCACTTTCATCGAGACCTTCGTCGACCAACACGGCATCGGCGTGCTGCGCGACGCAATCTCCCAGATGGCGACGGGAGTCGACGCGCGGGATGCCCTTGCCGCCGCATCCGGGCAGGCCTTCGGGCGGCTCGAGCAGGGATGGCGGAATGGGCTTCGCTCGCTCTCGGCGCCGGCCGACCCGCCGCGGCAGACCGTGCTCCGCTTTGCCCACGCGGGTGCCGAAGCGGATGAAGCGGAGGAAGTGAGCGCGGACGCTCGGCGGTTCTTTCGCCTCGGAAACATGCTCTACGACCGAAGTCGGCCGAGAGCCGCGGCGGTGGAGTATCAGCGGGCGCTCGCCCTCGCGCCCGATGAACCGTTGATCGCATCGCGGCTGGGGCGGGCCGCGCTTGAAGGCGGCGATCCCCGGCGGGCGACCGACGCCCTTCGCGGGTTGGCGGACCGCTATCCGACCCATGCGCCGACGCAGGCCGTGTTTGGAAGCGCGCTTGTGGCGCAGGGCGAAGCGTCCGCGGGGCGTCGCGTGCTTCGGGAGGCGATCTGGCTCAATCCTTTCGATCCTCAGCCCCACTGTTACCTCGTCCTCGCCGCGGAGAACGAAAGCGAGGAGCGGCGCGAGCGACGCCTCTGCACCTTCCTTGGAGGCGCGGTTCCTTAGCTAGAGCGGCGATCGGTTTGAATCCTACGGAAACACGGCGCCTTTCACCGTTTGCGCGGCTTACCTCCTCACTTCTCGCTCGAAGTGCCTCAAGCACTCCTCGCTCCGAGGCTGTGGGGGCACTCGCGCATACGGCGAA
>JBCCZL010000387.1:0-9598 GCA_039187775.1 Myxococcota bacterium
GCCGATGCATCGAGAGTGTTACATCAGAGCCTGGCTTGACGGATTCGAAGATCTCCCGCCGAACGATCAGAGAGAGGCGTTGGCGGAGCTTCGAGCGCACGGTCTGAAGTTGACCGGGGGACAGATTGTGAACTGGAGGGCGGCATGACCGTAAGCGGGTGGTTGGGGGCGAGAGATATGGAGTTTCGGGTAATTGGAGCCGCCAACGATCGCCGGCGGTGGCTCGCTCGTCGGCACGAGTTGATCGGCGCGAGCGAGGCGGCGAGCCTCTGGCCGGAGGTCACCACCCGATTTCACAACCGCGACGTCCTCCTCCAGCGAAAGGTTTTGCGAAGTCGGGGCGCACGAGAGGATCCGGCCAAGTTCCACATGTTTTGGGGAACGCTTCACGAAGACGACATCATCGAGGCGATCAATATCGGAGAAGTGGACGGACTCCCGCTCCTTCGGTGGGGCGATAGTGGAGAGCCGGCGGAGGGTTTCCGTTGCATGGTGTGGGGAAAGCTCTGCGTTCGTCGCGACGCCGAGTTCATTGGTGCCACGCCGGACGCGGTGGCGGGGCCGGGGCTTCTCGTCGAGGTAAAGAACCCCACGGAGAAGAACTGGATGTATTGGCGGAAGGGGCCGCCATGGGCGTATTGGGCGCAGGTGCAGCATCAGATGCTGGTGACCGGCGCAGACCAGGTGACGGTGGCAGCGCGCTTCGGAGCGCGAGGGTGCGTCCACCTCTGGCCGGTAGAGCGGCATCAGAGCTGGATCGAAGAGCACGAAGTGCGTTGCCGAGATTTTTGGGCAGAAGTGAAGGCTGGCCGGAGGGCACGAAAACAGGAGGTCGCGTAGCAATGGGATTTCAGAAGGCAACGAAGGAGCGGGCGAAGCTCCGACTGGGACTCTTTGGTCCGTCGGGTCATGGCAAAACGTACACCGCGCTGTCCGTCGGTCAGCGCCTTGCGGAGCGCGAAGAAAAGCGCGTGGCATTCGTCGATACGGAGAGAGGCAGTGCGTCGAAATACGCCCATCTCTTCGACTTCGACGTGGAAGAGTCGATCGAACGGTTCTCGCCTCGCGCGTTGATGGCGGCGCACGAAGAGGCGGTGCAGTCCGGTTCGCACGGCGTGTTCGTCGTGGACTCGTTGTCGGCGTTCTGGGATGGCACCGGTGGTGTGCTCGAGGAAGTCGACCGAATCACTGCGCGAAGTGCATCGCGAAACGCGTTCACTACGGGCTGGCGCGAAATGACCCCCGAGTACCGGCGGATGATCGAAGTGCTCGTCACGAGTCCGCTTCACGTCATCGTCAGTTGTCGGGTGAAGAGTGAATGGGTGATCGAGCGAGATGCGAAGGGCCAGTCGCTGCCCAAGCGAGTCGGTCTTCAGCCGGTAATGCGGGCAGGAGTGGAGTACGAGTTCGACGTGGTCGGGGAGTTCTTCCAGGTTGCTGAACTCCACATCACGAAGAGCCGGCTTCCGGAAATTGCTGGGCACATGTTTGATCATCCCGGCAACGACTTTGCGGACATCCTCGCGGACTGGGTGAGCGACGGTGCGCCGCCTCCCAACGAGGTGTTGAAAGTAGCAGAGCGAATCGAACCGCTCGTTCATCCGATCGCCGCGAGCTTTTCACGCGTGAATGTGCGTCCGCATCTGGAAAGAGCTTGCCGGAAGTACGGCGCCGCGTACCGGGCGATGACCCCGGGGCCGCTCCGCGCGGCCGTCGAGCGGGCGATTCACGACGCCGGGATTCGGGCAAACACAAGTGCAAACCAGATCGCGGTATGGCTCGATTCGAGTCCGGCCCAGGAATCGAGTGACAACCCTCCGGTGGGTGCGGCGTCGTGAATCGAGCTTTTCTGATCGGTCGTGTGGATTCAACGCCAGAGCTGAAGGTGACCCCGGGCGGCGACGTGTTCCTGCGGCTCAGAATGGTCACTCGAGAGCGGTGGAACGATCGGGGGACCGGTGAGGTGAGGGAGGAGACGGTGCATCACACCGTGCTCTTTTCTGGTCCTCGTGCGGAAGCGCTCGTGCAAACGCTTCAGGCGGGAGACCGGGTTGGAGTCGAAGGACGCATCGCGTATCGGCGGCCTGACGACTCGCGGCGCAACCTTGTTCGGGTCGACATTCGCGCCAACGCGATCCACCTCCTTGGCGCGCGCAGCGGGCGAGTCGCCGAAGCCGGCTGACCGGGCCGGACCACCTCGTCAAAAAGCGCCGGCCGGGGAGCGATCGGGGGTTAATGGTCTCTCCCTCCGGGCCGTACTTCTCTATTGGTGAGTGGGACGGAAACAGAAGAAGGTGTGGTGGTCATGGTCGTCGAGGACAACTCCGGCGACCTTTACCGCGCGGATCTCATGCTTCGAAAGAACGGCCGGGTCGCGGATATCTTGATGGCGACCGACGGCGAGGTGGCCCTCGCCCAGCTTCGGAAACGTCATCACAACGGGGAGAAGATGCCGAGTCTCATCCTCCTCGACCTCGGGCTCCCACGGATGAGTGGATTTGAGTTTCTTTCCGCGCTGGAAGAAGCGTATCCCCCGGGAACCACCCGAGTGGTGGTCCTCACCGGAAGCTCTTCGGAACCGGACCGCAGTCGATCGCTGTCGTATCGCGACGTCGTTGACTTCGTCGAGAAGCCGATTCTTCCGCGAGACATCGATAATCACCTCACGCCGGTGCCGGCGTCCGAGCCGCCGGCGCTTCTTGGGGACCGGCTTGCGTCGGTCGACGCTGCGTCGAAAGCGTCGTCCGCCAGCTAAGGCGATCCGGCGAGTCATCCCAGCAGCTCTTCGGGGAAGACGGTCCGAGTCGTCCCGGTGGCGATGTCCTCTACCCTCGGGCCACCCACCTGCCCGCATTCTGCAGCATGACCGCTTCGCCGGGCTCCAATTTGAAGAAGAACGCCGGATCAGTCCACGGGTCGATACAGCTCACCACGAGGACCGGTCGCTTGGGCAGCGGGCTCACACCCGCGAAGGCGTCGTTTCGGCAACCGCGGCGTTTCGCGCCAGCGACGCCGATCCATCGGCCGTCGGCGCGGCGAGGTGGTGGGTCTGCTAGTTCAAGCTCTCTGCGATCTCGAGAATCTGCGTTCGCATCCAGACGTGCCCCTGGTCGCGCTGGTTGCGGGCGTGCCAGACCATCGACAGAGTGAACCCGGGAACCGGGAGAGGAAGCGGTACAACCGCGACGTCGTAGGTCTCGGTGATCCGTGCCGCGACCTTTTCCGGAACCGTGAGAATGTAGTTGGTGTCGAGGATATAGTCGGGGGCAAGCAGGAAGCTGTGAACGCGGACGGCCACTCGCCGAGACGCATCTCGCTCCCGGAGTGCTCGGTCGACAAAGCTCCCCGGTCGGCCTCCCGGGCTGACCAGTACATGGGGGTATGCGGTGTACGCTTCCAGGCGGATCTTCTTGCGCTGAAGCGCGGGGTGACGTCGGCGCACGACGCAGACAAAGCGATCGGTGAGGACGCGCCGCGCGTGAAGAGACGAGTGGTTTCCTGGAACAAAGCCGATCATCAGGTCGAGACGGCCCTTCAAGATATCGCCAGCCACCGCCGGTCCCATCCCGGCGAGGTGAAGGTCGATGCCGGGTGCCTGTTCCGCAAGGCGAATGACGAGGGGGCCGGTGAGAAGGCTGTCCACGAAGTCGGGCCCAGCGATGGAAAACTCGCGCTCGGCGCTTGCCGGGTCGAACTGTTGCGGCGCAAAAATGGTGTTGCGAAGTTGCGAAAGCACATCGTGGAGGGGAGCTTCGAGGCTCTTCGCGTGGTCGGTCAACTGCATCGACCGGCCCACCGGCACGAGGAGCCGGTCGTCGAGGTGTTCTCGCAGCCGGCTTAGGGCGCGGCTCATCGCCGATTGGGTGATGCCCGCGCGGGCCGCGGCTCGAGTCACCGAGCGTTCTCTCAAGAGATGTTCGAGGTACACCAGCAGGTTGAGATCGATCTGTGATAGAGGCCGCGGATGCATACCTAAGATGAATCCTATGTTTTTCATGCATGACCGTCACCACCCTTGATCGGACCGACAGGGAGACCCTATTCGCGTGCTCTTTTAGCCAAACCGAAAGTCTTTTCGCTCCTTATGCCGTCGGTGCAGCTGATCTCGGTCGCCCTGGCTCGATGGTGGGGCAGCTTGGGGCGGAGCTCGCGTCGGTGAGGCAGGGAAACTACCCGGCGGCCCGAAACGCGGGGGCAAACACCTCGCGGGCAAACTCTTCAAGCCCGGTTTCCGTGGTGCTCTCCGCCGTCCGCGCCTCTTGGTTGAGAAGACCTGTGCTAAACGCTTCGGCGAGCTCGACATATTTCTCCGCGAAGCTCTCCGAGCCTCCCGTCGCGGTGAGCCCAGCCTTCATCTGCTCCGCCGGCACATTCACATAGCGAAGGCTCGGAAGTTCGATGGCTTCGGCGAGCGCGCGGGTGAGCTCGGGCAGGGTGTAGTCCCGAGCGCCAAGAAGCGGCAACACCCGCTCCTTCGGGAGCGTCGGCGCATCGAGCAGCTCCGCAAGCCTCCGTGCAACATCGCGGGTGGCGATCATCGGTAGCGCCACGTCGTCACGGGTAGGAAGGCCGGTGATGCCTTGATGTCGAATGAGGTCGTTCCAATAGAACGCATTTTCGAAGAAGTAGCTCGGCCGAAGGTGGACCACCCGTGTTCCGAGGAGCGCGTCGAGCGCCCGTTCCATCTCTCCGAGGACGCCGAGAATGCCATTTCCCTCGGTAACGTGCGCGCCCACCGAACTCAGGTTGATGACCTGCGCGATCCCTGCGTTCTTGAGGCCTTCGAGCTGGCCCTGCATTTTCTCGCGCTGGTCGGCCGCAAAGTCGTCGGCACTGTGGTTCGAAGGGATCATGGTCACGGCGATGTCGGCGCCATCCATGGCCCGGCTGATGGCCGCGCCGTCGCTGAGATTTGCGACGAAGGTCGCGATCTCGGGCCCGGCCATGGCGTCGAGTGTCGAGGCGGTGCGCGCGACCAGGCGGAGCTTGTGCTTTCCCCGAAGGCGTGCAACGAGCTGGCGTCCCACCCGTCCGGTGGCGCCCGAAATGAAGATCGTTTTGCGATGGGTCACGAGCGCCTCCCGAACCGAGCTACCGGACTGGAGTGCTCAACCCGCCATGCGACGCAGACTCTACATTCATCGGAAAGGCGCGGAGCCGTTCTCCGAGACGGAGATGCGGGGGGGATCGATCGCTCAACATCATGCCTCCTTTGGCGTCGGGCCTACTGCAGACATGACGATCGAGGCTCCCGCGGCTGGACATCGGGCTTCTTTTTTTTTGCGAGGGCGACGGGCAGCTTTTGTCGATTCGCTCGGTCCGTCACTCCGTTGGAGAGCGGAAGGACCACGCTTCTTCTCGAAACGCGCCGATTTGACGACGGTCGATCGAGTGACGCGGTATGTTCTGCGCCGGCGTGGACGCAACGAACAACCGAACCACAGGATCCTGGCGGCTCAACCTCGGCCTTGCGGTCGGCGGAGTGGCGGCGGGGCTGGCGCTCGCTTTCGTCGTGTTCGGTCCTGACAACGACCCAGTGCCAAACTTGGACGGGGCGTACCATGGCATCTATCAGCGGAGCGATGACCCGATCCTGCAGTCGGAGCTCCGGCCCGGAGCGAACGGCTTTGTCAACGCTGACGGCTTTATCGGCCGCGACTATGCCGTGACGAAGCCGAATGGCACGTTCCGCATCGTTGGCCTCGGAGATTCGGTCACGATGTACTACTCCATCGAACGGCTGAACTACTTAAGCCTGTTGGAGGAGTCGCTCCCCGCTCGGACCGGGACCCCCGTGGAGGTGCTGAACTTTGGGGTGGCGAGCTACGAGACCCCACAGATGGTCCGTCAGCTCGAAACCAAAGGACTAAAATACACGCCCGACTTCGTGCTGCTCGGCTACTGCATCAACGACGGCACCGACTTCGTGCAGCTGGCGGCACGTTTGGCGGGGCCCGCAGCGCGGGAGGGCCGGCCGAGCGATGACAACCTGGAAACGCATCTTCATATCCGTCGCGCGGCGGCTCGACAGCGCTTGAGCTGGCACGACCTCTTCCGAGACCACATCGCTCCCCGCCGAAAGTGGACAGAAAGCCTCGAGGCGTTCCGCGGACTCCAGGCGCTCTCGGTCGAGCACGGCTTTGGCGTGCTCGTCGTGATCTTTCCTGCCCTCCTCGAACTTGATGACTACTATCTCGCACCCCTTCATGAAGCGCTTGGCGCGGAGCTCGAAGGCTTAGGGTTTGGCGTCGTCGACCTACGGGCTCCGTTTCGTGATGCCGCGCCCTCGGAAGCGCTCCGCACCAATCCGCGGGACGCGATTCATCCGAACTCCCGAGGTTACGAGGTCGCCGCAGATCACGTGGAGGAATGGCTTTCCGAACATCGGCCGTGGGCGTCTCGACCATGAGCTTCCTCCGAATTCTTCGCGATCGATGGGCCTGGTGGCTGATTCCGATGTTGCTCACCCTGGCAGCGGCGGGGGGCTTCTTCCTCCTCGAGCCCGACCCCGAGCCGACCATGCCTCTCCGCTACGACCTTCCGGAATGAGCAACCCCAGCCCACCGGGACGGGCGATGCTCGGCAAGCTCGGACTGAGTGTCGGTGGGATCCTCCTCGCGCTCTTTGTGGCCGAAGGAGCGCTGCGCCTCGGCCCCGATGGCTACGACGGGCACATCCGAGCTTTTTCTGCCGCGGCGGTGGAGAGCGATCCGACCCTCTCCCATCGTCTCAAGCCGCAGGTCGAAGTGACCGTCAACCGTATTCACTACCGCACCTCGCGGCTTGGAACTCGCGGTCCTGACCCACGAGAGGCGCCGCCTTCGCATCGCGTCTTGGTGCTCGGCGACTCCGTCACGATGGGTTGGGGCGTGGCGGAGGAAGAGACCTGGCCTGCAAGGGTAGAGCGAGCCATGGACGGCGACGTCGAAGTGATCAACGCCGCAGTTCTCGGCTGGGGAGTGGAACAGTATGTTGCACGGTTCTTAGAACTTGCTCCGCGCCTTGCGCCCGACACCGTACTTGTCGGCTATTTCCCGAATGACCCGGCGGGGACAGAAGCCGTGGCCCGTTCCCGCCCGTGGTTCCGCTCCGAACTCCTTCACCGCCTTCGAAGCCGGGGGGCGCCGAACGCCACCGACCGCCACCGGGCGCTCCACGCCGAGGGCACCCCTGAGTGGCAGACCGTGGAGCGGGCGTTCACGGAGCTCGGCGCCGAATGCACTGCGCGTCGGCTCCGCTGCGCCATAGTGCTCCTGCCCTCGCTGGTTGGACAACCCTATCCCCTCGGGGCCGAACACCGTCGACTCGAAGCCCTCGCCACCGCTCACGGCTTTTCCACCCTGGACCTCGCTCCCGAGGTCGCAGGACGTGCACCCTCCGAACTATGGGTGGCCGCCGACGACAGTCACCCCAACGCGGAAGCCCACGGCCTCTACGCACGAGCCATCGCTGAGTGGATCACCACTTGGTGAAGCCAAACTTGGTGAGGCCAAGATCGGGCTGGTTTCCTGGGTTAAGATATTTGTTGAAATTGCAATTGACTTTCACTTTCACCACGCTAAGCCGTCGACCCGAGTAGACGGCCACACTGCCGGCTCGCTCGTTTCCCAGTCTCGGAGGTCGTTTCTTCGCCAAACGACCGACAGAAAGGATCCGCACCATGTCGCGGTACACCGGACCCCGACTTCGCAAAATGCGCGCCGTCGAATGCGATCTTCCTGGCCTCTCTCCCAAGACGATTTGGGACCGTCGGCCGTACCCTCCGGGCCAGCACGGGCCCAACCGCCGGAGAGGTAAGTTCAGCGACTTCAAGCTACAGCTTCTCGAGAAGCAAAAGCTCCGCTTCAACTACGGCGTGACCGAGCGCCAGTTGACCCGCCTGTTTCGCGAGTCGCAGCGGCGAAAAGGAAACACGGGCGACACCCTCCTTGAACTCCTCGAGCGACGCCTGGACAACGTAATCTTTCGAGCGGGGTTTACCGTGTCGATCCCATCGTCGCGGCAGCTCGTATGCCACGGCCACGTTCAAGTCAACGGTAAGAAAGTCGACATTCCCTCGTACCGTTTGAGCGTGGGCGACGTTGTTTCCTTTCGCGAGCGGAGCCAGTCCCTGGCGCTGGTTGGCGAAGCCATCGAAAAGAAGGGTCGCTGGAGCAATCCCGACTGGATCAAGGTCGACAACGATCAACGCCGCGCAGAGCTCGTCGGTCTTCCTACTTCCGAGTCCCCTCCCATGCTCGTCGAGGTTCAGCGCGTCGTGGAGTGGTACTCGCGACGCTGAGCTGAACATTATTCACAAGGAGCCAGCCACATGACGTTCTTGAGGCAAGAGACCCTACTCACTTTGGGTATTCTTCTAGCGGCGGTCCCCGGTCCTGGGTGTGGTGATGATGCGCCCTCGGTCGGTTCGGATGCCGGCGACGCGCGGACCTCGCCAGATGCGTCCTCGGACGCGATGGCGAGCCAAGATGCAACTCCGGATGCGAGCCCCGATGCCACGGTACGCGACATCGTGCCGCCGGACGTGACGATCGCCGCGCCTCGCGAGGGGGGCATGAGCCCAGGCGTACTCGCGTTCATCTCCGGCACCGTCTCGGACGACCAAGCGGTGGACAGTCTGGTTTGGGATGCGCCGGAGGGCGAGGTGCCGATCGACGTAGACGCCACGGGGGAGTTCTCGGCGACCATATCGCTCCGACCCGGCGAGAACACGGTCCGGCTCGTTGCCCGGGACCCGGAGGGAAACGAAGGCGAAGCCAGCGTGGATGTGTACTTCGGCCACCGGGTGAGCGTCGGCAACTCGCAGGCCGCGTACCTGCGGCAAGGCACGCTTTACACCTGGGGCCGCAACGAGCTCGGTCAGCTTGGCAACGGCACGCTTGATGGCTCGAGGTACGGAGATGACCCGGCGACCGCGACGTTGCCCGTAAGGTATGAAGTCGACGTTCAGAACCTGGTGTCCATCGTGACCCGCCAGACGTTCATGATCGCGCTGCATGGCGATGGGACCGTGTCGACATGGGGCAGCAATAGTGACGGTCAGCTCGGCTACGACGCCGAAGATGACTGCGGCTCTCGGGGAACCAGCGCATGCCGACGCTCACCTACGCAGGTTGAAGGCGTCGCGAACGCGGTTGGCGTGGCCGCGGGGTTCGATCACTCGCTCGTCTTACTCGCAGACGGCACCGTCATGAGCTGGGGCAGCAACAGCGATGGCCAGCTTGGCTACACCACGCTCGAGGACACGAACCAAATCCCCACGCGGGTGGAGGGCCTGTCGAATATCGTTCAGCTCGCTGCTGGCTCCACGAGCTCGTTCGCACTCGACAACGCGGGCGACGTATGGGCTTGGGGGGAGAACGATCGCGGACAGCTCGGGCTGGGAACTTCAGATCGGGATCCGCACCCCGTGCCGATGCGGATCGCGGGGCTTACCGGGGTCCGGTCTCTCGCGAGCGGCAACGCCACGGTCTACGCGCTGATGGCCGACGGAACCGTCATGGCATGGGGCCGAAACCAGTCTGGGCAAGCGGGCGTGGGCGAGACGATGGCGGACGAAGTGCTGATGCCTGCCCCGGTCCTGGTGCGCAATCCAGAC
>JBCCZL010000388.1:0-9558 GCA_039187775.1 Myxococcota bacterium
CGGCGTGAAACGCCTCCATGGGTCCCCCTCCGGTTCCGCGAGCTCGGCTCGCGCGTCGCGTCTTCGACGCGCCGTCTGCCCAGTGCACACTCCGAAGTCCTTCGGCTTTCGTCGTAGTTTCAGGTCAGGGATGACCAGGAGGCAGTCCGGGTACCGGTGCCGGACCGTTGTTCAAAGGGGCCGCGCCCTCGGGGGCCGCGCCCTCGGCTGTGTCGCCCTCGGCTGTGTCGCCCTCGGCCGTGCCATCCTCGGCCGTGCCATCCTCGGCCGTGCCATCCTCGGCAGTGTCGCCTTCCTCGGAGCTCGATCCTTCGGGATCTGTACCCTCGGTTCCTTCGGCGTCGGGGGATGACTCGTTGCTGGGCTCCTCGCGAACGATCGCTTCGAGGCTCAAGATTTCGCGGCCGTCGTCTTCCACGAAGCGGGCGACGGAGTTCGGCACCTTAACCCACCGGCGACTGGTCTCGGACCGGGCGTAGTAGGTGAGGTCCGGCGCTTCCACTCGCTTTAGCTCGAGTGATCCGATCGATTCGCCTTCGCCGTCGGAGTAAGAAACTCGGAGGACGTCGCTGACCTCCGCGCTGCTTTCGAGCTCCTCGCCCGGACCCTGATCGGCGGCCAGGTACTCGAGCACCGAGAGGCCGCGGAGACGGGAGATCCAGTTGCCGAGCGTGTCGTTTCGGGTCTCCGGGTCCGCCGCGTCGACCCAAAACGCGAGGCGCGCCTCCGCTCGGTCTCGTTGCTGCATCGTGATCGAACTGTCGCCAATGTTGAGCTCGAGCTGGGCGACCTGAGGCCACTCGAAGGTGTGAAGCTGGCGCTGGGCGAAGGCGTTCTCCGCGCCCTGAAGCTGGCTCACCACCGCGCCGTCCACCAGGTAGACCGGGCCTCCATCAGACGCCTGAAGGTAGCGCTGGCCGCGCGTTCCGAAGGTTGCTCCGCCCACGCGATACTCCTTCGAGTCGCCACCGGCGCAGTGCACCGCGAGCACCGGGCTCTCGTCGTTGAGTTCCAGGTCCTCCATCAGGTCCTCTTCGACTTCTCCGAGCGACCGGGCCGCGCGAAACGGCTCGAAGCCTTCGGTCCACTCGATGGCTTCTTCCTTGGCGAGGTATTCCTTCGGCTCTTCGTCCTCGGCTTCTTCGCCGAGGCGCTGGACTCGAATCCAAGCGAGCGGGTTGCCATCGTCTTCGCTTCGGTCGATCCGAACCTCGCGCTCGGTGCTGGTCAGCGCGACATGCCCCAAGCGATCGCAGTCGAGAAGTTCCACCGACTCCTCGGAGGCTTCGCCGCTGTCGTCGTCGGTCCACACCATCCAGGCGGCGATCAGCGCCAAGACGGCAAGACCGCCATGCACGAGCACGCTCTTCATGTGCCCTTCTCCTCTTCTTCACTCTCCGAATCGGCATTCGGGTCGTCCGAGCCGTCTTCGTCCGAGCCGTCTTCGTTCGAGTCGTCTTCGTTCGAGTCGTCTTTGTTCGAGCCGTCTTTGTTCGAGCCGTCTTCGTCCGAGTCGTCTTCGCTCGAGACGGAAGCCGCATCGTCGGAAGCCCCATCGTCCGAGCCGTCTTCTTGGTCTGAAGCATCCCCCGAGCGCTCTTCGTTGGAGCTCGCTTCGTCGGAAGTATCTTCGTCCGAGCCGTGTTCACTCGAAGCGTCATCCGACCCCGCGTCGGAGTCCTTTGCCTTCGCCGAGTCCGAGTCCGAGTCCTCCGAAGACTCCTCCTTCGCGGGAGGAGGCTCGCTCGCCGCCTTGGCCTTCGGCGTCGACGCGCGGGTGTCATCCTTCCCGTCGTCCTTGCGATCCTTCGCGGGATCTTTGCCCGGGCCGTCTTTCTTTTTCTTCATGTCCCGCTGGTTTCGGTCCCGGTGGTCGTCCCGACGGCGCGAGCGGCGACGAAGCGGAATGAAGATCCCGAGCGCCAGCACGGGAAGCGGCACGAGAAAGCTCGTTCCCCAGAACCAGAGGGAGTCTTCGTCGGCGCTGCGCTCGATGCGCTCGTCGTCTTCTCGGGTCACATTGCCGACGATCCGCTCCTGACCGATGAGCCACTCCATCATGTCGGTCAACAAGAGCCCGTTGCCGGGGTTCCGAATGATCTGGTCGGTAATGAAGTCACCATCGGCGATCACCACCACTCGGCCTTCCCGACCACCCTCGTTGGGTACGGTGACCGCGGCCATCAGGTTCATTCGACCCGTCGCTTCCCCATCGTCCTGCTCGTAGTTCCCATTGGCGTCGAGGAAGTAGTCGCCCGACGCAGTCAGAGGAAAGGTGATGTTCACTCCTTCGGGCACGTCGTTTCGCCGCTCGAGGGCACCGCCCTGAATGAAGATGCTCGCAACGCCCCGGGCGACATTCCGCATCGCCAAGGTCACCGTCGCATGGGAGCTATACGTATTGGTGCGAATGATGCCCTTGTCCGCGGCGGTGCCCGTCCGGCGCATGTACCGGGTCGGGCTCGCGAGGATTCCCGGTCGGAGATCGAGACCCACGCCATGGAGAAACGGGGTGAGGCCATGCTCGCTTTCCGGCTCGATAAACAGCGCGACCCGCCCCCCGCTCTGAACGTAGTCCAAGAGGGACTGGGTCTCCTCGGGAAGGAACGGCTGCCGCGGGCCGATCACCGCCACCGCCGGCGCGCCCTCGGGCACCCGTTCGGCGAGGCCCTGGGCGAGGCCCAGGGTCTGCATGGTGATGTTGGACTGACGGAGCGCCTCGGCAAAGTCGCGGAGTCGCTCTCCCCGATCGTCGCCATCGCTTCCCGATTCGGCCCGTTCGCCGTGACCGCTGGTCAGATAGAGCTCCTGCGGTCGGGTGGTAAGCGCGGCAAAGGCGCGTCGAAAGCGGCCATCGAGCGTCGCGAGATCATCGCGCGCCGCCACCAGGTCCTGATTGACCGAGAACTTCTCGCCGCGCTGACTCTCGCCCTCGCCTTGAAGAAGCACGATCTGACCGTTGTCGTTGATGCGCTGCGCCCGGGCGATCTCGGGAATGAGCGCCTGGTCCCGCACCTTGACGGTGACCTGGTCCGAAGCCGCGGCGACCTCATCGAAATAGGGCCGGAGCCGCGCGACCACCGGATTCGTCGAGGGGTACACCAGTAGAATCTCGAGCGGCTCGTCGAGGGCGCCCACCATCTGCAGCGTGCCTTCGCTCGGACGCGTGGTTTTGAAGTAGCTCAGGTCCTCGCTGACGTCCTTGGTGTGGGCCACGAAGTTGGCGCCGGCCACAAACACGAGAGCGAAGGCAATGCTGAGGCCGTGAAACGCCGCTTTGCGAAGGCGCCGGGTGTCCACCGCGTCCGCCACCGGCATGCCGAGGTAGGTGAACTCCATAAAGATCAGCGCCATCAGCGAGATCGTGAGAATCGCCGGCCAGGCCACGACCAATACCCCGATCATCCGCCCCTCGGGGTCCGCTCCGGTCAGCTCGGTGCCCCAGTCCGTGGCCAGCCAGTACAGCAGCAGCGCCAGAAGGACGCCGCCGTAGCTGTAGAGAATCGGGAGCTCCGCCTGTTTGCCGGTGTCGGACGCCTTGGTGCGGAGAAAGACGCGACCGCCGATGGCGGCGACCACCAGGATCATTCCGAGCCCGGTGAGAACGTCGCCCGCGACGTTAAAGTGGAAGACCTGGCGGCCAAGGAACAGAAAGAAGAGGCCAGCGAGTACGCCGGACGTGGTCAAGATGGTCATCGCCAGCGCTGTCCTTTCAGAACCCGCGTCGCAGCCATGAGGCAGACGTAGCTCAAAGTCACGAAGAACACGATGTCGCTCAGCCGAATCAGCCCCTCCACGAAGCTCGGCCGGTAGTGCCCGTGGAACTGCGAGAAGTAGATGATGAGTTCGCCGAGCGGCCCATCCACCTGTGCACCCACGAAGAACGCGACAAAGAGGAGGGCGACGAACACCAAGGTCAATATCACCGCGAGGAACGGATGCTTCACCAGCGACGATGCGAGCATTCCGAGGGCGAGCGTCGATGCGCCGAGCAAGAAGATGCCGAGATAGCCTGCGCCGATATGGCCCCAGGAGACCTTGCCCTTCATTTGAATGAGAGCCGGCATGTAGAGGCTCAAGGCGATGACGATGACAAGGAAGATGAGCGACGACAGATACTTGCCGGCGACGATTTCTCCCTCCTTGACCGGTGAGGTGAAGAGCAGCGTTTGCGTACCCGTGCTCCGTTCCTCGGCGAGCAGTCGCAGCGAAAAGAGCGCCGCGGTCACGATCGCGGTTCCGCCGGCGATCTCGAGAAATCGAATCAGGTTCTCCGTCGAGTTCTGGGCGTCATCGCGGAATGCATAGCCGTTGAGCATCAAGGCCTGCCAGGCGAGCATTGCCGCGGCAATGATGTAGCCGCTCGGAGTTCGGAGATAAGAGCCGAGCTCTCGCCCGGCGATGAGAAAGGCATTCTTCACGATGCACCTCCCTTGCTCAGGTTGACGAAGATCGACTCGAGTCCGCTCTGGCCTCGCTCCAAACCAACGAGGCCGATGCCCGATTCCACCACTGCCCGTGCCACCGCGGCGCGGACATCTCCGCCTGCCTGAACCGTGGCGCGGCGGGTATCGGCTTCTGGGCCCGCCACCACGGTAACGCCGTGGACGTCGTCGATCGCCTCCAGGATCGCCTGGAGATCCTTGTCCGTCTTGCCCTCGGGAAGGATGACGTCGACAAATAGGGCCCGCGCGGGGACGCCCTTCTTCAGATGGGCCGCTTCAAGGGCCTCCAGCTCCGTCGACAGATCCTCTTCGGTGCCCGTCGCCGCAATCCGTCCCTGATGAAGCATCAGGATCCGATCGCAGGTTTGCTGGATCTCCGAAAGGATGTGGGTCGAGAGCAAGATAGTGTGCTTGCCGCGGAGCTCGCGAATCATCTCGCGCATCTCGACGATCTGCACCGGGTCGAGGCCCTGGATCGGCTCATCCAGAATCAGCAGCGACGGCTTGTGAATGATTGCCTGGGCGATGCCCACGCGCTGCCGGTAGCCGTGCGACAAGGCGGCGATCACTTCGTCCTGGACCTCGGTGAGTCCCGCCGTCTTGAGAACCTCGGGCATGCGCCGTTCGAGCTCCTCGGGCTCCATCTGGCGAAGCTTGCCCGCAAACTCCAGGTACCGCGCGACCGTCATCTCCGGGTAGACCGGGGGGGTGTCCGGTAAGAATCCGATGAGCTTCCGGATCTCGTGCGGATCATCCTCGACGTCCAGGCCGCGGATCGTGACCCGGCCGCTGGTCGGAAGAGTGAGGCAGCTGAGAATGCGGAGAGTGGTGGTCTTTCCGGCGCCGTTGAGACCCAGAAAACCGACGCACTCTCCCTCCTCGATGGTGAAGTCGAGGTCTCGAACGGCCGGATGATGGCCGTAGTATTTGGTGACGTTGTTGACGACGATCATAAGACGGCAGTCCTGTTAGTCACCGCCCCGAAGAACGTCAACGGGTCAGAGGCAGTCTTGAGCCGACGATAGGCCGAAGTGACCGGAATTCGGGGTCTTAGCCCCTCGCGAGCCCAGCCATTGGTCCGTCCATCGGCCCGATCCTCGGGCTATTCTGCCGGCGCAGGCGCCACGCCGAGGACTTCTTTATCCCCTTCGCCGCTTCGCACGCTGGCCCGCCGCACTCGCGCGAGGGACCCCTGAAGTTCGCCGAGCTGCTTTTCGAGCTGCTTGAGCTCGCTCTCGATCGTGTCGGCCTTACGGTCTTCGCGGGCCAGGTCATCGGCCTCGGCCTGGGCTTCGTCCATGCCGCTCAAGATGACACCGATGAACAGGTTCAAGATGATCATCGTGCCGAAGAGCACGAAGCTGATGAAGAACACCGCTCCTGCCACGGGCGATGCACTCGACGCGGTGCAGAGCGCTTCGCTTCCTCCGTAGCCGTAGTTCTCGCAGCCGTACATCTGGATGTACATGAGGTCGGTCCAGTCTTCGAGCGTCACCGCACGGAAGAGCGACACGAACGCGATCTGAAGATTCTCGAAGTGGATTGGATCGTTCTGACCCCACATGAACACGCCGGCGACCGCGTACACGTAGAACAGGAGCATCAAGAGAATCGACACGTAACCCATCGACGGAATGCTCTTGAGGAGCGCGCCGACGAGGAGCTGAAGCTTTGGGAGCGCGCGGACGAGCCGAAGCACGCGGAGCAGTCGAAGAAGCCGGAGCACCGTGGTTGCCGAACCGGCGAACGGAAGGAACGCCGCGGCGACGATCACGAAGTCAAAGATGTTCCAAGGGTCGTAGAAGAACCGCCAGGGCCGGGGCCACGCGGCGACCATTTTGATGACGATCTCAGCGACGAAGATCCAGAGGATGATCGCGTCGAGAACATGGAGAATTTCTCCGTAAGACTCGACCGCCGAGGGATACGTCTCAATCCCGACGAGAACGCCAGCTGCCAGAATCACCACCGTGACGAAGTTCTGAAACAGCTTGTTATCAGCGATCTTTTGGCACAGCTGAACCATCGTGAAACGCCCTTCCCGTGGGTAGCCCTTCTATACGGGGCCCCTGGGAAAAACCTCCCTTTGCCCCGAAAACGAGGCGGAAGGTAGCGGTGGGAGGGGCCCTCCGCCAACCCTTGCGGAAAAGCCCCGACGAAGGTTCAGTAGACCGAACCGACGGGCTTTGCGCCGAAGGTGTTTCCCGGCAGGTTTCAGAGCCGGGGGAAGAGAGGTCAGCCCCATGCGTGTTGCGAACCACTCGAATCTGCTGTGGGTTTTGTGCGTCCTCGTCGCCGCGTGTGGCGATGACGAGGGCGATCTCCCCTCAGGCCAGGCGTCGACCTCCGAGCCCGGCCCGTCGCTTGGAGAAATCCCCGAAGACCCGGAGCTCGAGCAGGCAGAGGAACGCGCTGCGGCCCATCGGGAGGCGCTCCGCGCGTCGCGGGTGCATCTCGATCTCATGGAGATCGGTCACCTTGCCGACGTCGAACACCAGGGCCTGTTCGTCGACTTTGGCACCCCGGCACGGATGAAGTACACGGGTGGCAGCTGGCGCAACCAGTGGGGGAGCGATGGCGCGGCTGGCGAACGCACCTTCACCCGGCTGGGGACCGCGGCCAAGCTCACCTTTCACCTCGATGAACCCGAGTCGCTGACCCTCCGACTTCGGCTTCGAAAAGTCGGAACGCCGAACATCGTCGTGTATCTCAACGGAGAGACTCTTCGCACGGTGGAGCTCAATGATGGTGTCGGCTCCTACGACGTCTCCGCGCCGCGGGACCACACGCGCCGCGGCGAAAACGAGCTTCGCATCCGCGCAACCGAGACCCGCGAACGAAACGGGGAAGCCGTGTCCATCGAGCTCGATTCGGTGCGAGTTGTAGAGGGATCGATCGACGAGGATGCGATCTACGTCGAGCCGGTGTTTGCGCGGATGACGGGCCAGGTCCGGCTCGGGGAAGAAGAGAGCCAGCTGCGCGACGCGATCTCCGTCGATGTGAATACGACGCTCAGCTACTACGTGGACGTCCCCGAGGACGCGAAGCTCAGCTTCGGAATCGGTAGCGTGGACGAGCGCCGGACCGCCAAGGTTCGTGTTCGGCCGGCCGACGGTGAAGCGGAAGAGCTCTGGTCCGGGCCGATTCCGCAGCGCTATCAAGACGAGCTCGTGTCGCTCGAGCCCTACGCGGGAAAGATCGTTCGGCTGGACTTTGTCACCGAAGGGGAGCCGGGATCCGAGATCGGGTGGAGCCGCCCGCAGATCGTGGTGCCCCTGCCGAGCCAAGCGCGAGTGCCCGAGGAGGCGCGAAATGTGGTGGTGTTGACCATCGATACGCTCCGGGCGAGCAAGCTTCGTCCTTACAATCGACGGTCTCGAGTGCAGACGCCGATCCTCTCCGCAGTGGCCGAAGACGCGACGCTGTTCGAAGCTGCGCAGTCTCCCGAGAACTGGACCAAGCCGTCGGTGGCGAGCATTTTGACGTCACTTACGCCGATGACCCACGGAACGAAGCAAGACGCAGCGAGCCTCCCGCGAGAGGCGCTGATGGTGAGCGAGGTGTTTCAAGAGGCGGGGTTCGAGACCGGAACGTTTTTGGCGAACGGCTACGTCAGCGATCGCTTTGGCTTTGCCCAGGGCTGGGATCACTACACGAACTACATTCGTGAGGAGCGCAACACGTCGGCTCGAAATGTATTCAAGGAGGCGGCCGAGTGGATCGAGGAGCACAAGGACGAGCGGTTCTTTGCGTACATCCAAACCATCGATCCGCATGTGCCGTACGACCCTCCCGACGAGTTCCTCGCGATGTACGACGAAGACCATCGGAGCTACACCGGCCAGGTTCGAAACCGAATGACCGGTCCACTCCTCGGCGACGCAAAGCGAAATCCGCCGCGGGTCACATTTACCGAGTCCGACAAAGCCCGGCTCCGCGACCTCCACGACGCGGAGATCAGCTACCACGACCGCTACTTCGGCGTGTTCATCGAGAAGCTAAAGGAGCTCGGGCTCTACGAAGACATGATCTTCGTGATCACGTCGGACCATGGCGAGGAGTTCGAGGAGCACGGCTCCTGGGGCCACGGCCACTCGGTGTATCAGGAGCTATTGCACGTGCCGCTGATCGTGCGCTGGCCCGCTGCCGAGGCGCGCGGCCTTCGCGTAGCGAGCACGGTGAGCACGATGGATATCTCTCCGACGGTGCTCGAAGCGAGCGGCGTAGCGATTCCCGAGGTGTTCGAAGGGCGAAGCCTCCTTGGCTACCTTCGCGATCAGCCGCCCGCGGGGCCGGCGGTCGCGTTCAGTGATTTTCTCGACGACCGTCGGGTGATTCGGGCAGGTCGCTACAAGCTCATCCTGCGCGGCAATCTCAGCTGGACCATGTTCGACCTCGAGACCGATCCCGGTGAAGAGCGGCAGCTTGACCGAACCAATGCGAATCCCGTGGCGCTCCGCTATCTCCGGATTCTTCTCGGCGAGTTCCTGGGCGCGGAAGATCGTCGACTGTGGTGGCTCCGCGGCGACGGGGGCGCGAATCGAGTGTTGCCGCAGGAAGACTCTCAGATCGACGCCGAACTTTGCCGCCAGCTCCTCCAGCTTCAATACGTCGACCCCCGCTGCGAAGACCTCCTGTAGCCCTCCAAGAGGACTTTGCCCTCCCCCATTCCGGCGTGAAACGCCTCCGCGGGTCCCCCTCCAGTTCCGGGAGCTCGGCTCGCACGTCGCGTCTTCGACGCGCCGTCTGCCCAGTGCGCACCGAAATTTTTCGACTTTCGTCGTAGTTTCAGGTCATCGGACCTTCGGTTGCTCAGTCTGCCGGTTGCTCTACCGGCCGGTCGATTAGAGCGTTTCGCCGCGCGCGAGCATCGCGGCAAATTTCTTGATTCGGCGTTCGCGGGGCAGGAGCCGCTGGACGCGCCGACGAGGAACGGTGCCGTCGGTTGTCGGAACCCTCGTCCGAAACGGCCTGTTGCTCACGGTGCCCCCGGTCGCGCGATACGCGGTCGGGAAGCGTAGTGGAGGCTTGTCGATGGTGTTCTCGGGCCGGAGTCCTGGATGACGCCACGGCGACGGCGGCGTGGTTGGGTCGCGAGGTGGCTTCTGCTCCC
>JBCCZL010000389.1:0-9541 GCA_039187775.1 Myxococcota bacterium
CCCCCGCGTCTCCCGACGCGAGGATGGCCTCGATGTCCGCCTCGGCGAGCGCGTCTTGATAGCGGCCGGCGCGCGCGAGCTCGCGCCAGGTGGGAGGCGCCGGTTCTTCGATGTCCGGCGATGGCTCCTCCGCTTCCCCTTCGGGTTCATCCGCTCGCTGCGTCCGGGATGCTCGTTCCTCGGACGGGCGACGGACCACCACCGGCGAGACCTCGGGAACTTCGACCGGCTCCTCGGGCACCGGCTCGAACGGAGCGTCGGACGGGGTGACCGGAGGATCGCCGGCCTCGGTGCGAACACGTGCGGGGAGTGCGCCGTCATGAAGCTCTACCCGGCCCTCCTCGAGAAGGACCACCAGGCTCTGCCCGGCTCGGAGCGATCGACCATCGCCAAGCATCGGCCCGGTGACCCGGACCTCGCCGGTGCGCAGCTCGAGGTCGAAACGGCGCTCCTCGGGAGTCCAACGGACGCCAAACGAGGTACCGACCACCCGCACTTCGAAGGGGCCTACCGCGACGCTCCACTCTCGTCCGAGGCCCGGGGTCACATACACGTCCGCGCCTCCGCGCTCGATGAGTACTCGGGCTCGTTCCTTTCCGGCCTCCAGCACACGCGCGTGGCTTCCTCGGTGCAGGGAGAGGCGCGACGCATCGGCAAAGAAAATCGTCCGCGCCTGTTCCTCTGCCCGAATGAAGGTTCCAACTTCCGCAGGCTGACCATCCACCTCGAAGGACAGCTCGGAATCCGCGAACGAGAACAGCAACGCCGCCACCGCACCCGCTCCAAGCGCCGCCGCCGCCAACCCAAGCCGAAGACTCGCCCCTCTCGACTTCTTTCGACCGACGCTCGCGCTCAGCACTCCTGTGCGCGCCCGGGCAAGGACCGCCGTCGAGTCCACCGCATCCTGTGCGGCCGACACTTCCGCGCCGAGCTCGAACAGCTTTTCTTCGTCCACCCTCACGACTTCCTCCAGCGAGCCTCGACCACCCACGGCTCGAGGACCGGGTAATGGGCAGCGAGGGCGACGAATCGATGCTGAGCCTTCCCGAGACGCCGTTTGATCGTGGCGAGCGAGACCTCACAGGCGGCAGCGACTTCGGTCAGTTCCAGATGCTCGATATGTCGCAACGCGAACGCGATTCGTTCATCGGCGGGCATTCGTTCGAGCACTTGGTAGGTTGCCTCGACCGCAGCGTTGGCTTCGTAGTTCGGACGTTTGGAACCTTCGGGGAGTTCTTCCGGGGGACGATAACGAAGCCAGCGACGGCGCTTACGGCGACGGATCTCTCCGCGAGCCACATATACCGCGATCGCCATGAGCCACGACTTCAGCCGTTCGGGATCGTCGAGGCTCCCGATCTTGTCGATGGCCCGCAGGAAAGTCTCCTGAAGAAGGTCTTCGACCTCCCCATCGTTTCCGATGACCCGCAAAAGAACACGGTGAATCGTGGGTGCGTAACGGTCAAACAGTACCGCCTGCGCTCGACGCTCGCCGTCCACGAGCGAACGAACCAGTGCACCGTCGTCCGGCGCGGCCGATGTGGCCTTCTCCAAGCGATGCACAGTCGCCAACGACTCTCCCGGGTCGGATGTGGCCAACGCAGCCCTCACGCGAGAGAGTGTCTTGCCGTCGTTGTCACGGCTCACGAGACGTCGCTGCCGGATTTTTCCACGAATTCAGAGTACCACTCGGGACGGCCAGGTGCCCACGCTCCGGTCCTCGAATCGTTCCGGCCGGCCCCTCAAGGCAGCGCAGCGGGCACCGGTCAGCGGTCGTCCGGCGGCTCGCCCCGGCGTTCCTCGTCATCGTCTTGGCTCTGCCCGTCCGCGTTTCGGTCCTCGCCCGGGTTGCGCTCTTCGTCCGGGGCGCCGCCCGTCGCGGTGCTGTCGTCATCAGCACTGCGATCGTCGGAACGATTCTCTCCATTGGAACCGTCAGCGGCGTCGTGATCGTGGTCATGGCCCGTGTGGTCATGGTCCGCGGGATCGCCACTGGTCCCTTCACCCGCTCCCGCCGCGCCCGCTCCCTCCGCGGCGGTTCCCCAGTTCGGCCGTGCATCGCTTGGGATCGTTCCGCCGCGCTGAAGGCCATCCTGAAAAGGATTGGATGGGGAAGCCGGCGGGTTGGCAAGAATGTACGGCTCCGCGTTGAACGTGCCGCACTGCCGCGCGTTCCGATAGAACCCCCAGTGAAAATACACTCGACCATCGCCGCTCAGGATCCGACCCGGCGGCTCCGGATACGGCTGGCCACGCATCACCGCGCGAAAGGCGCCATAGTCGAACGGAAGCACCCCGCTCGTCTTCACCACCCCCACCCGGTGCACCGTCCCATCCCGGTTGAGCACGATCTCGAGCTTGGTGTTCAGGGTGTTGTCGGAGAATGGCGATGATCCACCCGCCGGAAGCCCGCGAAGAAATACGTCTGCGTACTGGCGATGAAGCCGGCGATGTACCTGCGCGATGTACGTCGCAAACGGCGACGCCGCAGTATTGAGCGCGGTCTGGTTGCCCGGTCGTACGTTCGGGGTGAAATTCTCGAGGGCCGCGCGAAACTGCTCCCAATCCTCGGCCCGGTTGGAACCACGCAACCGAGACCGACGTTCCTCGAGCCAGCGCTCCCGCTCCGCGTCGAGCGCCTCTCGGGTGTACACATCGTCGAGCGTTTCGAAGCTCGCACGCAAATCCGGGCCCATCGACGTCGACCCGCGACCGAGACCGAGTTCGCCGAGAAGCCCCTCCCCCGCGCGACCTGCTCGGCGACCTCGCCCTTCCCCGCCCTGCCCGGGACCTCGCATCGAGGCTCCGCCTCCGGCGCCTGCCCCGCTGCCTTCGGGTCGATTTCGCACCGCGACCCGAAGAGTGCCCGAGCCGTCGTTGATCTCGACGTAGCGGATGTCTTCGCCGCCGCCCGTCGAACGCTCACCGCCGTTGTCCCCCTCGGTTCGAGCATTTCCAACCCGGCCCGTGTTTCCCCCACTCTGGATCGGAGGCAGCGGGTCGCGCCGGTCATCGGGCCGTTCGATCTGCGACTCGATCGCGGTCGCAAAGCGATCCGGCGCCCCCTCGCGGTCGCGCGTATCTTCGACCGAGTCGGGCTCGTCCGCGTTGCCTTCCTCCGACAGGTCCGTGGCCGCGGCACCAAGTTGGGGGTCCGGCTGTTCGATCTGCATATTGCGGATCTGAGCCTGGGTCTCTTCTTCGGTGCGCTGGTTCTCCTCGGCGATGAATCGCGGATTCTCGGGGGCCTCGACGGTCGGGTCGGGGCTCTGCACCTCGACCGCGATCGGCTGCGTGTCCGGAGGATCCTGAGGAGGCGGGGGCTGGACCTCGATCTGTTCAGACGCCTCTTCCTGCGCGGGCTCCGGCTCGGGCTCGGGCGGAGGCCGGTAGACGCGTCGGCGAGCGGGGGGGACCGGCGCTTCCTCCACGGGCTCGGCCTCACCCTCCGCTTCGCCCTCTCCGTCCTCCGATGGCCAATCCTCGGCCTGCGCCTCCGTCTCCTCGGAGATCGGAAACGCATCCTCCGAGATTTCAAACTCCACCTCCGATGCCCCGAGGCCCTCGAGCGCTACCGGTTCCGGCTGGAGGGCTTTGATCCACCGGAGGGTCTGAAATGCGCCGGAGTGGACAAACACGGAAAACCCGACCGCGATCGCAAAGACCGCGATCGGAGGCAGGATTGGCGCATGCGTCCTCCCTCTTTCTTCGCGGTCCTTGCTCACGATCTGCCCGTAAGGGCTTCGTAGCTCCCGAGGCTCTCAGCGGCAAGCATCCGCCGGCCCCGGGTGTAAGCGGATGTTCTCACTCGTGAACCAGAGTTCACGGCGAGAACTGGGCTAGCGGACCTGGACGGTACCCCGGACCCGCGGGCTTCGGACTCGCACCGTGTTTCGACGCTGCACCCGCGGCTGCACTCGCACCGTGTTCCGGCGCTGAACATGGACCCGACCTTGATGGGGTCGCCAGTTGCCTTGGACATGCACCCATCCGTTTCCACGGCGCTCCCAGCGAGGCTGCGCATACACATAACCCACGCGCGGCTGGATGTAATGGCCGTTCACCCACACATATTGCGCGCCGTTCCAGTTCCAATGGCCCTGGACCCACACCGCTCCCTGGTACGGGGCGGGAGGCGGCCGATTGACAACCACGCGCGGCTGCGGAGGCGCCTGGTAAACAACCGTGCCGGAGTAGCCGGTGGTGACCGTGGCGGCGGGCACGTATCCATGGGCCCGCACTCGGCACCCCGACACGAACATTGCGACCGCCCCTCCGACAACCGCCAGGAACATCACTTTACGAAGCATTAAGACCTCCTACTCGGTCCAAAATCGAGTTTCCAGCCCAGAGACTTTGCAACAACAGTACCACGTCGACCAGAGGACCTCTCGACAGAACTCCTGAAGGGTGTTTGGGTGTCGCCATGCCTGAGCACCAGTGGTTCGACGCAGAAACCCGCGAGTTGCTTCAACGGTACGGATTTGACCGGGAGTGGTTCGACGCGCAGCGAAAAAAACTCCAGGCCGGCACCGTCTCGCGAGAGTCCAATCAAATCCGCGGCCAGGTGGAGATCCCACAGCAAGGCGATGTGAGTCCACTATCGGCTCCGGGCTCGGAGGAGCACACAAGACTGTCGCGCATTGGCGAAGCCGCGATCCGTTCCGGCGAGGTCGGAATGGTGGTGCTCGCCGGAGGCATGGCCACCCGTTTTGGGGGAGTGGTAAAAGCGCTGGTCGAGGTGTTCGACGGTCACACCTTTCTCGATTTGAAGCTCGCCGATGGAGTCGCGGCGGCCGAGCGCGCTGGCGGACGGGTCCCCGTCTATCTCATGACGAGCTTCGCGACCGAGGGTCCAATCGGCGACGCGGTACGCGACCGAAACGATGTTCGCTCCCCCGCGCGGGTGTTTGCCCAGTTCGTCTCGGTCCGTCTCACCCCCGAGGGCGAGCCCTTCGTGACCGACGGCGCTCCGTCGCTCTACGCGCCGGGCCACGGCGACTTCAGCTTCGCGCTCCGTCGGTCGGGGGTGCTTTCGCAGTTTCGTGAGCAGGGTGGAAAGCACCTCTTTATGTCGAATGTCGACAACCTCGTGGCCACCCTGGATCCCGCGGTCGTGGGTGCGCACATCGACTTCGGTCGACCGATCACCGTGGAGGTCGCCGACAAAGCGCCCGGCGATAAGGGCGGGGCTCCCGCCCGGGTCGACGACGTGCTTCAGATCGTCGAGTCCTTTCGCTTCCCCGAAGCGTTCGATCAGGATCGGATTCCGGTGTTCAACACCAACACGCTCCTCTTCAACGCGGAGGCGATCGACCGCGAGTTCGACCTCACCTGGTTCGCGGTGGAGAAGAAGGTCGACGATCGCGTCGCGATCCAGTTCGAGCGCCTCGTCGGCGAGCTCACCGCGTTCCTCGACAGCACATTTTTGCGAGTGGAGCGGGAAGGCACCCATGGCCGCTTTCAGCCGATCAAGAATCCCCCCGATCTCGACGAACGACGCGAGAGTATTCGCGCGATCTTGAAGGGCCGCGGATTTCCGACGTAGATGATTCCTCCTCCGGTCCGGAGATTCGGCGTGTTGTGGCTCGTCGCCCTCGGCTGCGGCGAAGCGCCGTCCGAACCCCGCTGCAGTGTGAGTGAAGGTTCGGTGGCGGCACGTGCCGAAGGCGCGATCGATGCGCTGGCTGCCGTGGAACATCAGGGCGCGCTCCATCTCTTCTGGTCGGATCAGTTTGGGACCCACTACCGCCGGCACGACGACGCTTGGCAAGGCACCCGGATCACGAGCCGCTGCCGAGGCGGTCTCGACGCGGTCTCCGGGGAGCAGCTTCTTTTGGCGTGCCTCCGACCCGCAGTTCCCGCGGCCGGAAAAGCCGGCGGGGTGTTTGTGTTTGAGGTTGGAGCACGGATTCGCGCCGTCGGACGCGTGGGGGTTGCCGGCGCCCACAGCGAGGGCGTGGACCTCGAGATGCTCGATGGTCGGACACACGTGGCATGGCAAGACTCGAAGCGTCGGGTGGTGTGGCTTTCTACCCTCGACGACCCTGCGCCTCGCCAGATCTCCCGCCGGGGAACCGAGGCGGGGGCACCCAGCCTGGGAGTATTCGACGGTGCCCTTGTCGGAACCTGGTCCGAACTGGTCTATGACGACCACGGAGACCCGCTTGGTGAAGTCGTGGTGTGGACGGAACGGCGAGGGCCTCGTCGCATCACCCCCGTACTCTATCCGCGCGCACAACCCACACTCGCGATCGATGCCCAGAGCGCAGCGGTGGCGTTTCGCGACGAGAACCCCTCCGGCACTCGACCGCGCCTCTTTGTTCAACGGCTCGACGATGAGCTCGGGCCGTCGGGCGAACTTCTCCGGGTCGGCCGGGCGGATGGTCCAGGGGGACCGAATGTACTTCAGTGTGGGGAAACATGGTTCACCGCATCGCCTCGCAGCTACAGCACCTACGACATCCTGATTGGTCTAAACCGTTTCGATACCGGCTGGGACCGGCTCGAGCCAGAGCGGCAACTCTACGAAGCGGGCCGCCGCCACACCCACGTTGTCGCGCTCTGCCAGGACAGCCATCCGCTTCTCGTGAGCGCGGAAAACTCACAGGCGGAAGGACCTGCCGCCGTCCGCACGACACCCGTGAACTGCCATGAAACTCCCTGAAATTGCCCGACGCGGAGAAACGTCGTAAATCTCGACAAAACTTGGACAAGGCCCCATTGACATTCCGGGGGACGTAACCCCAGACACACTTTCGAAGTCATGTCTGGCGAGCGACGCGTGGGTAAGTACGACATCGAGTGGGAGATCGCTCGCGGGGGAATGGGCACGGTCTACGCCGCTCGACACTCGCTGACGAAGAACCTCGTGGCCCTCAAAGTACTCGGCGACCACGCGTTCCAGGACGACGCCGCCTACGAGCGTTTTCTCGGCGAGGTCCGAGCCGCCGCACTGATCGGGCACCCGGGCATCGTCAAGGTGTACGACGCCGGACGCACCGAAGACGACCGCTACTTCATCGCGATGGAGCTCCTCGACGGCGAGAGCTTCGAGGAGCGGATCGACCTCCCCTCGATCAGCCGCGAGGATTCCCTCCACGTGATTCTAGAAATGCTCGGACCGCTGAGTGCGGCTCACGACCAACGAATCGTGCACCGGGACCTCAAACCCGAGAATGTGTTCATCCACCACCGGGAAGACGGTCGTCCGGAAGTCAAGCTGCTCGACTTTGGCATCGCTCGAGACACCAAAGTCACCCGCCGGACCTCCGCGGGGATTTCGATGGGCACTCCTCACTACATGAGCCCGGAGCAAGCCACCACCCCGAGCGAGGTGGGGCCGGCGGGGGACGTGTGGTCGGTGGGCGTGATGATGTACGAAGCGCTTTCCGGGCGAATGCCGTTCGGCGGAGAGACCGCTCAAGCGGTGCTGGTCACGGCATGCACAAAGCCACACCAGCCGCTCGCCACCCTGGTGCCCGAAGTCTCGGCGGAAGTATCGAACCTGGTCGATGCCTGCCTTGAGAAGAACGCCGCCCACCGTCCAAAAGACGCCCGGGCGCTCGGAGAGCGGCTATCCGCACTGCTCGCGGTGCCGAAGATTCGGGCCACCCTTACCCTGACCGCCGAAGGCAAGGTCCCGCGGGAGCGAATCAGTGCAGGCCGAATCAGTGCGGGCCGAATCAGTGCGGGCCGAATCAGTACGCCTCACCCGCTGCTTCCCGACCGACAGCTGGGTGGCGACGCGCCGACCTCCGAGCCGTCGCTCTCCACGAGCTTTCCTCGCCCGTCGGTTGGACCGAAGGTTTCGGTGACCGGGCCGTATGCCCACACCGTCCCTGCAGGCCTGGGCTCGATCCCTCCCCGGCAACCGATATCGACGGCGACGAAACCACCTCGCGTCGGGCGCTGGGTGGGTGCCTCGGCGCTCGTGGCGCTCGGCGCGCTCGCGTTCGCGGCGACTTCGCAGCTCACGGCGCCGACCAACCTGGGGTTCGACGCCTCGCCGGCTCCCAACGAAACCGACGAGTCGGAGGCGGTCGCTTCACCGGCGGCCGTCACTCCGCGCCCTGCGGTCGAGGCCGCCGAGCCCCACCTGGGGGAGGCCTTGCCGAGTCCGGCGACCCACCATGCGCCAGCGGAGTACGCGGCCCGCGCCGAGCCGGAAGCGAGCGTGATGCCAAGCGGTCTTAGCGGCCCTCGACCCCGGGTCTCCGCCCGCGAGCGACGAGGGGCCTCGTCCACGAGGATGAACACGCCCGAGGAACTCGACGGACAAGCCGGACCGACTTCGGTCGCCCGCATTGCAACCGTCGGGGCGGCCGCTTCTGACCCACCGCCCGAGACATCCACCGCTGCTTCCGACGCCCCATCGGGGCCAGCGTCCACGGAAGCCGACCCCGCGTCCGCGCTGGCTATCGCTCCGACACCGGAAACGTCCACGCCGAGCGCGACCCCATCGACGCCCTCGCCCACCGGACGCAGCGACCGCTCGATTCGGACCGATCTTGACTCTCCCCCGGCCCGCGCCGCCAGCGCGAGAATGGTCTCGAATCGGCCTCGCCCATCGGCAACGCGGCCCCGCCGCTCCGGTACGCGACCGGTGACCCGCCCCCGGAGGCCCAGCCGGCCGTCGATGGCCGACGCCCCTCCGCCGTTCTCGTTTTAGAGCGTCCTTTTCGAAGCTCGGAACCGGCGCTCGGAATTGACGCTCTGAAATCGAAGGTCAACGGCCAACGAAGAGACGGCCGCGTTCGTAGCGGTATGCGCGCGCCGAGTCACGCCACGGGAGAAGGAGAGGTTCGACACCGTCGCTCGTGCCGTCTGCGAAGGGCCAGCTTGCCGCATCGAATCCACGCGCGCGCCCAGGTTCGATCGACAGTCGGCCACGTCGCAGTCGAACCTGATTCTCGACCGAGCCGCGGCCGATCGTCCGACCCACTTCCACTGCGAGCAGTCGCCGAAACCCCCGCGGAACAAACTGTCGCACCAGCAATAGCTCGCGCACGACTTCCTCGCCCGACGGGGCAGTACCGGCCCGGCGCCGTACCCGAAGGACGATCTCTTGCCGCCCGTCCCCCGTCAGGTCGTGGGTGGAAAGCGATATCAGGTCCTCCGGTCTTTCGATCGGAAGCTCAAATCGGAAAAAGCCGCGGCCACCCCGGAAGCCGTCCCCCACCACCACGAGCTCCTTGCCGAATACCAATAACTGTTCGCGTTCGCGGCCCTCTGCAACATTGGCCTGGGTCCGATGCCGCGGCCGAACGCTCGAGGAGAGCCCGGCTTGGCGGCGGTACTCCGTTAGAAGGTCCGCGGAACTCGGACCCCGGGGCGCCCGGGGCCGCGTCGGCGTCCGGCGTTCGGTGACCGGAGGCCGAGGGTTCGATGCGCGCGGGTTGGGAGTCTCCGTCGTCACATCGAAGCGGGATCCGTTCCACTGAAAGGACCGGGCGCTCACCGCGCCCCACGGTAACAGGATCGGTTGTAGCCCCTGCGGCGGCGCCTCCCGGTAGTTTTCCTCCGAAAGGCCCCGCGAGGC
>JBCCZL010000390.1:0-9520 GCA_039187775.1 Myxococcota bacterium
CGGTCGTTTCGGTGATCGTCAATACCTATCCCGGTCGTGACATGCGCGCGATTCTTCAGGGCGCGGCCACGGTGCAGGGCGGCGGCTCCGGGCCGCAGGCGCGGCGGCAGGCGATCGAAGGAGCGCTCTCCGGCGCGCTCCGACGACTACCTCAGGCGCTCCAGGCCGCCGATGCGCGGGGGGGGTGACGATGGCCCGCGCACTCGAACGGGACGGGGATTTGTCGTCTCAGATTGGACACCCCGTCGCTTTCTTTCGTACGATCTTCGTGGGACGGGATTCGTCCCCCATGGGAGCATAACGGATGGCCCAAGCAGACGCGCAACCGATCGCGAAGAGCGGTCCTCCGAAGCGGAGGCTCCGTAATTTCCTGCTCGATAAGGGTTTCCAGCTCAAATACACGTCGATGGTGGTGCTCGTGACGGTCGTCGTGGCGAGTGTGCTCGGAGGCTTTGCCTACTGGTTCAGCAAGGGTCAGACCGAGTCCCTTTCGATCAATATGGCGATGCAGCCCGACCTCTTTCCCGAGGTGGCGGACGATATGGAGGCGTGGGCGGAGGCCGAGGATCGAAAGGTGCTCAGCGCGGTCATCGGCGGGATCTTGGTGCTCGCGCTTGCGGTGGGCTTCACCGGCATCGTGGTCACCCACCGAGTGGTTGGCCCGGCGTACAAGCTGAAGCGTCTGATTAGCCACGTCGCCGATGGTCACCTCGAAGTCGCGGGTCGACTTCGAAAGGGCGACGAGCTTCAGGATGTGTTTCTTGCATTCGAACGCATGGTTCTCGACTTGAGAGAGAGACAAGAAGACGAGGTTCGTCGTCTCACCGAAGCGATCGAAGCGGTAGAAAAGGCGCGCGCCGGTGGCGACGAAACGACCCTCGAAAGCGCGATCGAAAAGCTCAACGGTGTCCGCGACGAGATGCAGGCGGAGCTCGAGCGCAGCAGCATGGCCTGAGCTCAGATCGAGCTTCGGTCGAACGCTCGGTCGTAGTATGCGATGTCGGCCTCGCCGTTTGCGCCAAAGGTCAACGCGGCCACATCGAAACGAAGCTCTCGAGTCCCCGGACGATTTTCCCGAATCCACCGCATCGCCGCGTCGACGATTCGTCTCCGCTTGGGGCGGGTGACACTGTTCGCCGGCGAGCCGTAGCGACCAGCTTTGCTTCGGGAGCGAACCTCGACCACCGCAAGGAGCGGTCCCCGGCGAGCGACGATGTCGAGCTCAAACCTTCCGAGGCGAGCGTTTCTCGCAAGGAGCTGGAAGCCTTGGCGCTCCAAATATGCCGCGACCGCGTCCTCCGCGGCTTGCCCAACCCGACGGCGTTCGTCGCCGGACGGGCCGACGGGGTCCGCCATGCCTACATGAGCGTGCGGTTATCGACGCAGTAGCTTCCGCGAATCCCGTCGCCGGCGCCTTCGAGCACCACGACGTCCTGACAGCTAAAGCCATCGGGGCAGTCGCAAAGGGTCGCGGTCGAGGTCGAGGGCGCATCGCAGCGGCAGGTGCAGTAGACGCGCTGCTCGGTTTCAGCGACGCCGGCACAGTTCAACTCGGTGGCCGGGTTGCACTCCTCGTTCGTGCGCTGGGGGATCCCAGCGAGCTCGTACACCATGCACACACGGGTTCGACACTGGACCGAGCTCGTTTCGAGATACGACTCGGAGGGGTTGAACCCGCCTTGGGGAATCTGCTCCGGGTCGCACGGATCACCCACCCCCGGGGCCTCGCAGCCCGCGAGGGACCCGGCGAAGGCGAGCGGGAGGAGCACCGAAAAGACCGTCAGAATGATTGAAGATTTCCGCATCGTGAGGTTCCAGCTGGGTTTCATCCCAATGGCGTCGAGCCGTGGGGTTCAGTGCTTTGTCGCCGGACCGGGCCGGCTTTTCCAGCTCGCGGAAACTACTTGTCGGAAGAGAGCAGTGTCAAGAGATAGCCCCCACCCCTGTGAGCCCGAATTCTTCTGCGATCGCTGGACCGGACTGTCGGGCCGAGGAGAAGCAGACAGAGGTCTGGAGTGCAGATCGGTGCACCCCCCCTTCGACGGTGCCCGAGCCGCATCTGGGGAGCTGGATTCCGCCAGGATCGAACCCGAAGAGATCGGTTGGAGCCAGCACCCGTCGGAGGGTTCCGAGGGCGCCCTTGACAATCGAAACCAGGCGTTCGTATGATCGGCCCCCACCTGGGTCCTAAGGTGCTGTTATTGTTGGATTTTTGGATGTCCACGGAGTGTTTTGGGCTTCGAGGAGCCGCCGGCGCGGCTCTCCGAACCAACAGACCCTGCCGTGGGGATGGAGCGGATTGTCAATGAGGAGCGGTCGGATGAAGACAACGCAGGTCGTCGCGGTGAGCCTAACTCTGGCCCTCGTTGGGGTAAGCACCCCGACGGAGGCGCAGGACATGGAGTTCACCATCGAAGAGACCGGGCAGCCCCCCGCCCCCCCGGCGGAAGGGCCGCCGTCCGAAGCGCTCGCGAATGCGCTTCGGCGGTATCAACAGACCGCATATGCGGAAGCGGCGGTTCAGTTCCAGCGCGTGGTGGAGGGTGAGACTCAGGACGCTCCGGCGAACGTGCAGAAGGCGCAGTTCTTCCTGGGCAAGTGCCTCTACCACCTCCGCTTCTATCAGTCGGCGCTCGCGATGTTTGACGCGATCGGCGACGGCGGGCAGTCGCACCTCTACTTCGACCAAACGCTCCAGTGGCTTGCGCAGCTGGCGTCTCAGCTTCCCGAGCCGGCGGGCATCATCGAGAAGATCGGTCGCTACGGCGTCGAGCAGCTCGAGCAGTTCAACACGCCGGACAGCGCGGCGCTGTACAGCCACCTGCTCTATCTGATGGGCCGCTACAAGTATCAGCAGGGGGGCTTCGAAGAAGCGATCCAGCTGTTCGGGCGGGTCGCCGATGAGTCGGAGTTCTACGTGCAGGCGAAGTTCTTCGAGGGCATCAGCTACGTGCGAATGCGCCGCGCCCAGCCGGCGATTCGAGCATTCCGGTCGATCATCGATGCCATCGACGGCGGCAATGTCGCCGGGGTCGAAGACGAGGAACGCATGCTCAACCTGGCGCGCATCTCGTTGGCCCGCGTCTACTACACCGCGGCGAACCGCACCGATCCGGAGAGCGGTGAACGGGTGGTCGACGGACGGCTGCTCGGAAATGCGGTGGAGATGTGGAACCGGGTCGATCAGGGGAGTGAGTATTGGCTCGACTCGCTCTTCGAGGCGTCGTGGGCGTTCTTTCTCGCCGACGAGTATGCCCGTGCGCTCGGCAACGTTCACACGCTGTTCTCGCCGTACTTCAACAACAGCTACTACCCGGAGGCATTGGTTCTAAAGGCGGTGACGTTCTTCGTGAACTGCCAGGTCGATAACTCCGGCGCGATGGTCGGCCGCTTCCACGAGCGGTATGACCCGGTGCAGCAAGAGCTCAACTCGGTCCTCGAGTCGAACCAGGACAACCAGCAGTTCTACGAATTTCTTCAAACCGTCCGGGCCGGGGAAGCCAATCTCTCGCCGCGGATTCGAGGCATCGTTTCGACCGCCCTCTCGAACCGCGATCTCCTCCGAAACCTCGAGTACGTCCGACTCCTCGAAGGCGAAGAGAGCCGCCTCTCGGGAGCTCCGCCGGAGTTCAAGAACAGCTCCCTCGGCGCTCGCATCCTTCAGGACATCGCGGTGGCGAAGAGCTTCGCAGTGGACCAGACGGGGGATCTCGCCCGCGCGCGATACTCGCGGCTGATCGAAGAGCTTCAGGAGCTCATGAACCAGGTCGACACCGTCGACCTCGAGATCGCCACCTTCCAGCGCGGCACTCTCGAGCGCGAAGTGCAGGAGCAGATGACCGACGCAGCACGCTCCGGCGGCGGCGACGTCGAGGTGGATGAAGAGCACCAGGTCTGGCCGTTCAACGGCGAGTACTGGCGTGACGAGCTTGGCTTTTATCGACAGCAGGTCACGAATCAGTGCGGAAGGTAATCTCGATGCGGGAAATCAATGTGAAGTCAGTGGGCGTGCGCGGCGTCGGCCTCTCGGGGCTTGCGCTCGCTCTGGCGTGCCTCGCGGGCATGAGCGCACCGTCGATCGCCGCGGCGCAGGGTGGGGGGATGTGCATCTCCGGCCGGGCCACGCAGAATGTCGAGCAGTGCCCCTCCGGTGCTCCGCAGGCCGCGAAGCGGGCCGCGAGCGGAGAGGCGCCCCGCTCCCGACTTCGGACCTCGAAACGTCGTGCCGAGGAGAAGAAGCAGGGGCCGACGGGACCGTCGATCGAGCTCGATGCCGCCACTCGGCGAAACCGTGAGCGCGTCGAGGCGCGCGCCTGGGACCTCCTCCAGCGGGAGGTTCGAGTCCTTCAGCGCCTGGTTCGGAACACGCGGCAGTCGGACCAGCGCCGTCCGGACATTCTTCTCCGTCAAGCGGAGACCTACTTCGAGATGCAGACGGTGCTCAACGCTCGCGTTCGCTCCTTCGATGAGCCGATGTTCCGCGCTCGGCGAGCGAAGAACGCGGCGAAGGTTCGCCAGCTCGCGCAGCAGCAGCGTCAGGCTCAGGAGCGGCTCACCAACATTCGTCAGGAGGCGATCCGCACCTACGCCACGCTCGTCCAGGACCACCCGACCTATCGTCGAATGGACGAGGTGCTCTTTTCTCTCGCGTTCGGATTGGAAGAGCTACGTCAACAGGATCGCGCCCGGCAGGTCTACCACCGGCTGATCAAGGGGTATCCGCAGAGTCGGTTCGTGCCGCATGCGTACCTGTCGTTCGCGGAGTTCTATTTCAACGAGGCGGACATGCGGGCCGCCCTTCAGTTCTACAGCAAAGTGACCGAATTCCCTCCCGATCGGAATCCGGTCTATGGCTATTCGCTCTACAAATCTGCGTGGGCACACTACAACGTCGAGGACTTCCGAGGGTCGCTGCAGAGCTTCGTCGAAGTCATCGAGTTTGCGACCCAGAATCCCAATGCCCGAGATGCGGAAAACTTAGCCCGCCAGTCTCGGCGCGAAATGGTGCTGCCGTACGCGATGGTCGGGTCGCCAAACCAGGCCCTCGACTTCTTTCGAAGATATACAACGAGTGAAGACCAAGCCCTCGAAACGTTCGAGACGTTAGGCGAACTCTATTACGACACGGGCCAATGGCCCGACACGATATCGGTGTACCAAAAGCTGATATCGGAGCGGCCCACCGGAGACAAAACCTGTTACTGGCAGAGTCGCATCGCGAACGCGATCGTCTCCTCCAGACCCAAGGACGAACAGGTGCGCGAAGTGCAGCGCATGGTGGATCTGTTCGAGACATTTAGCGGGCAAAACCACCCCCAGGAGTCGGTGGCGCAGTGCAAACAGGAGACCGCGACGATCCTCGTGGAGCTGGCGACGGCCTGGCACCGAGAAGCGATCGGGACGGACACCCAGCCCGGGACGAACGACCGGGGAACGATGCGTCTCGCGGCCAGTCTCTACGAGATGGTCATCGAGAAGTTCCCCGACATGGAACAGATGCAGTTCCCGAACATCGACCGGCGAGACTGGCCGACGCAGTACAAGGTCGCCTATTACTACGCCGAGCTCCTCTGGAAGATGGAGGACTGGACTCGCTGTGGTCCCGCCTTCGACAAGGTGGTGGAGATCAATCCGAGCGGCGAGTTCACGAGCGACGCCGCGTACGCCGCGGTGCTTTGCTACAACAACCTCTACCAGCAGCAGTACCAGTCTCGAGAGCGCGAAGTCGGTCAGGCGCGACGCGGTCGACGCGGTCGACGCGGTCGGCAGGAGCCGGAGGAGGCGCCGTCGATGGAGCCGCGGGAGTTTACCGATCTGGAGCGAGGCATGCTGGGCGCGTTCCAGCGGTACGTGTGCTTCATTCCCGACTCGGAAGACCTTCCGACGATCAAGTATCGACGCGCTCGAATCTACTACGAAGCAAACCAGTTCCAGGAAGCGGCGGTGCTATTCAAGGACATCGCGTGGAACCACCGGGATAGCGAGCTCGCGGTGTATGCGGCCAACCTCTATCTCGACTCACTGAACGTGATGGGCACGCGGATCGCGGAGCCGAATCTCCAGTGCATTCGTGACCTCGGGGACTCGATCGATCCGCTCGATGGTTTCTACTGCGACACCGACGAAGCGTTCGATCAGAACCAGGAGCTGTGCTCGGTCCTCGAGCGCCTGCGGTGTGGCGTCATGCGTAAGGAGGCGGAGGCGCTGCGGGAGAGCGGACGCTTCGCGGACGCGGCTCGAAAGAACGTCGAGATCTTTCGACGCTTCCGCCGGACTCCCGAAGCCTGCGCGGGGAGCGGCGCAAACAATGAGAACCTCGGCATGGACGAGGTTCTTTGGAACGCCGCCATCAACTTCGAGGCGGCTCGGCTCCTCGGTCGTGCGATCCAGGTTCGAAAGGTGCTCATCGAGCGCTTCCCGGACAGCGATCTCTCGAAGCGGGCGGTGTATCTCGTCGGCGCGAACTACCACGCCCTCGCGATCTACGGTCAGGCCGCGCAGTACTACGAGGACTTTGCCCGTCAGTATCCGGGCGAAGACGGTTCGGACTGTACCGACGAAGACCGGGAGGCGAACACCTGTGCGGTGGCCAACGAGGCGCTTCAAAACGCGGTGTTCTTCCGCCTCGGTCTCGGGGAAGAGGAACAGGCGATCGACAACGCGAACATGTTCGCGCGGAACTATCGTCGACGCCTACCTCGCCAAACCTCCCAGGTCATTTTCTCCATCGGCACGATCTACGAGCGTCAGGAGAACTGGACCAAGGTGGTCGACCACTATCGCGGGTTCCTCCGGACCTATCGACGCGACGCGCTGCCTCAGCAGCTCATTGCGGCGAACGTGCACATCGGCAAAGCCTACTGGCGATCTCGAGATCGAGACCGGGCGGAGAGCTTCTTCCGCGACGCGTTCCGTGCATGGAGCGGGGGCGCCGAAGAGGCGATCGGCCGACTTCCCGACGCGAGCGACCAGGAGAAAGCACTCTGGCTCTACGAAGCCAAGGACGCGGCCTCCGAGGCGCTGTTCTATCTCGCGGAGTACAAGTTTGCGGAGGTCCGGAGCATTCGCTTCCCGACGTACCGCGGCGGACGAAGCTTGGACCGAGTCAACAGCTGGGCCCAAGACGACTTCGCGGGATGGATCACGGAGAAACGCGAGGCGGTGATGGCCGCCCAGGCGGAGTACGAACGGATAGCCGCGCTCGAGATTCCGCGCTGGGAGATCGCCGCGGCGGCCCGAATCGGCGAGATGTGGCGGAGCTTCGTGGACGAGTTCCGAGACGCGCCCATTCCGACCGAGATCGAGAACGACCCCGAGCTTTTCGACATCTACGTCGGGGCGCTCGATGAACAGTCCGAGCCGTTCGCTCGAGAGGCGATCAGCAAGTTCGAGTTCTGCCTCATTACGGCGACGCGAGTCCGCTGGTTCAACGAGTTCTCGCAGCAGTGCGAGCAGGAGCTGAATCGGCTCAATCCTCGCGAGTATCCGCTCGCCGCGGAGCTTCGCGGACAGCCCGGGTACGTGAACAGCACCGCCGGCCGACCCCGGCCGATGCTCGAGCTGAGCACCGCGGATGACGCGGCCGAAGAAAACAACGAGGTCGACGGCGGAGGTGAATCATGAACCGGTTCCTCTTGGGTTTGCCGATCGCTTCCCTCGCCGCCGTCGCGGCGTGCGGGGGCGGTTCGGGGTCCGGAAGTGGCGCGACGGACCCCTCGGGCAACACGATCGTTACCGGCGACGGCACCGCAGTCAGTGAAGAGGCCCATTCGCGCTGGACCGCGGCGGTCGAGCAGTTTCAGCGGTTCGAAGGGCAGGGCTGGAACGCACAGCGCTGCGATCAATCGATCGAGTCTTTCGAAGGTGCGGTCGAGGCGCAGGGCGGCGGTTTCACCGAGGCGCTTTACATGGCCGGTCTGTCAGCCGACCGGTGCAATCGAACCGATCAAGCGCGTGAGTTCTTTAACCAGGCGCTCGCGAGCAACGAAGGGTTCTGCAAGGCACGGGCGGCGATCGGCGTGATGCAGCTCGACGGAGGCAACCAGCAAGAAGCTTTCAACACCTTTCAGCGTGCGCTCCGCGACGACCCGCGATGCACCGAAGCCTACGTCAATGTGGCGATGATCCAGCGGACCCGCGGTGCCGATAGCTTTGCCGAGGCGCTGAACAATCTTCGTCGAGCGCTGGCGATCGACTCCGACTATCTCCCCGCGTTTAACCAGATGGCGCTTCTGTATCTCGATCTTGCCGAGGTCCAGAACAACAATCAGCGTCTCGACCTTGCCGCGGTCGTGTGCCGGCAGGCGCAGCTTATCGACCGCGACTACGCGCCCATTTACAACACTTGGGGCCTCATCAACGTTCGGAAGAACAACATCATCGAGGCGCTGCAGATGTTTGAGCGGGCCACCCGACTCGACAACTCCATGTTCGAAGCGCACATGAACTTCGGACAGATCACGCTTTCGTTCCGCGGTTACGAGGACGCCCGAAACTCATTTGCCCGCGCGGTGGAGCTGAACCCGCGCGACTACGATGCACTCATCGGGCTGGGTGCCGCGTTCCGAGGCCTTCGGAACATGCAAGAGGCGCAGTCGCGGTACGAAGCGGCCATTCAGCTCGACGGGAACCGACCGGAGGCATACTTCAACCTCGGCATCCTCTATCAGGACTACATGAGCGGGAGCGTCGAGGACCTCAACCGGGCGAAGGGCTTCTATCAGCAGTTCCTGAGCAAGGCAGGGAACACCGCTCGCTTCAGCGAATCGGTCGAAGCCGTCAATCGTCGCTGCCAGCAGCAGCAGAGTCGCCGCCGGCGCCGTCGCTCGACCGACTGCCGGCCCGGCCGAATGCAGAACATCGACACGGCGATCGAGGCCCTTACCGCGGCGGCAGAGATGCAGCGACAGATGCAGCAGCAGCAGCAGCAGAATCAGGGTGGCGAAGGAGGCTGAGCCTCATGGCGCTCTGCCTGGCCAGCGGTCGGGTGGACGCTTTCCGGCTCCGTCCGGAACCTTTCGCGGCAGCGGGTGTCATAGAGGTGGAACATGGATGTGCGGGGTCCGTTGACCCCACCCGCCTTGAGGGGCTACACTGCCGCCGCGCTAGCTTGCTAGTTTGACGACTACCTTGTTAGTTTGGCGACCATTGGTCCCCCAAGGGAGGTGGTCCACTCGCTCCGAGCCCGGCTCGAAGCATTGGAGGAACTCGTGATGAGGAAACTACTGGCGACAGCAGCTTTGACCATGGCCCTTGCGGCGGCGATGGCGTTCGCCGCTCCGGCGCTTTCGATGGCGCAGGACGGTGATGGAAACACGACGACTTACGATTTCGAAGACGACCTGGTCACCGGTGACCTGGTCCGACCGGACGGTGAGCTCCTAAACGTTCGCCGCCGGGGAAGCCGTGCGTCGCTGATCCGAATCCGGGAGCATTTCATCCCGGAGATGCTGAAGTCTGTAGAGAACCTCTGAACGAGCGTCTGGTCCATCCGAACGCGGAAGTCCTGCACAAAGGCAAG
>JBCCZL010000391.1:0-9514 GCA_039187775.1 Myxococcota bacterium
GCAAGATCCTGCACGACGAGTACCCCGATGGCGACGCGACCATAGATCGCGTTGGCATCGTCGCGCTCCTCGAGAAGCTTGACCGCAAAGATGGTACTCGAGAAGCTCAGCGCGAACCCCAACACCGCGGCGCTCTCCCATGCCAGACCCGAAAACGCGGCGAGGCCGGCTGCACCCAACCCGAGGGCAAGGGCTGCGATACTCGCGGTGGTCAGCGACATGTGGAGCGCGGTGACCGCCCAGACCTCGGGGCGAATCACTGTCCGAAGGTCGAGCTTCAGGCCGATCGTGAACAACAAGATCAGCACGCCGACGTTCGCGAGCTCCTCCAACGACGCGTCGGGACGAAAGCCGATCCCTTCGAGCACGAAGCCCGCCGCGAGAAACCCGAGGAGCGGCGGCTGACCGAGGCGCTTGGCCACGAAGCCGAGTACAAACGCGACCCCGATCCACAGAAGTTCCACTCTGCGTCTCTACGGCCTGGCCACGAGCCTGTCCACCGTCGCGAAGCCCCACGCGAGCGAATCGGTTCACGCGCCCGCCGGTGAACGACCGCGTCCCACGCGGTTTTTTTTCGTTCGTGGGATGCAACAAACGCCGGCCGCGTGTCGATCGATGCGGGACAACCACGCCGATTTGTTTGGCCGAGGCAACCTATCGGTTTAAGTGACGCTCCCGAGGAAGAGCGGGCGATCGCTAGCCAGGCCTACAGCGCGTTCGGCCCGCACGCCGCGCGCACCGAGAGCAAGCTTGGCCCCGCCGACGCGGACCGCGCCACCCCCTCCTCGTCGAGAAACAGGCGCACCTGCGATTGCCCGCTCCGGGGTTCACCGTTGTCATCGATGCTCAGCGAGAACGCGCGACCGACGACTTCGAGGCTCCGACGAGCCCGAACCGCCACCGCGGTACCGTTTCGAATGCCCGCCACGATGAGTCCCCCCTCCTCATCGGAAACCGCAAACGGCTGACGGGTCCGGACGAGGGATGGTTCGCGAGCGCCCGCCAGCAGTTCGACCGCCGGCACCTCGACGGTAAAGCGCCCGGCCGCCCGGTCGAAGCGCACCCGAGCGCCGCGGATCGAAGCTCCGTCGCAGCCTTCTTGCCAGGCAAAGTAGAGCTCGGTGGCGGCATCGCTGCTCGCTTCGTCGTCGCGAAGCACGGTGACGTGATGCGCGTCGCTGCTCAACGGCAGCACCGTGCCACTCGAGAGTGGGGGAAGCTCATCGTCGTTCGAGCGTTCACGGGTGGGCTGAAACCCCACGAACACCCCCGCCGAGGCACCGTAGGCAAGGAACCACCCGCGGTTCTGGTCGGGGACGAGCGCCACCCCCCCGTCGGACCGGACCGGCTCGGCCAGCGGCCGGGTGCGGGTACGGGTGGACGCGTCGCCAACCCGAGCGGTCGCCGAAACGAGCTCAACTTCGCCTTCGGTGCCGCAGGTCGCAGCTGCCATCTTCACCGTCCACGCCACGAGGAACTCGTTCGAGCCGGCGGCCCCCGCCGCCAGGGCAACCTCGGCGATCTGACGATCGGCGTCCGGGTCGCAGCTCGTTCCGTTGCCGGGAAAGATGTCGAAGACCGAATCGCGCGACACCAGCAGGGCCGGCTCGTCCGGATCGGGAACGGAGGCCGGAGGAATCACGCCAATCCGGACCGACCGGCTCACGCCACAGCGCCGATCCACGGTCGCCACGCCGAAAGCCCCCCCGGCGCTTCGAACCACCCGAGCCGCCTGATGCTGACAGGCGGAACCCTGCATCACTCCGAGACAGACCGGAACCGTCGGCTCGCACAGTTCGGTAGCGCTGCACGGGGGACTCGCAGCGGACTGACACTCGTCCGCGTCGGGAAGCTCCGGTCGGCAAACCTCGAGGCCGTTGCAGGGATCGCCGTCCTGGCAGTCCGCGTGTGTCGTGCATGTCGCGCCCGGAACCGTGGGCTCGGGAGGAAGGCTACCGAATGGACTCTCCGTCAATTCGGGACAAGTGCGAACCACGCCCTGAAAGTTGGCGGCGGTGATGAGGGGCACCGACGTCGAGGTAAACCCGGACGCGTTTACGAGCGCCCAGCGGGCATTGGACGGGGGCGTGGCCATGCCCCCGCTCGGAATCGGCACCACATCGGTGACGACGAGTCCACGCTCATCGGGACTGAAGAGAGGTTCGCCATCCACCGGCAGGTCCACCGGCCGCACGCCTCCGACGACGGCATCGCTGAAGTCACCGATGTCCTCGTCGATGAACTCATCGCAGTCGTTGTCCTGAAGGTCGCAGCGCTCCGCCGCCTTGCTGAATCGAAACGCATCTGCGTCATCGCAGTCGGAACCTCCACAGGCAACCGGGCTCTCCCCATCGCCGTCCAGGTCCGTAGGACCGAGCCGGCACTGGCCTTCCCGGCACTGGTAGCGAGTGCACGCGTCTACTCGGTCGGGATAGCGCTGGTTCGCCGCTTCGCATTCCACATTCTCTTCGCACGAGGCGATCGTCACGTCATCGAGGCCGAGAAGCGAACACCCGCTGAGGACAACCCACAACACTGGAGCAAAGGGACGGCTCACAGGGCGCCCCGGAGTCCAATGACCCCGCCTTCCGGTAGTAGCGATACTTCAAGCTCGACCTCGTCGCTTCCCCCAAAGTCCGTGAGCACGAGGAGGGCCGTCGCTACCGCGGCCAGAGTGATCCCCGACACCAGGAAGATGTCGTGGGCAAGCGCCGCATCCGCGATCGGTTCGCCGTCTTCGGCCACGACCGGGTCTTCGAGGTCGTTCTCTAACACGAGGGCCCGAACTCCAAAGAACGCCGCCACGCCGAGCGCCACGGCCGCCGCTCCCGCGGTCGCGAGAAAGAACCCCGGCGAGATTCCCGCGAAGAGCTCGCTGAGCACCACCGATCGGCGAAGGGTATCCCGCGGTCGTACGCTCACCTCGACTGATTCGGACTCGTAGCCGGAGGCTCGAACTTCGAGCACATGATCGCCAGCGGGCAAAAGCACGGTCCCCGGGGCTTGGCCGACCTGTCGTTCGTCGGTCCATACGTCCGCGGGCACGTTGCTCTCGATCTCGATGGCTCCGAGGAGATTCTCAAGCGCGCGGATCGACGCCTGCACGTCAGCCCGAGCTTCGGCGCGAGGTCCCCCCTCCTCGAGATAGCGACGATATCCCTCCATTGCGAGGTCGTAACGAAAGCTCCGCTCATGACAGAGGGCGATATTGTAGAGAAGGAAGTACTGCCTCGGAGTGCCCTCGAGGAGTTCGTAGGCGCGTTCGTAGGCCCCGCGAGCGGCATCGTAGTTGCCACTTTCAAAGAACGCCTCTCCCTGCGCAAATCGCTCCTGGGCTTCGCGTTCTGCCTCGGTCAGCGGCGGTGCCGGTTCGGGGTCCTCATCGGGTGCGTCAGAGGTTTCGGTCGCCCCCGTCACCCCCGCGGAAGCCGCCGCTTCGTCGCGGGGGTCCTCCACCTCGGACTGCGCGGCGGCCGTCGACGCGACGGCGACCCATCCCACAAGCGCCCATAAGAAGAAACGGTTCATCCGTCGAAGGGGTTCATGGTGGTGGTCATCTGGGTGGGGGTGAGCGAGGGCTCCGGCGATCGCGCGGTCATCGGCGAGGGCTCATCCATCGATGATTCCATCGCTGAGGGAGCCTCGAGCACCATCTCGGTGGGCTCCGGCGCCCTCGCCATCGGAGTCTCGGCACGCAGCATGGTGGACCCTCCCATCGCCGGGTTCCGCGCCCGGTCCTCGCGCGGAAGTGGGCGCGGTTCTGGGCGCGGTTCTGGTTCATCGTCGACTTCTCCGCGCGACGGATTTTCGCTGACGTCCGGCTCGGAGGGTGTTTCAGACTCCGGCCCCAGCCCGAACGAGGGTTCGATGGCGTCGCGCAGAAGGAACGACACCGCCTGGCTTCCGTCGAAGGAGACATGGCGGATCTCCGCTTGGTCGCCCAGCACCGCGCGGACCGTCCGCACGTCGCCGGTGGCTGGCCCTTCGAATACATACGGATTCGGAACGGGCTGATCGTCGAGAAAGAGGAGCGCGTCATCCGGCTGCGCCGAAACCACCACCGTAATGTCATCGGGCGTCGCCCAAAGGAGCCCCGCGCCGACTCCGATACCTGCCAGGAGCAGCACCCCTCCCGCAACGGGCAGCCACCACCGAGGGGCTGGGGAAGTTTCGACCGTGGGAGTCGCGACCGGAACCTCGGCGGGAGGCGGAGGCACAAGGGTGGGCTCCTTGGACCAGGGGAGCGAAGGCACCGGCGTCTCGAGTCCAGGATTCGGCGCCTTCTCCGGAGGCACGGAGATCTGACTGTCCTGGAGCGACACCGGAGCCGGCGAGTCCTCGGTCACGAATCTCGCGAGCACCTCGCCCACTTCGGCAGCGGTCGTCGGCCGCGCGTCCGGTTCCTTTTCGACCATCCGATGCACGAGCTCGACGACCTCGACCGGGAGATCCGGCCGGCGTCGATCGAGCGGCAGCGGAGGGTCGACGAGAATCTTCACCAGAAGCTCGGGCTGCGACTCGGCGACAAATGGATAGTCGTTCGTGAGCACGTTGTAGAGAAGGACCCCGAGGGCATAGATGTCCGCGCGGTGATCGAGGTCGCTCTTTCCACGGGCCTGCTCCGGTGCCATGAAGTAAGGCGTTCCTACCGCGACGCCGGTCTTGGTCCGAAGATGACTTTCCTGGCCGCGAAACTTCGACACCCCGAAGTCCAGCACCTTCACGAAGTCCGGCCGCGCGCGGTTCTGAGTCAGGAACACGTTCTCGGGCTTGAGATCGCGGTGCACGATGTTCTTCCGATGGGTTGCCGAGAGCGCATCGCACACCTGGCGAACGATCCGCGCCGCGCGGCCGAGGGAAAGCGGCCCCACGCGATCGACGAGCTCCGAGAGGTCCTCTCCTTCCAGCAGCTCCATGACCAGAAACGGCGCGCCATCCTCGAACTGTCCAAAGTCGTAGATCTCGAGGATGTTCTCGTGGCCGATTTCGTTCACCGCCCGGGCTTCATTCAGAAACCGGCGAACCACGTCCTCGTGGCTCGCAAGATGCGCGTGAAGCGTCTTGATGGCGACCCGGCGATCGATAACTCGCCGCCGCGCCTCGTAGACCGCGCCCATTCCTCCTTCGCCGAGCTTCCGCACGATCTCGTACTTGCCCTCGACCACGAGACCAAGGTGGGGATCCGTCCCTTGGCGGAGCGGAAGTTCGGCAGAGTCATCGACCACTAGCGAATCGCAAGCAAAGGGGCGCTAGGGAAAGAGCGACACCGTCGCTGTGGGATCGACCCGGCTCCGAACAGGCACCATCGTCGGAGATACCCCGAAGATTCCGAGCAGGTTGGACCCCCAGCACGTGACCTCCGCGTTGCCGACCTGGGCGCACCAGCCTTCGAAGTAGGGTTCGAGCGCGAGCCCTCCATCGAAGGTGCCCCCGCCCTCGAGCATCGCGTCATTCCATGCGGCGCTCGATGACGTGCCGGTCGTCCCGTCGGCCCGCTGCCCCCTCCGCCTCGATCCCCAGCACGCGAGCGTGGCCCCGGTCATCGGATTCATGTAGCGCACGCAGGTCGACTGCATTCCCGCCCACACATCGTTGATGTTGGGTGGCGGTCCGGAGATCGCTCCCGGCAGGCGACTGTTGCCCGAGGTCGCCCCTGCTTCGTTGGACCGATTGTTGCCCCAGCAATCCACCTGACCGTCGCTCCGAAGAATGCAGGCGTGGAAGAGCCCTACCGTCAGCTTCGAGATCGTGACCCCCGCAGGCAGCGAAACCGCCGTGGGAACGGCGACCTGACTGGTTCCGCCCCCCGGCACGCCAAGTTCGAGGTTGTTGTTGGTGCCAACACAAGAGAGCGGCACCGGCCCGCTTCGAAGCACGCAAGTGAAGTTCCCCCCCGCATGCACTTCCAGCGCGTCGGTGATCGCCGATGGCGCCATCGGTCCGGCCCCATCGTCGTCGGCTTCCATTCGGACCGGGGTGGCACTGTCGATCGCGTCCCCCCGCCCGAGCTGTCCCGAGGCGTTGTCTCCCCAGGACCACACCTCCCCCAACGAGTTGATCACCGCGGTATGACGAAGTCCGATGGCAACGTCGGTCACGTTGCTGACTCCCGTGACCTGGAACGCGCGCGGCTGGTCCACCGGTGAGGTGGTCATCGCCTCGTCTCCGGTTCCCCAGCAGAACAGGTTGCCCCCCATTTGAATCGCGCAGGCCGCTCCATCTTCAAACGGAGTCGATACCGAGGACTTCTGAAGTTCGACATCCACGATGTTCGCAAGCGGCAACAGCGTCGCCGCATTGATCACCGTCACCGCCGACAGCGACGGGCTAAACGTCCCGTCGCCGAGCTGTCCCGCGCCGTTCGCTCCCCAGCATCGCACATCGCCGCGCGTGGTCCGAATGCACCCATTGTAGCGAGCGCCAATCGCGATCTCCGCGACGCCCTGGCAGGCGCTATTGATGCAGCTCTCGGTCATCGAGTCGCACAACACCCCGCAGCCCCCGCAGTTCATAGGGTCTGCGACCGTCGAAAGGTTGCATCCGGTGGCGCTCATCCCGTCACAGTTGTCGAAGCCGGCATCGCACATCGCCACATCGCAGCTCCCCATCGTGCACGCAGCCGTCGCGTTCGGGAGCGCGCAGAATGCCGAGGCGCCTTCATCGGTCATCGTGTCGCAGTCGTCGTTTCGGCTGTTGCAGAGTTCCGGCGCCACGGGGCTGACCTCGTCGGTGGTGTCGTCGCAGTCCTGGTCATCGAGCACAAATCCTGCGGCGTCGCCGATGCATCGCACCTCGGGAACGTTCGGATCACCAAACATGTCCATGTCGGTGTCGGCGTAGTGGATGACGCCATTTCGGATGCCCGTATTCGAGTCGTCGCAATCCGAGATCTGGGTGGCCCAACGCCCCGTCATCGGCGGTTGGCAACTGAACACGGGCATGCCGGTTCCGAATTCGTCGCCGTCCATGTCAGGAAAGAACCCCTGACGGGCCCGAGTCTCGTCGATCTGCGCGTCGCAGTCCTGATCGACCCCATCGCAGAGTTCGGAGGCGCCGGGAGAGCTCGCGGGATCGCTATCGTCGCAGTCGCCGGCCCGGGCGACGAAGCCGGGAGGACGCTCGCAGCTCACCATCGTCGCCTTCAGCGGATCGCCGTAGCTATCGCCGTCGGCATCTTCGTACCAGGTGATCGATGTCATCGCTTCGTCGATCGACGTGTCGCAGTCGTTGTCCTGAAAGTCGCAGACCTCAGGCGCCCCGGGAAAGCGATCGGGGTTGAAGTCGTCGCAGTCCATCCCGCCACAGCCCGCAGAGGGGACGCCGTCTCCGTCAACGTCGGATCCGCCCGCCAGCATGTCTTCGTCGGTGAGTCCATCGCAGTCGTCGTCGATGCCGTCGCAGGTATTGTCGGGCGCCCCCGGGCGAATCGCGCTGTTGCTGTCGTCGCAATCGAGGCCCCGGGTGACCCGGCCAACGATGACGAGGCAGCTCTCGATAAACGGCTCCGAAAAGTCCCCGTAGAGGTCGCCGTCGGAGTCCACGTACCAGGGAACCGCGGACGGCGTTTCGTCGACGGTGGTGTCGCAGTCGTTGTCGACGGTGTCGCAGAGCTCGGGCGCTCCCTCCCCGCCCGCCGGCCCTCCGTAGATGAGGGCATTCGTGTCGTCACAATCGAAGTCGTTCTGCGCGAATCCAAGGTCGCCGAGACACCCCATCATGGGGGCCGCCGTCATGTCGCCTCGGCCATCGAAGTCGGCGTCGGGATAGAGCATGACGGTGACCGCTTCGTCGATGTTCGCATCGCAGTCGTTGTCGTAGAGGTCGCAAATCTCGGTGGCGGTGGGTCCCACGTCGGGACGAAGATCGTTGCAGTCGTTTCCGCAGACCGCGTCGTTGCAGCACCGCGCATCGATCGCGAGGTCTCCATCGAGGTCGCGGTCGCCAAACGTTGCAGGATCGCAGTCTTCGTCGTGGCCTTCGCTATCACACACCTCGGGATTGCCCGGAAAGCGGTTCGGATCGGCGTCGTCGCAGTCGTTTCCGCCGCATTCGATGGCGCGCCGGCCATCGTTGTCGGCGTCCTCCGTGACCGCACAGATCGTGTCGCAACGATCGTCGGTCTCATTGCACATCTGGCCGGTCATGCAGGGATCGCCGTCCCCCGCCACGCACCCCCGAGCGTCGGCCGCGGCGTTACCGGGGTCGCAGCTTTCTGGCCCATCGCAAAACGACCCGTTGTCGCAGTCAGCGTTGCTGCCACACATCGCCGCAGCGTCCGCATCGGCGGTCCGGTCGGAAGTCGCGTCCACCGCGCCATCGATCGAGGTCGACCCGTCGTCGCCACAGCCCCCAAGCACCACCACGAGCACAAACGCACTGCGCCACGCCATACCAACCCTCCAATGGCCCACGATCGGGCCTCTCTCGCTCCTTGCTATACTCAAAGCGGAGGGCGGGTCTTTTCGGCAATCGAGAAGGTTCTTCGTGAAAGAACCTGCGTCACCGAACCGAGCGAGACGTACGTGAGGAGGGTTACAGTCTCGGCTACAGGGAAGCTTGTAGGCTTCGAGCCAACGATAGATTTGCTTTCGAGTGGCGCGGGCAAGTACGCGCGAACGTCCGGCGACATCCATGTGAAGCGCCCCACGTGACGGCCCTGCATTCCTACGACGGAGGCGATCTAATCGCCAACCTTCAGCTCGCGATCCTTCACCAGTTCGACCCCAGCGCCTCGGTCCACGGCGAAGGGATCTGTCGAGGTCGCGAGCGGTTCGACATCCCCACGCCACGGGCGTATCGGAGCCAGCGCCGGCGAGGAGCGCTCATCGAAAAGCGCGAAGGGTGACCGAGACCCGTGTCCCCTCATCGGCCGCAAAGAGCGGGACTTCGTGGGTGAACGCCAGATTCGTATCGTAGGGCAGGATCGTGATCGTGCCGTCCTCGAGCACGGTGTCGATCTTGCTGGTGCCCTTCCAGGGCCGAAGTCGAAACGTCCGCGCGGCGCCGAAAGACATCGTGACGATCGGCGCACCCGGCATCAGCTGGCTCCTCGTGTCGCGGTGGCGGCCGATATAGTGTCCCTTCGCGGCGTCGTACCAGTTGACGAGGAGGCCGTTGATTCGCGGGTCGAACTCGCGTTGGGCGTACTCGACGAGAGGACTCAGCCGCGACGGGATCGGGCGAGCTCGATTGATGTTGCCGGTGTAGACATAGTCTCGCCCGAACGCCTGCTGCCAACGGGGAGTGCGCACTTCGCGGCCCCCCATTCGAATCCGGTGGAACTCGGCCGGGTGGAGGTCCCAGAGCTCGCGAAAACCATCGTCATCCATTCGAAGCGCTTGCGGAAGCTCCGTAAAGAACACTCGGTGCTCCGCGTCGAGCTCCACGGTGCGGACCCCAGGACGAAGTCCGAACTCGGAAACGAGGTTCCCGATCTCCCGAGACGACGATTGCTCCACCCGTGCTCCGCCGGAACCGCTTAGCTCGGAAGGTCGTAAACCGTCGCCGATACGCC
>JBCCZL010000392.1:0-9512 GCA_039187775.1 Myxococcota bacterium
AGGCTGCGGGGGCGCTCTCCCAGACAGCGAGACGCGCGGTTTCCCCAACGACATTTCGCGGTTCACCTCTCTGAAGAGCAAGATCATGGATATTACTCGCAACGCATTCGATCCCGACAAGCGGTACACGAGCGTCCGGCAGCAGCAAGGCAGGGTCCTTACCGACGACGACACCAACGAAGCCGCGCGGATCGGCGACGAGGAAGAGCGGCGCTCCCACCTCGACATCATCGGTCCGCACGGGAGCCCCGACAACGGCTTCGCGATTCAAAACGGTGGGCTCAACGGCGCCGGCGAAATGGACTTCGAGATCGGTGCCGGCACGCTGTACCTCGGAGGTCGGCGCCTCTGGAATCCGAAGATCCAGCAGTACGCCCTTCAGCAAGATTGGCTCCAGCAGCCCGCCACGGAACGCGCCGCGCCGACGGCCGGCCGCCGCGACCTCGTCTACGTCGAGAGCTGGCATCAAGCGGTCACTGCGCCCGAGGATCGCGAGCTTTATGAGGTAGCTCTCGCCGGCCCCGACACATCGTTTCGACTCCGCACCATGCAGCGCGTGCGGGTGGCTACCGATGTGTCTGGCGACGACTGCACCGAAGCGTGGAATACACTCACCGCCGCGTGGGACTCCGCCGGCCTCGGCGCGGTCGACGAAACCTGCGAGCGCGTGGTCGACGCAGAGCTCCAGGTGGGATTCATCCCCGGTGGAGATCCCGCCGATCTTTGCAATCCGCCGGTGGCTGGAGGCTATCTGGGCGCGGAGAACCAGGCCATTCGCGTCCAGCTCGTCGATGACAGTACGCTGACGTGGGGCTTCGATAACGGCTGCCCGCTCTATCGGGTCGACTTGGCCGCGGACCAGCTCACAATCACGTTTCAGACAGAACCGAAAGACCAGGCGCATTGGCCGCTCTCGGGTCAGATCGTCGAACTTTTACCTTGGTCAACGGTGCTCCCGAACCAGGAAAAGACCGCTGAGCTTTCCGGACACCTTGCTCGAATCGCGAGCTCCTACGATCCCAATACGCGAACGATCACCCTCGAGCTCGCGGATCAAGTGCCGGCGAACTTCGGCGAGGAGTGGCTCAATCGAGCCGACCAGGCCGACCTTGCTCCTCCGTTTTATTACCTCCGAATGTGGGACCGGGGCGACGATAAGACCTCTCCAGCAGCGATCCCATTTGTCCCCAACACTCCGCTTCCGCTCGGCACCACCGGCCTCGAGGTGACGATCACGGGAAGCGATTTTGTCACTGCCGACCACTGGATCATCGCGGCGCGACCCGCGACGCCCAACCAAGTCGTCCCCTGGTCCCTCGAAGTCTCGCGGGGGCCCCATGGGGTGCGACGCTTCTTTGCCCCCCTCGCTCTCGTGGAATGGAAGGATGGCCCCAACGGGCTCACCTTCGATCTGCTGGACGACTGCCGACCGAGCTTTCTACCGCTCACCCAGCTTCAAACCTGCTGCACCCACACCGTCGGCGACGGCGTCATTACCCACGGAAAGTTCACCAGCATTCAAAAGGCCGTCGACGCACTCCCCGCGAATGGTGGCAAGGTCTGCATCCTCGCGGGTGAATACCGCGAGTTCGTCTCGGTCGAGGAGCGGGTCAATGTCACCCTCGAAGGCTGCGGCCCAAGAACGATTCTCCGCGCGCCGGAGGACGCTCCGTCCGTCATTCGTGTTCGAGACAGCCAGCACATCACGATTCGTGATCTTGCGATCGAGGCCGAAGCGATCATCGGAGTCGAGGTCCTCGGGACCGCGATTCCGCCGGTCAACTTCGGCGCCCCGCCGGGCGCAAATGCGCCGATCCCCGTTTCGACTACCGAGGAAGTCGTCCTCGAACGCCTATCGGTCGCGGTCCGGGGACGCCAGGCGGTGCAGGCGTCCTTCGTGAAGGCGCTCACCTTGCAGCACTCGAACATCCTCGGAGAGGTGTTGGAAGAGCCGCTTGGGACCGGACCTTTGGGCCGTTGGCCGTCGCTCGTATGCGGCGGCGAGGACCTTCGTATCCGAGACAACGAGATTCTTGCGATCAATACCGCAAAGCTCACCAACACTGTGCTTGGCGGAATCCAGATCGTCGGCGGCTCGGAGCGTGTGGAAATCCGCAATAACCGGATTCATGGAGGCAACGGCGATGGCATCACGCTGGGTTCCTGGGCCTGGTCGCCGACCAGCTTCCTGACGCTCGCCGTCACCGACTACCTTGAGTTCATGAAGGGATGGATCACCATTCCTCAAGGCGTCATGGTCGACCTCGACAACGACGGCTGCCCCGACCTCTTGTGGTTTCCCCTTCCTCCGCCGGACGACAACAACCCCGACAACCCGCTCGTCCCGATCTCGATGGGCGCCGTCGAAGATGTGCTCATCGCCAATAACCGCATCGAGGCGATGGGCCGAAGCGGGGTGGGTGTCGCGCGGTTCTTCGACCTGAGCGGAGAAGACGAGTTCATTACCGTCAACCGGCTCCGCATCGAAGGAAACGAAATCCGTGGGTGCATCCTGCTCGACGTTCCCGAGCTTCCCGCCGAGATGCGCGGGTTTGCCGCCCAGGGAGCGGTCACTCTTGCCGATGGAGAGGACGTCCTGATTCGTCAGAACATCATCGAACGAAACGGCACGAGTCATCTCGAACCGATCTGCGGCGTGTTCGCGCTTCGCTCCGAAGGAATCGTCATCGAAGCGAATCGCATCGTCGACAATGGCGCTCGCAATGGGAGCCCCGATCCGGCGCGAGCTGGTCTTCGCGGAGGGATCGTGCTCCGCGCGACCACGCCGCCGAGCGACGGCGCCGCCACCCCATCGGGGTCGGTGAATCGGCAAACCGCAGTTCCAAGCGCACGGATTCACGGCAACGTCGTGGTGGTTCCGGAGGGGCGGGCACTCCTCGTCCTCGGCCTTGGACCGATGACTATCTCGGACAACGAACTCGCTTCCCACGGGCCGGGAACCGCAACCTTTGTGCCTCCGGCCAGCGTCCCGATCACTGGGCCATCCTCCCTCCTGCCTGCGTTTACCGCGTTCCAATCGGCAACCACCGAGGCGGTATTGGACTTTCTTGGGGGCGTTGCCGCTACCGTGGTGAACGCGGGACTGGCAAACGAACTCGGCTCTCCTCCGCTCTGGTTCTTTGACATGGGTGGATTCGGAGTAGGGCCCGCGGTGCAGAGCGGATTCGATACCACCGCAAGCGTCGTCGCCGGCGGCAACATTCTCTTTCACGACAATCAGGTGAGCTATGCGCCCGCGGCATCCACCACCCCGCAGCTGGCGAGTGCAGTGCTCCTATCCAACGATGACGTCAGCATCCAGGACAGCCACATCGACAGTGGTCAAGCCGGTGGGAGCCTGGCCTGTAGCCTCTTCGCCATGGCATTCACTGTTCGAGCAGAGGGCAACCGGCTCAAAGAGGTCCCGTCCGAAACGACCGTTTCCGCGTTCACCTACGGAAGCCTTAATGTCACGGCGGGCAACGTGTCCACCAACTGTCTCCTCATCCAGGGAGGCCAGACCGCCAACGCCAACAACCTGGTCCTTATTCAGCCGCCGAGCGGCGAGCCCTGCCGGGACGCCAACCAGGCCGCGGCATTTATCGACAGCGTGTTCAGCTGAGGGAGTGTCACGATGCCAACCGAAACCCGTCCGCGCCGCGACGCGCAGCCAGTCATCGAAGAGAGATTCAGCTCGGGCTTCGTGGGAGCCGATGCCGCGAGCCGCCGAGTGGCCATCGACCTCTGTCGCCTCGCCGAGGCCAAGGGTCGAGCCCTCGCTCGGGAGGAGGCTCGCATCGCCGCCCGCCACGGCCGGGAAAGCGAACGGGCTCAGCAGGCAACCGCCCGGCGGCTTGCACATCAGCAAAACCAGGATGCCCTCTGCGGTCGAGCCGAAGAGGCAACGATTGGTCCGGTTCGCGCGGGTGTGAACTCGTTTGTCCTGCACGGCCGCGTGGTGAACGAACATCACAAAGGCCTCTCACGCCTCCGGGTGGACGCGACCGGTCGCCGCACCTCACTCGCCACCGACACCACCAACTCCGCTGGCTACTTTCAACTCGAGCTCGCAGTCGAGGCCGGCGAAGCACCGTTCCTCGTACGCCTCGAGATCACAAGAGACGGCACCACGATCCAAGACGACGTCGAATGCGAAGCCGCCGCCGGACGAGTCACCTACCGCACGCTCCGCCTCCCCGAAGGCGAAACCCGTTAACCCGCACTCACCGTGGTGGTTGCCAGAGACTTTCTACGGGTTGGACTATCCGTCCAAGGACGTTCCTTCCGACAGGCGCGATGCGCCTTCGGTGGAAAGGTCGGCGCAGGTATCCTCAGGGGGAAAGCCGGAAAGATGTTTGGACTCTTTCGCAAGAAGCAGACGCCCGGGAGCGACGGGCCACAGCCCCCCGGCATCCTGCTCGAGGCACCCAGTCCCCACGGGAACGCACATGCGGTCGTCGAAGCCGATGAGCGGTGCGTCTACTTCTATCTCTGCGGTGCAAACCCCGACTTTGGGATGCGCACTTGTTGGGTGAGAAACCTAGTGAGGGCGCCAGAGGACGTCGATTGGAACGTCGCGCAGCAGGGGCAGGCACCGCTCAACCCAGCGAAGCACTGCCGAGCTCCTCTTGGATCCGCGCTCCCATTGGCACGGGACCTCGGGGTCGTTTGGCTCCCCGAAGGAAATGGGATCGCTCTCTACGAGAAGAGCACCCTCTTGGCCATCATTCCGCCGTGGAGCGGAACAGAAGCGTTTCACGGATATGCGGCAGAGGCGGTCGGGAGCGGGCCTTTGGCTTCGACTCTGGCGTACAACCAGGGGAGCGATGCTCTCTTGGCCTCACTGCCATCCGACCGCTGGACCGAGTGCTGAGTGAAGTAGCGCCAACCGCGCTCATCTATCGGACCTCTGGTAGCCGCAGTTCATCGCACGCCTCGAACTCACTTCCCGACGGGCGGGAACTCGAAACGCATTCGAAGGACGGCCGCGGTGCCGAATATGCTCGTGACCCACATGGCGGTGATTCCGAGGACTGCAAGCAGTCCGATCGACTGAATGCCTCGGTGATGGGCGATGAGAAGCGTGCCGAAGCCGCCGAGCGTGGTCAGCGATGACACAAGGCTCGCGGTACCTACCCGGCGCAACGCCCGACCGAAGCCCGCCCGGCCGTCGGCACGGGCCCGATGGACGAGGTGCACCGCGCTGTCGACACCGATGCCGAGCAACGTCGGAAAGATGAGCACGTTGAACACATTGAGCTTCGCATCCGCAATGCCGAGGATTCCTACGGTGCTCAAGAGGCCCCCAACCACCATGCACTCCACGATCAGGGCGTCGCGGAGGCTCCGGAGGTCGGCCACCAGCATCAAGAACACGCCGAGCAGCGAAGCGACGAGTACCGTGGGTAGATCCTCCAATACTGTGGCGAACAGGCGACCGCTTATCGCGGGGCCACTCAGCACCCTCACGGAACCGCCACGCTGCTCGACTTCGTGCCGCAGTCCTTCGAGCGCCTTCGCCCACTCGATCGAGCCATCGATGGTCGAGGTGTGGGGGGTCGTCGACGCAAGAAGAATCTGCCGGTCACCGCCCTCGAACCTTGCGCGGAGCGAAGCGGGCAGGTCCGCCACTCCGAACGGCTCAGCCTCCAGCAAGCCCGACAGCTGCGCGACGTCCGAGCGGCGCGCCTCAGGAATCATCGCGATATCCGGAAGCATCGATCGAAGGCGAGCCATCCCCTGGGCCCGCTGGGATTGACGTCCGGGGACTAGATCCCGGGCGGAAACGATGAACTCTACGGAGGGCAATGGGTCGAGGGCCGCACGGGTTGTGTCCTCCGCCGGCGCGCCGTCGACGGAGAACACGCTCGGGGCGGTTGCACCTCCGAGCGAACGGGTGAGGTACCGATCAAACTCGAGGGCTTCGCTATCGCCACGGAGCTCGTCGAGGTCCGTTTCGAAGCCGATGGCAGGTATCGAAAGGGCGCCGCCGACCGAACCGATGCCGAGGATCGCGACGACCAGGGGCACGAAGCATCGAGGCAGCTCGGCGGGAGCCCCGGCGGCTTTCACCGGGGGCGCCTCGTCTGAGTCGAGCATCACTATGAGCGCAGGAAACAGGACGATCCCGCTAACCAGCGCCGCCAACACTCCCACCGCCGCGATCAGGCCAAACTCCGAGAAGCCCCGAAAGGCGGCGAGGGTCAAACTCAAGAACGCCACCATGGTGGTGAGCGCCGCGGTGAGGCAAGCACGCCCGGTATGGGCGACCGCGAGAACCACAGCGTCTTCGACTCCTCGACCACCGGACCGCTCTTCCCGATACCGACCCGCGATGTGCACCCCAAAGTCGACCCCCAGCCCGAACAGGATCGGAACGAGAAACGCCGACACGACGTTCAGCCTCCCCAGTGCGACCGCAGCAAACGCGAGAGTCCAGACGACGCTGATGCCGACGGGAACGAACAAGATCGCGAGCGCCCTCAGGCGCCGAGCCCAGACCAGCACCACGAGGGCTACCAATAGCGCCGATAGGCTGCCCGCCCGAACAAGGTCAGCCCCAATTTCGTCATCCTCCTGAAGGTGGCTGTAGTGCGGTCCTCCGAACCGACAGATGAGGTCGCGGTCCGACTCTTGTCGAAACTGCGCGACCGCTCGGTCCACGGAACGAAACAGCTCGCGGCTTCGTTCGATGTCTGTTGGGGAAAACGATGGGCGAAAGAGAATGTAGCGATACCAGCCATCTTCGCTGACGTAGCGTTCCCATCGTTCGTCGATGTCCAGGTCTCTAGGCAGTGCCACTTCGGAAGGGTCTTCGAGATCGACGTACAGCGGATTCTGACGGGCTCGTTCTCGGGCGATCAGGTCTTCGACCGAAGCGGCGAACGCGCGAAACTGTTCCGCGGTCAAGAAGTAAAGAATCCGCTCTTCGAAGAACGCTCGGGGTGGAGACGCTTGTGCGAACTCGATGCCTTCGACGCGGGAAATCCGATCCGCCAGCTCGGCCGCGGTGTGTTCGATCTCCTCGTCCTGACCGGCCTCCATCGCGCCAACCTGATCGATCGCGACCACGCCGTACCAGGCCCCGCCCATGCGGTAGAAGTCTTCGGTCTCCGGAGCTTCAGCGGGGAGAAGCGCGGCGTAGTCCGCCTCGAACGAGAGATCCGCCGCGACGAATCCACAGACGACCGTAAAAGACGCAACCCACAGGAGCACACGACGGGGCGAGCGAGCGCACGCTCGCGCAAGACGACTTAGCCCGCATCGGTCACCAGTCGGCGTGTCTCGCGCCCGAAAGCGCCACCTTCCCCGGGACTTCTCCACGGCCTTCTCCCTCCCGCCGTCCTCGCGGTACGTCGAGTACCGCTGCGGCGTCTTCCCGTCCGAGGTCCGCGGGAATCCAGCCCTTTCGAACGCGATCCATCACCTCTGGTGACCGATGCGACCTAGCCCGCGCTCGACTTGGCTCAATGGCGCTACTCCGCGCGCCAGCCGCGCCCCGAACACTCCGCGCGCCAGCCGCGCCCCGAACACTCCGCGCGCCAGCCGCGCCCCGAAAATAATCTGCGTCGGCTTCGCGCAGGGAGCTCATCCACATCCAGCAGTGTGAAATAGCTGATGGCGCGAAACTCCCGGTCCAATGCAGGCGGACTGCACACTCTCGCTCCCTGTCGAAGATACCCCGCAAGTAGCAACGGAGGCTCAAAGGCCGCCGCCGAAGGCGACCTCGGCAGACACCGTTCTGAGGTGGGAAGGACCGTGATCTTTGAGTGCACATGGCCCTCTGCCTCGAGACGGCGATAGAGGCCCCATCCTCGCTTGGGATCGACGCCGGGGATCGACGAGCAGCCAAAGAGATAGCGACAGCCCGCCGCCTGCAGGTACCGCGCAAGGCCCTTCCATAGAAGAAGCAGCACCCGACCGTTCCGGTCCGGAGACGCGATGCACGCTCTCCCAATCTCGACTCCCTCTTGAAGCACCTCGCGAGGAAGGGTGCAAAGCTCGAAGTCTCCCTCCGAATAGTATCCCCCCGATGCCTTCGGAGGTCGAAGTCGATAGGTACCGACGAGGTCTCCGGCCTTGCTTTCAACCAGTAGGTGGTGGCTCGTGCGATCGAAACGATCGGCATCCAGCTCGGTCCGATCCGAGCGGCGAAGACCGCATCCCAACTCCCGGTTAAACACGCGATATCGAAGACGCTGAACGCGGAGCAAATCTGCTTCCGACTGAGCAAAGCGAACCCGGTACCCACCCGCCTCGAGCTCATCGGGGAGACGCAGGCTCTCCGGTGGATACGTCGGCACCGCTCGCCGAGGCTTCAAAGCCACGCGAACCGCGCGGGGTGACAGGGTGATCGTCGTCTTACTGACCACCGCCTCGGAAGGCCGGTGAACCTCGAACCGAGCGAAGAGCGCCTTGATCACCGCAAGGCACTGCACGACCGCGAGCTGCGCTCCGATGCAGCGCCGCGGCCCTGCGGAAAACGGAAGATACGCGCGATGGGACGACGCGTTCAAGAAACGCTCGGGCATGAATCGCGCCGGCTCCGACCAGTGCGCGGGATGGCGATGAAGAGCCTCGATGCAGCACAACACCACGCTCCCCGCAGGAATGGCGAACTCTCCAAGCCGACGTTCTTCGACCGGGGTGCGGGCAACCACGGGAATCGGTGGATAGAGGCGAAGCACCTCGAAGAGCACAGCTTTCGCAAGGGGCGCCTCGCCACGCTCGGTTTGGGCCTCTGCCCCGATTCGGAACTGAAGCTCGGGGTGGTCGGCGAGTGTGAGTACGAACCACTTTAGAGCCGCCGCCAGGGTATCTTGGCCGGTAAGCAGCAAGGTCACGAGCTGGTCTCGGAGCGAACGGGGAAGACCGATGACCGCATCGTCGACGAGCTCGCAGGACACGGACGGCGCGCCGCTCTTTTGACCACGAACGCTCCGCCGATTGGGAACGCTCACCCGATTGAGAACGCTCACCCGATTGGGAACGCGCTGCTGACCGCGAACGCTCTGCCGATCGGGAACGCTCTGCCGATCGAGAACGCCCTGCCGATTGGGAACGCCCTGCCGGTCGCGAAACAGCGCCCGCACTTCCTCGTCGATCGCATCGATGGCGGCTTGTTCGTCTCGACGTCGCTTGGTGGAGATCCAGCGGGGCACCGCCACAGGCTCGTAGATGCGGGCGACCGCCGCCTCGCTTACCGTCTCGATCCACCCGTGAAGCCGACCGGGCCGGCGACCCTCGACGCCAAATAGCACCTGATTGGTGAGCCGCGAGCTCACCTCGTTGATCGGAGCCGTAAGGTCTTGCTCCCCTCCCGCAAGCGACTCCACGAAACGCCTCGCCGACCGCTCGAGCCGAGGGCGTAGCTCAGCCACCGCCGCGCGAGTGAACGCAGGCTGCACGCGACGGCGTTGGTCCACCCAGGTTGGTCCATCGTAGGTGACCAGCCCCTCTCCCATGATCCGTCGAAGCTCGCGGTAGTTCTTACTCTTCACATAGCTTCGGTG
>JBCCZL010000393.1:0-9476 GCA_039187775.1 Myxococcota bacterium
CATTGCCGTCGCCGTCGAGGTCTCCGACCGCGGGGACATTGATCACCACCGCTGGAGAGAGATCGTCGGTCGGAACCGCACCCGCATACGCCGCCGAGCCGAGAATATTGTTCGGGTCTGCCGGGTCCATTCCTCGAAGGACGCCGAGCCGCACCGGATAGCCCGGAAGCTCGCTCCCGTCTTCGTTAAACACGTGAAGGAGGCCGTCCGAATCGGCGAATACGATCTCGAGCTTGTCGTCGCCGTCGAGATCCGCGAGCTTGGGTGAGCCCTCACCCGACGCGGCGAAGAACTCGTCGCTCGGATTGCGGAGCCCGAGCGCCAGGGGAAACCCGGGCAGCAGATCCGGGTCCTCGAGGATCGCGTACACCCGTCGCTGTTCGCCGGTCACCGCGCCGATCGGCGCGGGATAATTCGCGGTCACCCGAATTCGAACCGTCGCGGTAAACCGATTCTCCACCTCCCCGGGGTTATCGATCTCGAGGTTCGAGATGTCCCAGTCGACAAGGTCACCCTCGATCGCTTCGGTCACGCCGGACGCTTCGGCGAGGGTGGTGAAGTCCTCGTCGTTGGGTTCGATCCCCGCCGCCCATTCGATCACGTAGTCAAAGCTCTCCGCGCGGTCCGCGGCAATCTTCCCTCGGAGGGTGATCGACGGAGTTCGGTCTCGGTAGAGGGGCCGAAACCAGTCTGGGTACACCACGTCGACCTCGGGCGGGATCCGGCCTTCCCACACCGCGCGAACCGCGCCGTACGCATTGATCCGCCCGTAGCCAAAGCGCTGGTCCCACCCTTCCCGGCTTGGGTAAAGCTCCTGGTTGAACGCCGGATGATCGGGCTGGCTCTCGGGGATGTAGATGTCGTCGACCGAAGTAATCAGGAGCTGGCGCATCTCCTCCGCGCGAAGCGGCGGGTCGAGCGGTCCGTCAGGCCGATCCGACGACCGAGATGCCGACACCACGAGGCCTGCGATCCCCGACGTCACGCCGGTCGCTTCCGATGAGCATCCCGTGCCCGGGGCAGAGAGGGCGAGCTGACCCCCGTAGTTCGTGCAGTTATTGAACGCGAGAAACGAGTCCGCGTCCTGCGCTTCTGCGCCTGCGTACTGAATCGCGTGAACGTACAGCGTGTGGTTCGAAGTGCCGGGGAAGTTGTGGTGCCGACTGTTTTCATCCGCAGCGCTCGCCACGATCAGAACGTCGTTGTCGTAAGCGTAGTCATTCGCCCGACGCATGTACGTCGAGTGATTGAGACTGCCGAGAGCTTCCTGAATGATCACCGCTCCCGAATCGACGGCAAAGATCACCGACTGCGCGTAGTCCTGAACGTCCACGATAAAGCTATCGCCGGCCCGCACCATGAGAGCGCGACACTCGGGGCAGTACCCGACTTCGCCGATGCCGTTGTTGCCTTCCGCCATGCTCCATCGCGCTTCGCCGGTTCCGTGGCCAAAGTCGGTGTCGTCGTTTGGATCGTTGTCGTTGTGATGAAAGTCCCAGCCCGAGATGTCGTCGATGTACCCATTGCCATCGTCGTCGGTGCCGTCGCTGCAAATCACGATCAAATCGCCAGGCTCCGCGATCCCGTTGCCGTTCCCGATCATGTCGATCTCGGTGTTGAGCGCCGCGGTCTCTTCCTCGGTTCGACCGACAAACCAGTCGCGCATCGTTAGATAACCATCACCGTCGATGTCCACCGGGTCGCCGGTGTGACCGGCCGGAGCCTCCGGCAGGCAATGCGGGTCGAGACCGGCCGCAGTGAGCTCCGCCGCGTTGATGTAGTACTGGTTGACCAGGTCTCGTTCGCGCCAACGAATGCCGCTGTCGAGTACCGCGATGACGACCGACCGGTCGCCGATCGTGTACTGCCAGGCCATATCGGTCCAGGTGCCCGAGCCGAGCATCGTTTCTTCGGTCCGAAACGTCTCCCGGGCGAGCGCCTCGGGGGGAGTCCAGGACCAGAAGTTCCACTGTCCGCCCCGCTGCCGACCATCCCAGCAGGTACCGGAGGGCTCGCAGGTCTCCCCCTCTTCCCCACGGATGTCGTAGCCGTAGCCGGGATCGCTCGGCCAGGTCCCGGGGTCCATCAAGTCGGCGGGCTCGACCGGGCCCTGCGGAGGCCAGTTCGGGTTCTGAGCGAGCGCCGAACTCGCAAAGGTCAGAACAAACCACGCAATTCCAAAGATCCGTACCATCATTGGACTTCCTTCACCCGGTTAGGAGTCTACACAAAAGGCCCCGTCGCAACTCAGGGGCTCGGGACAGTCGGCCTCGACCCCGCACACCACGCGGCATCGTTCGTCCTCGCACTGTCCGAGATCGGGTTCGCGCGACCCACCCGTGCAATCCGCATCGACGACGCAAACAAACCCGTTGCTGATCCCGTTTCGAAGCCCCGTGCATCCGAGACGTGGAAGGCACACTCCTTCGACCAGCATGAACGGAGGTTCGCACGCGGTGCCCATCGGCACGCACACGCGTTCATTCAGCGTTGACGTGGGTCCGACGCACACCAGCGATTCGTCGGCGCTGCAGTCGGCGGTCTCATTGCAGGCCGCACACTGGGACTCTGCGGGGGCAACGCACCGACGGTAGGCGATGTCGCATACGGTGTTGCCGTCCGGATCCGTGGCGCAGTCCTCGGGCCCGAGGCAGGCGACACACTCACCGGTCACCGGATCGCAGGCCGGCGTCGGAGCCACGCAACGCGTGTCAGCGCCGAAGCAGGGGTCGACTTCTCGATCGACCACCGAGGCATCGCGCACTCCCCCACTCGGCACACACACCCCATCCTGACAAGACTCGCGTCGACCGCAGTCCGCGTCCGAGTCGCACGGTGAAAAGCACCGCCCCTGAAGACATAGCTGCCCGTCGGCGCAGGTCCGGGTCCCGGTCGGGTTGCCATCGGAATCCACACCGTCGCACTCGGTCCCGTCGTCGGGCCGAAACGACTGCTGCACCACGTCATCTCCGCATCCGGCGAACGCCAAGAGCGGCCCCAAGACCGCCAGACCGGCGAGCAGATGGCGGCCGGTAGCCGCCGTAACGAATCGTCGAGCCTCGCCCACGGCGGGACTGTATCATGGCGGCCACCCTGTTCGAACGGGAGGAGCGTGAGTACCGTGAGTAGAGTCCATGTCGGCGCGAGCATCGAACGGATGCCCGGCCCGAAGTATCGGGAGCACCTTCGCTTCGCCGAGCTCGCCCTTCGGGCGCCGCTTCCCCGTCGAGCCACCCTCACTCGCTGGCGAAAGGAAACTCCCGAGCCGGTCCTTGCCGTCCTGGCGCCGGAAAGTTCCGTCGTGTCCGAACACGGCCCTCTTCGAGACTCAGACCAGCTCACCGCGGGAAAGACGTGGCTCGCCGAAGCGGCCGCGGCCCTCGAAGCCACCGCGGTGGTGGTGTGCACCGATGGCCGAGTGTCGACGGGGCAGCGCGATCGGGATCGTCTTCGCGGCTACTTCGACTCCTTGAACCTTCCGGAGGGCTGCCGGCCGGTGTGGATCGCGGGGGGGTTGTGGGAAGCGGAGGACGCGTTTGCCTTCGCCGAGCGAATGGGGGTCATCCATGGATCCGATCCCCTCGAAGCGGATCCCCTCGGGGATGTCTACTACGGAAGGATCCGGGGCATCGGCATGCGAACCCGGATCAGCGAGGGCATGCTGATGGAAGTCGAGGCGCGGCTCAGCGCGCTCGCCGCATCGGAGGCATTCGTGAGCATCGAATCGGAGCGATCGGTGGGCGAAGCCGAAAAGCTCGCCGCCATGCTGGCGTGAGCACGGTCGCACCCCTCCCGTCCGGCTGGGCGGTGCGTGGCCTCCAACCTTCGGAGTCGCTCGCCCCAATCTTGGTCGGCGCCCGAGTGCAGCGAATCGACCTCCCCGAAGGCGACGTTCTATCCCTCGGTCTTGGTCCTCCCGTTCGGGCGACTCTCGTCGCGGCGCTCGGCGCCGAACTTCGGACGATCGGTCTTGTGCATCGGCGGCCCAAAGGCGCCCCCGCGAACGCGTTCGTGCAGCTCCTCCGAAAGCACCTCGAGGGGAGGACCATTCGATGGGTCGGCGAAAGCGGTGGGGCGATCGTACTCGGCCTATCCGAATCCCTCGCCCTGGTTGCGGAAGCGTGGGGCCAGCGTGGACGAGTCGTGTTTCTCGAAGGCTCGATCGTCCGAGGCATGCAGGGCGACCGGCCGCCCGACGGGGACTATCATCCGGGTACGACCGGGGAGCTACGAGTAGCCGAGAGCCGCGCCGCGTTGGAACGCGCGGGTACGGACCTCCTGGCCGCGCTTCAGGACCGACGGCTCTCGCGAGAGCGGCGCGAACTCCTCCGTAGCCTGAGTCGGCTAGAAAAGAAACTCCGAAACCGTCGCCGCGCGATCGCGGGGGACCTGGCTCGCGGCGCGGAGATCGACGGCCTTCGCCAAACCGCAGATCTGATCCTGGCGCACCTTCACACCTTTGACGCCGACGCTTCGGCGGTGACGGTCACCGACTGGATGCTGGACCCGCCGGAGCAACGGACGGTGGCGATCGATCCGAAGCTCGGCCCCAAAACCCATGCCGATCGGCTCTATCGACGGGCGAGAAAGCTCGAGCGAGGTTCCACCCTTGCGCTAGAGCGGCTCGATCTCACCACACGAGAGCAAGCACGCGTCGAAGCCCTGATCGAACGGGTGAAGGGCGCGGCGGAGGACACGATCGCCGAGCTTCGCGTCGCAGCGGAGAGGCTGGGCATTCGCCAGCAGATAGCCCCGGCTCGCCGTAAGGAGCTCAAGCGGCTCCCCTATCGGTCGTTTCGGGGGACCGGCGATCGGACGATCTTGGTCGGCCGAGGCGCCGCCGATAACGACCGGCTTACGCTTCAAGTTGCCCGCGGACGCGATCTCTGGCTTCACGTCCGCGGCCAGCACGGGGCACATGTCGTAGTTCCCTTGAACAAGGGCGAAGCCTGTCCCGCGCCGGTCCTCATCGATGCAGCCACCCTCGCCGTCCACTTCAGCGAAGCGGCCGGCGAAGCGGTGGTGGAGGTGCAGTACTCGCCACGCCGGTTCATTCGAAAGCCAAAAGGCTTCGCGCCCGGTGCCGTAGCGGTCGATCGCGAGAAGGTGCTTGCGCTTCGAACCGAGCCGCCCCGACTCCGTCGGCTTCTCGGGAGTGAGGTCCGTTCGTCGTAAGGCCGTGCCGGGCCATGCTGGGTCGAAGCCGTAGTGGAACGCTCCCCTGATGGAAGCACTCCCCTGATGGAAGCGCTCCCCTGATGGAAGCGCTCCCCTGATGGAAGCACTCCCCTGATGGAAGCACTCCCCTGGTCGAGATCACTAAGACGGGATTCGCCAGTACGTTGCCCAAGCCGAGGTGTTGCCTGGGACACAAACTCGAGTCGTGGTAGCGCAAATGATCCAGCTTCTGGACCGACCGATTACGATCGGCTGCGCCCCGGCGACTTTCGAAAGCTCGCCAGGGCGCAACGGTAGGCTGGACTTCGACGCGACATTCGCGTCTAGGCCACGGCAGCCCTGCTCTGCACCACCAGAGCTTGCTGCTCACCACGACTTGTCAATCGAACGCAGGCTGCATTTTCCGCATACTGCGCTCTCACTAAGCTCTCTCACTCGGCCAGCGACCATTCGCCCCGAGTCCAGCCCGGCTCGCGCCGTCTGGGGTGCGGACGACAAGAGGCCTGTCGCCGCTGGTCCCCTTTCGATGTGTCGCGAAAGCCAGCGCCACACCCGCCGAGAGAGGGCAAGTCGAGCTCAGATTCTTAGAGTACCGCCCACGATCGAATCGGTGGCCGCACATCGGAGCGGCGAAACAACAAGACGTTCGCGCGCCCCTCTGACTCGACGATCTCTCAAGGACTGGAGACCAAACGCAAGAACGCGCGACTCAGCGCTTCTTGCGGGTCGCGCGCTTCTTGGTGGTGCGCTTCTTCGCAGCCTTCTTCGCGGTGCGCTTCTTCGCAGCCTTCTTCGCGGTGCGCTTCTTCGCAGCCTTCTTGGTGGTCCGCTTCTTCGCGGCCTTCTTCGCGGTGCGCTTCTTCGCAGCCTTCTTCGTGGTGCGCTTCTTCGCAGCCTTCTTCGTGGTGCGCTTCTTCGCGGCCTTCTTCGTGGTGCGCTTCTTCGCAGCCTTCTTCGTGGTGCGCTTCTTGGCGGCCTTCTTGGTGGTGCGCTTCTTCGGCGCCGCCTTCTTCGTGGTGCGCTTCTTGGCCGGCCGCTTCGCAGCCGTTCTCTTCGTGGTCTTCTTCTTTGCAGCCATTGCGGACCTCCTCCTAGGTGGGGTCTCAGAATGAAGCGTACGGTATTGTCACGTCACGCCATGTGTCAAGCACAAAGCCACATAATTTATACCTAACTTTGCCCTATTTGTGTGCTTAGTTGCCAGTAACTTCTCCAAGAGATTGAAATCATTCACTTAAAATATAGGGCAGCGGATGTACTGGGAACCGTTGAGAAACCTCGGCGGCGGATCTTCGCTCGTTGACACTCACTGTCTCCTCGGCCTACGGTCGCGGCCCCAACGGAGGGGTCGATGCAACCATCTGCCATCATCATCGCTGCACTCACACTTGGTCTCGGTGTGGGCTGCGGCCCGTCACAAGAAGAGCTCGAAGCCGAACAAGCGCGGGTTCGCGAACTCCAGGAGCAGCTCCGGTCCGCGAACGCCGACCGCGAGTCGCTCAATGAACGCTTGGGCACGGTCCGCGCTCAGAACGAGGAGATGGCGAACCGACTCCGCGCGCTTGGCGAAGATGTCGAGCAATTGCAGGGTGATAGAGAGGGACTCGAGCGAAGCCTGACCGAGACCCAGCAGGCCCTTGCGGAGCTCCGAGAGCGCGAGCGCCAGGCGCAGGCGCGGCTTCAAACATTCCAGCAGATGATCGAACGGTTTCGCTCGATGATCGAAGCCGGCCAGCTTCGGGTGCGTATTCGAGGCAACCGAATGGTGGTCGAGCTACCCGAGGGCATTCTCTTCGATTCCGCCCGTGCGCGCATCAAGACCGAGGGCGAAACGACCCTGACCGACGTGGCTCAGGTGCTTCAGACCATCGAAAACCGAGATTTTCAGGTCGCGGGCCACACGGACAACATTCCGATTCGCTCCCGACGCTTCCCCTCGAACTGGGAGCTCTCGACGGCCCGCGCGGTCAATGTGGCTAGGTACCTGATCGAGCAGGGCGTCCCGGGGGAGCGCCTGTCCGCGGCGGGATACGCGGAAACCGAACCGGTCGCTTCCAATGACGACGATGCCGGACGGGCGCAAAACCGTCGGATCGAGATCGTTCTCGTCCCCAACCTTGACGAGCTGCCCGACCTCTCGTCGCTCGAAAACATCGAGTAGTCGCCCCCCCGCTCCCCAACCCTCTTTCGGCGGGCCCTTGGGCTCGCTGAATGCGGTCGACGGAATAACTCAGCGCCTCGATTGTCTTCTCCACGATGCGGAGAAGAGGCAGGACCGACCGCGGCCATCGGCGCGCGATATACCGGTCTGACCCCAAAGCCGGGGTGATTTCGCCTTGACTAAGGGGTCTAATTTAGACTACTTTTCCGCGTCATTTGTGTATCTCCACTGGATAATGCGGGAACGCATGAACCAGCGAACGCGTTCTAGTCGGGAACGCAATCTGTCGGAGAGCCACAGCGCAGAGATGTTCGCTCGGGAAGCGACGCTTTCCCGGTGCTCGTTACGATTCAAGGAGTCGTCATAAAATGCAGGCCCGCAAACGCCAGTTCAAGGTGGGGGACAAAGCTGTCTACCCCAGGCGCGGTGTGGCAGAGGTCGTCTCGATCCAAGAGAAAGACATCGCCGGCAACCGTCAGAAGTTCTACGAGCTTCGTCTTCTGGATACCGAGCACAAGATCCTTGTGCCCGTCAAGAACGCCAACAAGGTGCTCCGTCCCCCGATCTCGGAGACCGAGGTTCGGGAGATCTTCGAGATCCTGAAAGAGCGCACGATCGCGTTCGACAAGCAGACGTGGAATCGCCGCTACCGCGGTTTCATCGACAAGCTCAACTCCGGTTCGCTCTTCGACGCGGCGGAGGTCATGCGCGACCTTTATCGGCTCCAAGCCGAGAAGTCGCTCTCGCATGGCGAAAAGGACATCCTCAAGCAAGCCCGGCAACTGATCGTGAAAGAGATCGCGGTCGCCCGCCGGAAGAGCGAAGAGAAAGTCCAGGCCGAGATCGAAAAGATCTTCGACAACTAACCCACTCGCAGGCGACGGCTCACCTCGGTTCGGTTCGACTCGGGCAAATGCCCACGAACCGAGGTCTGGTTAAGTCAGGAAGACCGTGGATGGTCGCCTGACCGCCTGAGCCCAATAAACCGGGCCCGGGCTCCTGTGAGTCGACCGCCGACCCAGGTCTTGAGCACTCCGCTCAAGCCCATCCATCCTTTCCCGGTACTGCCGGCGCGAGGGTCGGCAGGCCATCCCAACGGACATGGCCAAGAACACACTTTTGATCAACGTCGACGTCGGAGAGACCCGCGTCGCACTCATTGAAAACGGCATCCTTGCGGAACTCTACGTCGAACGAAAACGCGACCGGAGCCCCGTCGGTAACGTTTACGTCGGACGGGTAACGCGGGTCCTGCCAGGAATGCAGGCGGCGTTCATCGACATCGGGCTCGACCGTGCCGCGTTCCTTCACGTCGAGGATGTGCTGCCCCACGGCCACGATCCGACGACGCAAACCGAGGAATCAAACGGCGAAGCCGCGGAGCCCGAAGCCGAGAAAACCAACGGGAAGGCACGAAAGCGTCGGAGCCGAAAGGCGCAAAAACGCGCGTCGCGCCAGGTGCCCATCCGGGACGTGCTGAAGGAGGGACAGCTTCTGACCGTCCAGGTCAGCAAAGGATCGATCGGCACCAAAGGCGCCCGGGTCACCAGCCATATCGCCCTGCCCGGCCGCTATGTCGTGTACGTGCCCGACTTGGACCACGTCGGCGTATCGAAGCGGATCGGGAACGACCAAGAGCGACGACGCCTCAAGGAAGTCATCGAGGCGATCAAGCCGCCGCAGGGGGGAGTGATCGTACGGACGCTCGCCGCGGGGCTCACCAAGAAAAAGCTCAAGGCCGACATTGGCTATCTCGTTCGAACCTGGGAACAAGCGCTCGGAGATAAGTCCAAGGTCGAAAAGCGCGCCCCTGCGTTGCTGTACGAGGACCTCGACATCACGCTCCGTGCGGCTCGCGATCTCTTCGATGAGGACGTCGAGAAGATCATCGTCGATGACCCCGCCGAGTACGATCGGCTGCGTGAGTTCCTCTCGACCTTCCTGCCGGAGCGCGTGGAAGACGTCGAGTGCTACGAGGGAGAGGAACCGTTCTTCGACGAATATGGGATCGAGGACGAGATCGCTCGAGCCCTCGGTCGCAAAGTACCGCTAACGTCGGGCGGATACCTGATCATCGACCAGGCCGAAGCGCTTACCGCGATCGACGTCAGCACCGGCCGCTTCACCGGCAAAGGCA
>JBCCZL010000394.1:0-9470 GCA_039187775.1 Myxococcota bacterium
CGACAAGGCCGGCTCGACAAGGCCCGGCTCGACAAGGCCCGGCTCGACAAGGCCCGGCTCGACAAGGCCCGGCTCGACAAGGCCCGGCTCGACAGGCCGGCTCGACAAGGCCGGCTCGACAAGGCCCGCTCAACGGGCAAGGCAGGCCCGGCGCCCGACAAGGCCCGCGACCCCCCCACCGAGTTCGTGGGACGTGAGTCGGCAGACGGAACCGATGCCCGAACGAGGGGCCACCGCCTCCGCCACTTGAGCGAGCCGGCGGCCAGGTTCCACTGCGCCGTCCGAGCTCGCACAAGCGTACTGGCCGAGCATCCCCGGAGAAGAAAGGAGCGAGGCAAGCTCTCCCCCTACTCGATCGTAGGTGAAGGTCTCTGGGCTTCCCGTGACCGCGACGAACACGAAGTTGCCGCGAGGACGTAGCCATTCGAGAGCGGCCACATAGCGCTCGATCGGGAAGAGGGCATTTGGACGCTCGCAGATACCGGGAGGTAACCCTGCATCCGGTGGAATCAGGCCACCGTCGCCATCCGGAGGATCGCGCAATGGCTGTTCGTAGGAACAGTCGTCTTCGTCGGCGACCACCACGACCGCAAGCAACGAATCGGGACGCAGAAAACCCGCGTTGTCGGTGCTGCCGCGACCCGAACCCGACAGGAAAGGAAACGGGCTTCGAGCCGGAAGGAGCGCCTTCACCATCGCCTCGAGCGGCTGTTCAATCGAGCATCCGGGAACGATCCCGCGCCCATGGCACTCGATGTGCTTTTGCACTTCCGCGATGGGGTCTCCCGGTCGGTAGCGGACGATCGCCGGGTAGATCGCCGGGCATTCCGGATCGACGACCGGTCCGCGGCGAAGCCTTCCGTCGAGGGCGTCCCGGCAGTTGTCCCCGTCGCTGACTGCGGTGGTGGTCAGTCCGAAGTTCGCGTCTTGGATCGCGGGCCAGTCTTCGGCTCCGTCCCCGTCGAGGTCGCGGGGCAGGGCGAGCTCCTCGATGACCTTCGCAAGATGGCGCCGCACCGCTCGCCGATAGCCACCGGCCGAACCGGAGTTGTCGATCACGAAGAGGACATCGACGGAGTTCACGGCTTCGCACCTGAATGGCTCGATCGCGCCTCCGTCGGTGGTCCCATCGGAGGAACCATCGGAAACTCCGCTCTCCGGGAACGGCATCGTTCGATCGGTCAAAGCGTCAAGGCCGCTCGCGTCGATCGAAGAGCCATCTCTTGCCCCGTCCCCGGTTCCCCGATCGCCTCGTTCATGGGACGCGTAGCAGCCGACCGATGCCAGAACGAGGCCCGAGAAGAGGGCGCGTCGAAGCGAACATCGGGGCAGAGGAGGGCTCATGGGAACGGGCCCCAACGGCATTCGAAGGGGCTCCGATCACCGTCGCTCGTTTTTCGGCGCTTGTCTCGTGTTCCTGCGGGGGGATGGTCGAAAAAAGTCTCTCTGGGTTCAGAAAATGTTCGCGGTACGTCCAGGTTTGGGGATTCAAAAGGCAAACTCGATGCCGCCGCGGAGGGATGCCCCGACAAGTTCGCTCCGAAAGTCCACCACCGGTCCCCCTTCGAGGAACGGTCCGACCCCGAAGGTCCGAGCGTCGTGGCCGAAGCTATCGGACCTTGCCTGGTAGTGGAGCGAAAGCAGGAGCCTTGGAAAGTGGTAACCCCGGAGAACATCGAGTTGAATGGCATGGGTCACCGAAAGGAACACCCCGTAGGCGAGGCTAGTCTTGAGTTCCCAGCTTCGCCCCAGGCGAAACACCATGCCGAACTCGACGAAGACGCCGGGGGTGAGGCTGAGGGCGCCGATGCCCACGGCGATGACCCCATCGATCCACGAGGTCTGCGGCACTCGCAGCCCGACGATGAACTCACCACCCGCGTCCGCTGCGGCGCCCCGGTCGGCGATCACTCCACCGAAGAATCGGAGGCCAAACATCCACTGGCTCGGTTCATCCCGCTGAAGGCCATACCCTCGAAGGTTGGGGTCGACGATGCGGAGGGCGGGAAAGTCACCCGGGATCATCGGATCCAGCAGGAGCCACCAGGGGCCGCCATCGGTGAGATCGACGCCTTGGAACTTCAGCGTTTCGCGTTGTGGCTCGCCTGCGCTCAGGAAGATCTCGGGAGTCCTCACGACCACCGGCATGCCTTCCGGATCTTCGGTCGCTTCGCCCGGGGGCGGCGCGTCCGCGTTTCGGCTTGGCGGTCGGCCCTCGGGAGATACCAGTAGGTTCCCCGGGCGCGTCCGGTCCTCCGTCTCGGGGGGTGGACCCTGTCGCCACAGCCGAGCTCGGGTGGGATAGACGGTAAGGGGGCCTCGGCTTTCGATGTCGATCTCGACCACGGTGATCGGGACGAGCACGACCGCCCGCCGAACGCCGTGAATCTTCACGCGGACCTGCCCATTATCGAAGCTGGATGGGGGCGCTGGCGTATAGGAACCGAAGGCACAGCCCGTGACACAGAGTCCGAACAACACAACACCGATCGCGGAGAACCCGAAGAAGGAACGTCTCGGCAAAGAGATCACGGTTCGAACGTCACCGACCCCGTGCGCCAACTGGCGCGTGGCCCCCGAGTCGGAGGTGGGCCTGCCGCGGACCGGAGCCGCGGCCAGGTTCAGCCGATGCCCCACGTCACTTCCATTGGCGCTCGGCGGTGACCACCGTGTGTTCGGCGAACGCATCCCACGGCTCCGAACCAAACCCTCCAAACCACGAACCGCGAAAGCCGACCCGTCCAAGCGCATCTTCCAGCTCGCTTCGAAGAAAGTATCGGTGGCGAATGCGCTGTCGGATCTCCCGATGGTGTGCCCCGTCGCGACACACGTACGTGCATAGGAGCTCTTGGTCGTCGCGGCGCCACCGGCTTTTTTCGAGAACGTCGAGAAGGAGACTGCCGATCGCGAGCTGGGTGACCGGCTCGAGTTCGTCTTCCTCGTCGGTTCCCGCCGCCCCCTCGGCGTGAAACCCGTCGGCGGTCCAGGCGTCAAACGCGAGGAACCCTCGTGGCGTCAGATGCCGCGCCACCGCGCCGAGAAGCTCGTCCAGCTCTTGTCGGCTGCCGAGGCAGTAGAGCCCCGAGTAGGGAATGATCACGCCGTCAAACACTTCATCGAGATCGAATCGCCGCATGTCTCCCAGAATCAACCGCGCGGCCGGGACGGCGCGCTCTGCCATCGCAAGGAGCGCAGGATCGATGTCCATGCCGACCAACCCGGTCCGTTCCCCCAGGCCCCGAAGGACCCGGCCGTACCCACAGCCGAGTTCCAGCACGCGGTCCGCGTCTTTTGTGAGGCGCCGATAGAACGCGAGGTCGCCGGGACTTCCCCGATGCAGGGCGGTGTAGAGCTCAGCGTTCGACGGCATCGGATCCATGCCCAAAAACTAGCAGGCCGGCGGAACACTCTGCATCCGCCACCACCGGACGGCGCCGCTCGGACTCGCGGCCTCCGGACTGGTCCGTCAGAATGACTCGGCGATTCCTTGTCGCCTCGCGAGCGCACGCGGCACCATCGCGCCGCCGGGTCCACGCGGGGTCTCCTTTTTCACCGGTCCTGCGATCTCGAAGGCCAGATCCCCGTCGATGCCTCAACGCGGCAGATTCTCCTCGACGTGGCCCGGTTCTTGGCTACTACATCCGCGATGCGCCTCCACCGGTCAGTATGGATTCTGTGGCGCCGGAGCGGCCGGTGACCGAACGCAGCATTTCGGACCGTGCGCGAGCCTTGCCGGCGCGGACCGCACCGTTTCGGCTGACGGGCCTCCCGTTTCGGCAACCGACGATGCTCGCACCGATGGAAGGCGTCACCCACCCGATGTTCCGTCAGCTCATGGCGGATCTTGGAGGAATCGGCATCGTCTGCACCGAGTTCGTCCGCGTGAGTCGGGCTCCGCTCAGTGCGCCCGCGCTCGCGCGCGAAGTGATCAAGGCCGAGGGAGTACCCCTCTCGGTCCAAGTCATGGGCAACGAAGCCGACAAGATGGCCGAAGCGGCCGAGGTGATCTCGGACAACGGTGCCGAAGTCGTCGATATCAACCTCGGATGCCCCATGCCTCGGGTCGTGAAGAAGGGGGTCGGCGCGGCGATGCTCACGAATCCCGAGCTGCTATTCGAGGTGCTCTGCTCGATGCGCGCCCGGGTGCACGGGCTTCTCTCGGCAAAAATCCGTGCTGGATTTGACGACGCGGACGACGTACTCGGCATCGCCTCGGTGGTCGAGAAGGCTGGCGTCGACTTTCTCGTCGTGCACCCGCGACGCCGCGCCGACTTTTACCAGGGCACCGCCGACTGGCGGATCGTCAAAGCCCTCAAGGAATTTCTCCGGATGCCCGTGGTGGGCAACGGCGACATCTGGTACGCGGAAGATGCGCTTCGGATGGAGCGGGAGACCGGCTGTGACGGGGTGATGATCGGGCGTCCGGCGCTTCGCAACCCGTGGATCTTCGATCAGATCCAGTGCCTTCGCGAAGGGCGGACTCCGTTTCGCCCGGACGGGCCGGCCCTCCTGGCCCACCTCGAGCTCGTTCGGCGTCGCTATGAGGAGACCTATGGCAATGCGCTGGGCCGGATGAAAGAACTCCTCCGCTACATCGGACGGGCCGTGGCGGACGACCGCGCGTTCATGAAAGAGGCGCTCCGCTCTCAGAGCATGGATGCGCTGATGGAGGTGGTGGTCCGAGCGCTTCGGCATCGATCGGCGGCCGAGCTCGACCTTGACGCTTTCGGATCGCTTCGTCTGGAACGCTCGGGCTCGGCGCTCGACGCCGCGAGCGCAGCGTAAGGAACCAACGGCGTTCGCAGATGGCCAGTTCGCCCATTGTGACTGCGACCGAGGTCGAGAGAAGCTACGGCGCTCAGACTGTCCTCGGCGGGGTTTCGCTTTCGATTCACGACGGGGAGCGGGTGGGCCTTTTGGGGCTCAACGGGAGCGGCAAGAGCACCCTCGCCAAGATCCTCGCCGGGGTCGAAGTGGCCGACCGCGGGACGGTGGCTACGCGAAACGACGCCACCGTCGTGTACCTCGCGCAAGAGCCGACATTTCCGCGCGCGACCACCGCGCGGGAGGCGGTGTTTCTTGGTCTCGGCGCGTGGAACGACACGCGGCTCCGTTATCAGCGGGCCACCGACGCGATCGCCGACGGGGACAATAGCGAAGCACGAATCGTCGAGCAGTCAGAGGCGGCCGCCGAACTCGAGCGCCTGGGAGGATTCGAGGTGGGTCACCAGGCGGAGGTGATGCTCGGCAAACTAGGTATCGACGACCCGGAGCGGGACGTCGACGCGATGAGCGGAGGGGAGCGTCGCCGGGTAGCCCTTTGCCGGGCGCTCGCCGGTCGGCCCACGCTTGCGATCCTCGATGAGCCCACCAACCATCTGGACGTCGAGACCATCGAGTGGCTGGAGGGGTATCTCGCCCGAGAGCACGAAGGCGCCCTCCTTTTGATCACCCACGATCGATACGTCCTCGACCGGGTCGTCGACCGGACCTTGGAGCTCGACCTCGGGGCGATCCATGGCTACAGCGGGGGCTGGGAGAGCTACCTTCAGGAAAAGCAGCAGCGGCTTCTAAACGAGGCGCGCGTCGAAGCGAAACGGCAGAACTTTCTTCGCCGCGAGCTCGAGTGGCTTCGCCGTCAACCGAAGGCGCGAACGACGAAGAACAAGGCGCGAATCGATCGGGCGGAAGAGGCGATCGGCGCCGGTCCCAAGCTCCGCAAAGAGTCGGTCGATGGGCTTCGGTTCCAAGAAGACCGGCTTGGCAAAACGGTGATCGAAACGCGCAGCCTTTCGGTGGGTATCGGCGGACGAACGTTGGTCCGTGAACTCGACCTGATCCTGCGAAAGGGTGACCGGTTGGGCATCATCGGTCGGAACGGCGCCGGCAAAACGACGTTGATTCGATGCTTTACTCAGGAGCTCACGCCGGAGGCCGGCGAACTGGTGCTCGGTCACCACGTCAAAGTTGCCTATCTCGACCAGGGCCGCGGCGGCCTCGACGCGGGCGCCGATGTGCTGACCAACGTGGCGGGCGACCGCAAGACCATCGAGCTCGGCGATCGAAGCGTGGACGCGCGCTCGTGGCTCGCCGGGTTCAACTTCGACACCGATCGCCAGCGAACCAAGGTCGGTTCCCTCTCGGGCGGAGAGCGGGCGCGCGTCGCGTTGGCAAAGTTGCTCTCCTGGCCCGCCAATGTCGTGCTGCTCGACGAGCCAACGAATGATCTCGACGTCGCAACGCTAAGCGCGGTGGAAGAAATGCTCGTCGCGATGCAGGGCACCGCGATCGTGGTCACGCACGACCGCTATTTCCTCGACCGGGTCGCCACGGGGATCCTCGCCTTCGAAGGCAATGGCCGGGTCGTGTTCTACCCCGGCAACTACTCGACCTATCGGGTCCTTCGGGACAAATCGAAGGCGGAGGAGGAGGGCTCGGCAGCCTCAGAGGCGAAAGCTAAGCCGTCCTCGGTGCCGAAGAGTCCAGCCCCGTCCAAGAAGGCCAAAAAGGCGCTCACCTACGGCGAAGAGATCGAGCTTGAAGGCCTCCTCGACCAAGTCGCGGTTGCGGAAGGAGAGGTAAAAGCCCTCGCCGAACGGCTCAACGACACGGCGCTCTACGATCGTGCTCGCGCCGCAGAGCTCGCCCAGCTCCAGGAGGAGCTCGAGGAAAAGCGTTCGGCCCTCGAGACGCTGGAAGCGCGGTGGCTCGAGCTCGAGGCGAAGCGGGAGGCGGCCGGCTCCTGAACAGACTCCGGAGCCGACTCCTGAAAGGACGCTGGGGGATCGAGAGTGCACCGCGTCAGATCCGTGATCCCTATGCAGTGCCGGTCGCAGTTTTTCTCCTGGTCTCCTACGCTTGTCCCATGGCCGACGACCCCAAGAAGACCACCGCCCGGGGCCATCCCGGCCCTCCCGAGACCCAGGCGGTGGACGACAAGACCGCGGTGTCGCTTCCACCCTTCGTGGAAGTGGAGCTGGTCTACGAGCGAGGCTACGTTGGCATGCCGACGGAGGATTGGAAGGCGTTCGAAGTGTGGACCCGGAACCGCATCTACGTCACGGATTGGAATATGCGGTGCGTCGAGGTGCTCGACCGGAAGACGGGTCGTTCCGACCGAACCCACTCGCTGCTCGGGGCGTACCTCGCCGGGGGCCAACGGCAGGACGAGGACTACATGGAGATGACCTTTCCGTGTCCTCGGCCGGGGACCGAAGCGGTGTTCGAGTATCGCGGCGTGCGCAAAGGATTCGTCAATACCTCGACGGTGACGCGGGTCGTGCTGCGCCTTCGCGTACTCACGGTTCCGCGAGAACGCGCGGTGCCCGTGTGGGATGAGCTCACCTCGAGTCACCGGCTTCCGAGCAAGCCTGGCCAATGAATAAGAGTTGGCTCCTTGGCGCGGCGGCGGTCGCGGTGGTTCTGGTGCTAGCGATCGCGCTGCTTCAGAACGGAAGCGGGCCGTCGGAGTCGCCGCCGGATCGAATGCCGGATGGTGCGGTCGATGCCGAAACGGTTGCGGCGCCGGATCAGCTCGCCGGCGCAGGCTACCTGGTGCATGCCGCCGATGCCTCGGCGGGGGCGGTGCTCCGGCTTCTTCTTCGAGGTCGAGGAGCCCCGGACCGGCTTTGCGTGATCGGGGAACCGGACGCCGCGGTCCCGCTCGACCGCGCCCGCTGCCGGGACGTTCCCGGGGCCGGCGCATCGAGCTTTGTCCTCACTTCAGATCGGGTGGTGGCGGGCCTTCTTCGGTCCGACGGAACCCTGCTTGATGCCGAGGGGCGCCATCTTGCCGCCGGAGTCTCGCAGGCCTATGTCAGCGACGGGCCGCTGATCGCTACCGGCGAGGAAGATCGAGAGTTCCGTCGAGGCGAGGCGTCGCGTCCCCTGGCCGGCGACGATGTGGTCCTCGTTGGCGACCAGGTCGTCGTTCGGGAACGCACGGACGAGGCGGATCGGATCCTTCTCGTGAACTTCGACGAGGAGGCGCCGCGCGTGCTCGGCGAGCTTCCGATCCACACCGAGCGCATGCGCGTGTGCAGTCGGGACGATGTCGGGGTGCTCGCGGTGGATACGCGATTGTCGAGTGGCCAGCGAAAGGTCCACGTGTTCTTTCACCAGGAGGGGAGCTGGAGCGAAGACGTGGTCACGGATGCCCGTGGCCCCGAGTATCGGCTGAGCTGTCGGCCCGGACGGGCAGCGATCACCTGGCTGGATGCGGACGGATCGCAGGCGGTTCGGGTCCGCACCGTGCATCGAGGCGTGTGCACGCCGGAGGGCTGCACCCACACCCAATCGGTGGCCCAAATCGCAGGATCGGACCCGATGGTAGGGGAGCTTGGCGACCAGATTCTGATGGTGTGGGCGAGCGAAGACGGGACGCGGGGGCGGTTGGCGCCGCTGACCGAAATCGACGAGGGCAGGACGCTCGGCCTCCTCCACGACTCCGACCTCCGGGTTCTTGCGCGGCGCCTCTACTTTCGGCAGGGGGCCGCGATTCTTACGCTGCGCACCGCCGAAGGCGTGTCGGCGATCCGCATTGGCCAGGATGGCCGCCATGCGCTGCTTCCCGTCGGCGCCCTCGAGTAGCCGCCAAGGGAACCGATCACGCCAAACACGACCGTAGGGAGTTCAGAACCGGGGCCGATCGGTCGTTTTTGTGGTTGTGCGCGTCCGTTTCCTTCTCCCTTGGCTCGCGTGCGCGCTTTTCGACGCGTGCGCCACTGTACCGCCGCCTGCGACGGCATCGCCCGACATCGAGGAGCAGACCTATCGGGCGGTCCTCACCGATGTGTTCGATGGGTACGTCGAGGCGGCAGAGAGCGATACGCAACTCGGGTTTTCGTCGCGCGAAGAAGGACGGCTCGCCCTCATGCCGTACCTCCAGCCTAATTTTGAAGTGCGAATGGTCGCCGCTCTCGAACGGTGGTCGGTCAGTCCCAGGCAGATGGCGCGCTTTGCCGCCGCACACCCGGAAACCGCGCGGCGCGTCAACGCGGAAAATGCGGAGCGGGTGCAGGCGGCTCAGCGCGTGGTGCGACAGGCGCTCGCCCGACTACCGGCCGAAGCCTCCGCACCGCTCGCCCACGCACACTAAGGGCGCAACCGAAGTCCGGTGTCACGCAACGGAAGGAGCTGGGGGCACGCTCCCCAGGGTTCGGTGAGGGCCGAGTCTCCGGTTAGTTTCGGCATTCTACGAAACGGGTGCGGACCGTCGGCGAAGCCCCAACCGAACGGCCCATCCACCCATCGCTCCCCACGCTGGCGCCATTCGTGGTGTCTGCAGCGTGGCACTAGTCCTTCACCCGCGTGACATTGATCGCCCTCGCGACGGATCCACCCCCGTCCGCCGCACCGACCGCTTCGCTGCCTCCTCAAATACCTCGGGTATTCCTCGTCGGCTCGGCACGACGGCCGGCGGCGCCTCCACCCCGATCATCGACCAAGCTCACGCGGGTGAAGGACTAGAA
>JBCCZL010000395.1:0-9456 GCA_039187775.1 Myxococcota bacterium
CAGAGACAGAACCAGAGACAGAGACAGAACCAGAGACAGAGACAGAACCAGAGACAGAGACAGAACCAGAGACAGAGACAGAACCAGAGACAGAGACAGAACCAGAGACAGAGACAGAACCAGAGACAGAGACAGAGACAGAGACAGAGACAGAACCAGAGACAGAGACAGAACCAGAGACAGAACCAGAGACAGAGACAGAACCAGAGACAGAACCAGAGACAGAGACAGAGACAGAACCAGAGACAGAACCAGAGACAGAGACAGAGACAGAGACAGAGACAGATGGCCTGCGGGGTGTCAAGGCTCGGGTGGGGTGATCGCGCGGAGTCCGGCAGAAGTGATCGTCTGCGGAGCGGTGCTGTGGTGGTCGCTGTATGATCTTCGGCGGCGAGCGCTCGGTTCGGCAAAAGTGATCGTCAGGCCGCCCGGCGGCGAGCGGTCGGTTCGGCAAAAGTGATCGTTAGGCCGCCCGTCGACCTCGCTTCTTCGTAGGGTTGCGGTAGGACTCTCCCTCGATGCGGACAACGTGCCCGTGGTGGAGCAGCCGGTCCATCGCCGCGCTCGCGAGGAGCTCGTCGTGGAAGAGCGGGGGCCATTCCTCGACGTCTCGGTTTGAGGTGACGATGATCGAGCCTCGCTCATAGCGCTGACTGATGACATCGTAGAGATCCATCGGCTCGTCGTCGCGAAGAGGACGCAGCCCGAGGTCATCGATGATGAGTAGATCGGGCTTGGTGAGGCGAAGCAGTTTACGATCGTGAGTGCGATCAGCACGAGAGGCACGCAGCTGGCCGAGCATGTGATGCGCCGAGATGTAGAGCACGCCGAAGCCGGCCAAACACGCGCGATGTCCAAGTGCCTGGGCGAGGTGGGACTTACCGACGCCAGTCTGGCCGACGAGAAGTACGTTCTCCCGCTTGTCGATGAATGCACACGTCGCGAGCTCGAGGACCTTGGGTTTGGGCACGTTCGGGTTGAACGCGAAGTCGAAGTCCTCGATGGTCTTGTCGTGCTCGAAGCTCGCACGCTTGAGCCGAAGCGATAGCTGCTTGGACTCGCGTCGTTCCACCTCGTCATGCAGCAGGTGGTAGAGGAATTCACTGTGAGACAGGTCGTCCTCGACAGCCTGCCGCGTGCGGGCTTCTAAGCTCTGCCGTACGCCGCTCAGGCGCAGTTTCTTCAAGATCGGTATTAGTTCGTCAGTTGGGCTCATCGGTTACCTCCAGTGGTAGTTGAAGCAGCTCCCGGATGTCGCGGGCGAAGCGAGGACGCTCGCTCCACGTCGAGGAGGGGACTGCGACGTTCGGAAGCGGCTCGAGGTCGAGCGCGTCGCGCAGGATCCGCTTGATGGCGCCGTAGCTGTGACTCTGGAAGAAGTGAGCACGACGCACAGCCGCACGAGCTCGTTCGAGTGGGAAGGTCTCGAGGTGCGTGACAATCGCCTGCACTGTACGGAGTTGGTAGAGCACGTCGTCCGCGTCGAAGACCTCTCGGACATATGCACCCACTTCATGGCCCATCCGATCGGCTCGCTCCTCCCAGTACGCGCGCGTACGCTTGCGGTAGTCACGCCGCCCCTCGGGCAAGTGGTCTTCGATCGTGCGCCGCCCGCCGCGAATGCGTTCATGAGTCGCGATCCTCACGTCATCGGCGTAGATCGCGACTAGTCGCGGGGTTGCACGAACCATCACCTGGCGGCCCACGAAACGCCACGGCACCGAGTAGTACGCACCCGCGAGAGCGATGTGGGAGTCTCGGTGTACCTTGGCGTCCTTCCATAGGACTTGTTCAAAGCGTTTCGCTGGAAGCTCGAGAAGCGCATCGCGCTCCTCACGTTCGAAGTGCTCGAGTGGTCGTTGGCCCGTGGAACCGTGTTTGCGCATACCGGCGATCTCATGCCGCCATCGATCGAGCTCGGAGTTCAGCACGTCGATGTCACGTTCGTCCTTGCGGGTGTCGAAGAAGTTGCGACGCACGTACTTCACCGCCGACTCGACTTTGCCCTTCTTCTCCGGTGCACGCGGAGGGGTCGGGTCGACCTTGAAGCCGTAGTGGCGAGCCAACTCGCGGTAGCTACGGTTGAGCGCCGTTCGAGAGTCGACGCCGAAGGCAGCACGGATCACCGCGGCCTTGAGATTGTCCGGAACCAGCACGAGAGGTGCTCCGCCGAGCTCTTCGAACGCCTCGACGTGCAGCGAGAGCCACGTCGTCGCTTTCTGGTCGAAGACAATCCGTGCGAAGAGATGTCGCGAGAACCCGAGGACCATCACAAAGACCCACGCCCGGCGAAAGCGTCCCTCGGTCGGATCGTAGAGCTTGCCGACGTAGCCAAAGTCGACCTGAGCGACCTCACCTGCGGGGGTCTCGACGGGGATCACCACGTCTTCGGGTCGGACGCCCAGCTCGCGGCGCAGTCGCGCACACGCGCGCTTGATCGCGGAAAGCGACCCCGTGAAGTCCTCGTCCGTCAGGCGAAGGTAGTCGTAAATTGCAGTCGGCCCAGCGCCGTCCTTGACCTTCTTCTCGATCAGGTCGGCCCATCGCTCGACGCTGGAGACTTGCTGGGGTACGACCTTCTCCGGCTTGTGCTTCGAGAGTGCCGCCAACAGCACTTCCACCGCTGGCAGCGCCTCGCTCGAGCCCTCCAGGAGTCCCGCCGCGTCAAGCGCTTGCCGATACGCCAGCTCGGTCCGCGGGCTCATCTTTAGCAGCCGTGCGACCTCCCTCTTGCCAGTCCCCATCCGGTGCAGCCGCACCAGCTCCTGAAGTCGATGCATGTCGATCCGTCCCACCGTGACCTCCCGATGACGCGCCGTGCGCCATGGAGAGGGTGCCCGCCGAATCGACCCTGCGCCTCCGTTCAGCTCACCCGATCACTTCTGGCGAACTGGGCGTGATCACTTCTGCCGAACTGAGACCGATCACCTCTGCCGAACCGGCGACGATCACCTAGCCCGGTCTATGACACGGGGTGTGGGCGCGGGCAGAGGTGCTATGATCTGGGGTATGCGGCTCCGCTCCTTCCTTTCCATCATCATTCTCGGCCTGTCCGCGGCCCTTTTTGCGGTTCTTGCCGCGTTTATTCCAGTGATCCGGAACTTCTGCATCGCCTTGACGCTCATCTACGGCGTCGGCGTCGTCGCTCTGGCCGCCCGATTTTATTGGGCGCGCTGGTTTGCTCGCGGTCTCGGCTGGTGGGGAGTGATGAGCGGCTGCCTCCTCATGTACGTGAGCGGCGGCGTTACTCGCGAGCTCCTCAGCTTCACGATCGCACACGGAATCGTCCTTGCGCTGCTCAACAGCAAGAGCGTGATCCAGGCCTACGACGGGCAGGAGGCCTGGCGGAAGGAACTCGATGAAAAGATGCAGCGCCGCATGGCGAACCTTTTCACCAACCTCGGGACCGCCCTCCCGTACATCGCGTTCTACGCCCTCATTCCACGGGGATCGGGCGCGGCGGAAATTGTTGGCCTTGGTCTCTTGGGGGCCGCCCTGTTCGGGCTGGCGCGCGGCAAGAGCTGGGGGCTCCTGGGGGTTGGCGTGACCGCGATGTTTCTCGCGGCCCTCGGCGTTCACACTGCGTCGTGCAGCGGAGTGCTTCTCGGTCTCTTTGTGGCTGCGGGATTCCTGCCGTTCGTTCCGACGATCGTGCGCTTCCTTCGTGGCGCACCCGCGCGCTAGAGCTTCGCCGCTTCTGCGAGCATTCGTTCGACAAACGGCTTCGCGACCGGGTGGGGCACGTTCGCGAAGTAGGCGGCGAGCGGATGCTTCTTGGAGCCGGAGTAACCTGGCGGACCCGGCGGTGCGGCCGGCGCCGCGGCGGCAGGCGTAGGCATGGCCGCGCCAACCCGACGGGCGCGGCTCAGAGAGGATTGGGGTGCCCTGCCCGCGCTCGGAGGGGGCGGAACATGGCTCTCTGGCCGGAGGCCCTCAGACACCGCGGCAAGGTCGACTTCGGTCTTTTCGAGCGCGCGGCGCATGCGCCGAAGCGCGCGCGATAACCGCATCCGGACGGTGCCCTCTTTGAGCCCAAACGTCTCCGCAAGCTCGGGATACTCGAATCCGTGGCGGTAGCGAAGCACCACCAGCGCCCGCTCGGCCTCCGCGAGTTGGCTCAGCGCATCCTGTACTTCGCTTCGTCGAGAAATCAGGTCGGACGGTAGCGCCGTCTCATCCGGATGCTCGTCCGGCTCTGCTTCAAAAGGCGAACTCGGCCCCCAGGGCGCGCGGTTCTGCGCGCGGAGGTGATCCACGCACCGGTTTCGCGCGATCTTGAGGAGCCAGGTGCGAGGCGACGCCTCGCCGCGAAACCGATCGAGTCCGGCGAAGGCCTTGCCGAACACGTCTTGGGCCAGGTCTTCGGCCTCCGCCCGATCCCGCACCATCGCGCCGCAGAGCCCGAGCACCTCCCCGGCGTAGGTCTGGACGAGCCAGCTTCCGGCGGACTGGAAATCGTTGCGAGAGAGCGCGGCCTGGAAGTCGGCAGACACGAGCGCTTTATAGACGACGAGGGACGGATTCTGTCACCGACGTCCGCGGAGAAACATTTTTTCTCATGTGATGTTGTGTACTTACGCGGCGTTTTTTCCGAGGTCGTGACGACCCGACGGGGGTGCGGTCAGTCCTTCTGAAAGGACAGAACCCATGACCTACACCCCACACGTTCACAACGACGAAATCGTCTTTGGCAAAGGAGTCCGCGTCTCGTTTCAGCGAACTCTCCGAATTCCCGACGATGGGCGCACCTATCCACTCCCTCCCGGCCTCGGCCGGTTCCCGATCCGTCGGGTCGAGGACTACGCCGATCGTGTGCCGACGGATTGGCGAGACAAGGGCGGGGTGTTCCTTCCGATGTATCAGCGCGAGGCGATGTGGCTTTCGTTTCGAGGTCAGCACTACAAGCCGCGCGCGATCAAGATCGGCATTGGCAAGGTGTGCGCGATCACCGGAAAAGAGTGGAGCAACGGGCTCCGCGACAAACCCCAAGACTATGTGGTCGCACCGCTTCAGCCGTGGCTCGACGGCATCGCCACGGGCAAAGGCACCATCCGTCAGTTCGTCGCGATGCCCCTCGGCATGGGCTACACCGTGGAGGGACAGCTCACCGGAAAGGAAGACGTCGGCGGGGTGCAGCTCAAAGTGTTCGAGCCCCGGCCTGGGATCTTCCCGGACGCGCCGCCCACGGACGGCCTTCGACAGCGAGCCCTTTCGGCCATGATGCCCATGTGCGCAGCGCCGGCTCCTCCAGCGGCGGGAGGCATGGGCCTCGCGGCGGGAGGGCGGATGAAACAGAAGATCTACCCCGACCCCCATGGAATCGAGACCTGGGACTCGGCGAACTGCGCCCGGATCTTCATTCACTTGGCCAATAGCGCGATGTGGCGGGAGATTACCGGGGAGGCCCCACCGAGCACCCCGGTGACCGCGAAGGAGTACGCCCGCCACGGCCTTCCGTGGTTCGACCTGTACGATGAAGGAGCCGCTACGCTCGACCCGCCGGACAAGCTTGCGGGAGTCGCGTCAGTGAAAGAACTCGATCAGGAGAAGTTCGGCACCGCGCTCCAAGACGACGGTTCGGTCGAGCCGAACTCCGTCAAGAAGATCGGTCAGCCGGTCCACGACGGCAAGTGGTAGCGCCGAGCCTTCAGCCGCCCTCAGCCTCCAGCCTCCCTTAACGATGGCGTCGTCGAAGGAAGAGGGCGAGCGGCAAGAGAAGCCCGAGAGCGGCGAGAGCTCCCCCGGCCGATCCGACCCGCGACGGGGTCCCGGCGCTGCAGTCGAGGCCACCCCCTCGGAAGCCTGCATCGCGAGCGGTTCCTCCCACGCTCCGGCAGTACGCCTCGTCGGTCATCGTGCTGGGCGTGCCCTCGCGAACTCGAACCCGCTCACCGTTGGGGAAGACCAGCGACCGGGGTGCATCATGCCGAAGAAACTCGGGCGAGCATTCGATGATCTCGGTCGCTCCGTGCACATTGCTCACCTCCGCCATGCCCTCCACGGTGTCGAAGAGCGGGTCGACGGTCATCTCCTCGGGGTCCATCGTCGTGAAGAGGCGCGTGAGCTTGCTGTGTCGGCCGAGCATCGCGACCACTTCCCGCCGTGGCGCCAGGATTTGCTCTTCGATCGCCGCCACCAGCGCTTCGCCATCGAACTGAACGCTGTCCGCCCCGCACGAACCTCCTCGGGCGAGGCAGTTGTAGAAGTTCATCGGGTCGTCGGCGTGCTGCGGCGGAGGAGGGATGTGCTGCAGGAGGATCGGAAGCATCAGCGGATCGCGATTCAGACCGGAACGCTGGAGCGCCTCGAGGGCAGCGGTGGGCGAACGTGCACTGAAGAGCTCCACCTCCGTCAGGTCGGGGATCTGGATCCCGAGGTCTGGTATCGGGCCTGCGTACTCCGTGATGAAGCCCTGGCCGCCCGCATCGTCGATCGCCTGACTCGCAAGCATCGAGTAGAACAGTGAACCATTGAGGCCGTTGCTGTACCCATACAGCGCGGGCTCGTTGAGGTTGAGATTCACCCGCATGTAGTTCAGCGGAACCGCGCGCTCGGAAGCGAGCACATACGCGGTAATCGGCATGTCTGGCGTGGCGGCGATCGAGGTCAGCCGAATCGGCAAGCAAGGCTTTTCTTCGCGGTAGCGAAGCACCACCGGCTGAATCTCGCCAACCCCCCGGTCCTGCTGGAGCTTGAGCGCCACAAAATAGTCGCCCTTGATGACGTAGTCCTCGAGAAGCGGTACCGAGACATCGGGGATGTCGTAGCCATTCTCGGTGAGCCACTCGTACAGCGCGGCGGAGCTCCCCGAGCTCAGCGTGGCGACATTGTACGGTCCGACCGCTCCTTCGAAGTGGACCTCCACCCCGTCGTCGGCTTCCGCGTTGGGTGCGCTCGGGTCCGGAGCCGCGGAGTTAAAGTCGCCGGGACCGCGGGAGCTACGAAGGACGGAGTCGAACTCGCACACCGGATCGGCCCGGCACGTCCCCTCCACCTGGAAGTCATCGACCTGGAAGCGCGGCTGAGTTTGATTTCGAAGACCGATGAACAATGCATCGGTGCCGACCGACACCTCCGGCTCGGCGGGCACCGGTAGAATCCACGCGAAGTCCTGCGCCTCGCCTTGGTAGAGAATCTGCACGTGCGTGGTGATCGAACCGTCCGATTCGACCGAGTACACAATGTTCTCACCTGCCTGGTCGATCGGCGCAGTGCTGCAGAAGAACCCACCGCAGGCGAACGCTGCATCGGGGGAGACGAGGAGCACAAGGGCGGTCAGAACCGTGGTTCCCGCCCCAAGCAGGATTCGATGGGTCATGCGGGGCCTGCAAAGCACGAAAGGTGCCAGCAAGAACACTACAGATCTTGTGTGGGTCGCGGTCGGGTGGCGCGACGGCGCGCCAAGTCATCACGCCGCGGCACGCGCTGGCACAGACCCTGCGCTCCTTGTCATAGGGCGTCGTTGAGCGTCCCCTCCTGGACTCCGACGACCTGAGCTCGAAGGCGACGCTGCGCCTCCCCCGGGAGAGGAAACCAGCGAAGTGCCTCGAAGTCCTCTCGGAACCCGGGGGGTTCGACCAGCGAGCGGCCCGGAAGCGAGTCCACGAGCGCCTCGACTCCGGCCTTCGCCTCGTCGAGATAACCCGCGAGGGCGCGCTCGGGAGCCCGAGCTTGCCGGGCGTCGTACTCGAGCCGGCCCGACTCGTAGCTCAGGTCGTGGAGCCGAAGCGCGGGGGCGGGGCGTCCTCCTTGGTGATGCCAGAGGCCGGTGTCGCCATCAAAACGATAGTCGATGAGAAACTTCCATCCGTGGGTCGCCACGAAGTCCACCGCATCGAGAAGAAAAGCGAACACCTGCTCGGACAAGAAATAATTGAAGTTGACCCGGACCCAGCCGGGTTTGATGCCTTCGCAGCCGCGCACGATCTCCCGTTCGAAGGCGCGCGACCGATCGAGATCGATGCCGAGGAGTCGGTGACCGTAGGGCCCCGCACAGGAGCAGCCCGCCCGCGCCTGGATCCCGAAGAGCTCGCTGAGAAGCGTGGCTACAAAGTTGTGATGGAGGTATCGGCTCTCGTCGTAGCGGATGACGAACGACACGATGGAAAGGCGCCACGCGTCGGGATTTCCCAGGATCTCGATCTGTGGATGGGCGCCCCAGCGATCGATCGCGCGACTGATGAACGTCTCCTCGTGGTGCCGAATCGCTTCGACGCCCACCGCGTCCTTGAGCTGGAACACGAGGCCGGCGCGAATCGACTCGAGGATCGCCGGAGTGCCGCCTTCTTCACGCACTTCGGGGTTATCGACATAGCGGTGTTCCGCCTCGTTGACGTAGCTCACCGTGCCGCCGCCCGGGACGGCGGGGACTCGATTCTGAAACAGCGCGCGTTTGGCCACCAAGATGCCCGGGGTCCCCGGACCACCGATGAACTTGTGGGGAGAAAGAAAAAGCGCGTCTTTATAAACCAGGTCTCCGTCGGGCCCGTCGTCGCGCATGTTCATCTGAATATCGACGTAGGGGCCCGCCGCCGCGAAGTCCCAGAACGAAAGGGCACCGTAGCGATGGAGAAGGGCGGCGGTGCTTCGAGTGTCGGTCCCGATGCCCGTGACATTCGACGCGGCGGAGAAGCTTCCGATTTTGAGCGGGCGCGTTTGGTAGCGCACGAGCTCTTCTTCGAGCTGACCAAGGTCGAGCCGCCCCGACAGGTCTTCGTGGATCACGACGACATCAGCGATCGACTCGCGCCACGGGAGCTCGTTCGAATGGTGTTCGTACGGCCCGATGAACACCACCGGGCGCTCGCGCTCTGGGATCTGCTCGAGGAGCCCAAAGCGCGCCGCGAGATCCGAGGGGAGCGACAGGTTCATCACGTCGATGATGCGTCGAATCGCGCCGGTGGCGCCCGAGCCGCAGAAGATGACCGCATCGGTTTCCGGATCGGCGCCGACGGCTCGGCGAATGATCTCTCGGGCATCCTCTCGAAAGCGGCCCGTCTGTAGACCGGTCGCCGACGATTCGGTGTGCGTGTTGGCGTAGAGGGGCATGACTTCGTCGCGAAGGAAGTCCTCGACGAACGAGAGACAGCGCCCGCTTGCGGTGTAGTCCGCGTAGGTCATCCGGCGTGGTCCATAGGGCCCGTCGAGCACCCGCTCGTCGCCGATGATCGCGTCGCGAATGGTCTCGATGAGACGGCTCGAATCGCTCATGGGCGAACCATAGCCCCACGCTTTGGCGATGCAGGTAGCCGCCGTGAGAATCTTACGAAGTCGACCGACTAGGGCGGAATAGGCGAGATTCGGGGGCCGGCGATGGAAATCGGCCCTGTATTGCACCTAGAATACGATTCCGTGGGTTCGCCCGGTTGCCGAGTAGGGACGCGCGACCTAGAAGCGACCGTTGGTTTCGGCTGACGGAGGAACCCTTTTGCTTCGGACCCCTGTGCTTCAACTGAC
>JBCCZL010000396.1:0-9451 GCA_039187775.1 Myxococcota bacterium
CAAGACGTTCGTCGTCTGGGCGAGTGCCCCCACCGCCTCGGAGGATTCGAACCGAGTGCCGCGCTAGCCCGCGCTAGCTGAGGAGGCGCTTCGCCTCCGCGGCCACAGCGCCGGCGGTAATGCCAAGCCGTTCGTAGAGGGTCTTCGCTGGCGCCGAGGCCCCAAAGCGCTCGAGCGTGACAAACCCGCCGTGGGTGCCAACGTATCGCTCCCAGCCAAGCCGGACCCCGGCTTCGACCACCACCCGCGCAGGAATCGTGGCAGGCAGCACCGCGTCTCGGTATTCGCGGTCCTGCTCTTCGAACACCTCCCAGGACGGCATGCTCACCACCCGCGCGGCAATCCCTTCCTCCCGAAGGAGCGCCTGCCCCGCGAGGGCGACGTGAATCTCACTTCCCGTTCCGATGAGGATGACCTTGGCGTTCTCCGCATCGGAGAGGACGTAAGCCCCGCGCCGGGCACCTTCCGCCGCATTGACCTTACTTCGATCGAGGGTGGGAACACCCTGCCGGGTGAGCACGAGGGCCGCGGGACCGCGCCGCTGGAGAAACACCCGCCAGGCTTCCACCACTTCGTTCGCGTCGCCGGGCCGAAGCACGGTCAGGCCGGGGATCGCCCGGAGCGCGGCGAGGTGCTCGATCGGCTGGTGCGTTGGACCATCCTCGCCGAGACCGATCGAGTCATGCGTGAAGATGTAGCGGGTCGGCACGCCCATCAACGCGGCAAGCCGGATGCCGGGCCGCATGTAGTCGCTGAAGACGAGAAACGTCGCGCCGTACGGAACCACTCCGCCGTGCAGCGCCATCCCGTTGAGCCCCGACGCCATCGCGTGCTCGCGGATCCCGAAATGAATGTTCCGTGCGGGTTCGGAGCCCTCTGCGCGCAGGTCTGCCTTTCCTTTTTGGTAGCTGTTGTTGGAGCCGGCAAGGTCTGCCGATCCACCGAGGAGCTCTGGGATCCGCTCTGAGAGCTCGGCGATCACCGCGCCGCTCGCTTTCCTCGTCGCGAGTCCCTTCTCGTCCGGCTCGAACTTCGGGAGGTCCTGGTCCCAGTCGCTCGGGAGCTTGCTCGCGATCACCCGGGTCAGTTCGCTTGCGAGCTCTGGATGCGCACTCTGATACTCGGCCCGCATTCTTTCCCACGCGAGCTTGGCTTTGGCGCCTTCGGCAACGATCGTGTCCCGCGCTTCGGCGAGTTCTTTCGGCACGTGAAACGCTGGATGAGACCACCCCATCGCTTGTTTGGTGAGAGCGATCTCATCTTGGCCAAGGGGCGAACCGTGCGCCGAGGACGTGTCCTGCTTGTTGGGCGACGGATACCCGATCAGTGTCTTTACGCGGACAAAACTTGGCCGAGGGTCAGCGATGGCCGCCGCCGCCGCCCGTTCGATGGACGCGAGGTCGTTGCCATCATCGACATTTTCGGTGTGCCATCCGTAGGACGCGAATCGGGCGACCGTGTCTTCGGTAAAGCAAAGGTCGGTCCGACCGTCGATGGTGATGCTGTTGTCGTCCCAGAACACGACGAGTTTGCCGAGTTCAAGATGCCCAGCGAGGGACGCCGCTTCCGCGCACACCCCCTCCATCACATCGCCATCGGACGCGATGACCCAGGTCCGGTGGTCGATGAGACTGAAATCTGGACGATTGAACCGCTGGCTGAGGTGCCGCTCCGCGATAGCCATGCCCACTGCATTGGCAAACCCCTGGCCCAGCGGACCGGTCGTGGTTTCCACTCCCGGGGTGTGAAACACCTCCGGGTGCCCTGGAGTGAGGCTGTCCCACTGGCGGAAGTTCCGTAGCTCTTCGAGGGAGAGCTCGTAGCCGGAGAGGTGCAGCAGCGAGTACTGCAGCATCGACGCGTGGCCGCATGACAAAACGAACCGATCACGGTCAAACCAGGTGGGACTTTTTGGATCGTGGCGACGAAGCCGGCGGAAGATCGACCAGCCGAGCGGAGCGAGCGCCATGGGCGTCCCCGGGTGGCCACTGTTGGCGGCCTGGACGGCGTCCATGCTGAGGGTTCGGATGGTGTCGATGGCCAAGGAGTCGAGGTCGGTCATGGGGCTGACCGGCTTGTACCCCACCCGGTCGCCTATTTTCAAAGCCACCGCCGAAAGCGGTAGCGGGCCAGGCCTGCGCGCCCTCCTCGGATCCTCGGTAGGGCCATAAATGCTGGTATAGTGGACTCATGAGCGGACCTCGGGGTTCTCCCCTTCTCCTCACTCGGAGGGGGGCCGCTCTCGAAACGGCGCGGTGCCGAGGAGCACTACCGCCGCCGCGATCGATGCGCCCGCCGCAGTGACCATCGCGACGATCGGAAGGTAGGCCGCCAACGCGGACACGCTCCACGGGCCAAGCGACCCTCCCACCCAAGCAACGGAAAACCCGGCGCACGCCAGCGCCGCCCAGGCCACCGCACCGGCTGCCCGGCGCGTTCGCACTTTTAGGGGAACCGCTCGCCGTCCGAGGAGAACCGCCGCCCCAATCGCAAAGACGCCAGCTCCGAGACCAAGGAACACGAGATGGGGGCCGTGCCGGTCGATGTCTTCGATCGCACTCATGGTGAAGGGGCGGTCCCAAACCCACCGATGGACGGCGACTACGCTAACGAAGCCGAGGACCGGCGCGAGAAGTGTTCCGCGGTCAAAATCGTGGAACGAGCGTCGAAGCGCTCCCAACGCGCAGAGCGCAAGAAAGGCCCAGACGGCCACCCACAGCGTCCGCGCGCGCCCGAGGCGCGAGTCCAGCGAGATTTCGGCCCGCCGAAGGGTCTCGGCGCGCGCCAGCGCCACGGGAGCGGCGCGATAGCCGGGCGGGCGAAGCTCGGGCGCGCACACTCCGATCGAAGACCGCGGCGGCGCAATCCCCATCCAGGCCGCGAGCGTTGGCGCGAGCTCCTCGACTTGAAGATCCCGTTGAATCGTGCCCGGAGGGACGCCGGGCGAACGAAAGTAGAACGGGGAGCGGCGCACCTCTGGTTCATCGCCACCGTGACCCCCACCGCGAATATGCCCGTGATCGCTGACGATCATCAGCGCAGCGTCGCCGCTCTTCGCGACGATCCGCCTGAGCACTTCGTTCGCATCGCGGAGCGCGCGACGATGCTCGTCGCTCTCGGTGCCGCTCCGGTGCGCGCTCTCGTCCACTTCGAGGATGTGGACCAACAGAAAGTCGGGCGCCTCCTCTCTCGGCAAGTTCAGCACACGGTCAAGGGGCTCGAGGAGGGCGGATGCAGACGCATCGAGGAGATCGCTGGGCTCACCCACCAGGGTGGTCATCCAGTCGAGGTTCTCCGCAAAAATCGCGACGGTTCCCGACGCCGCGCGCACCCGATCGGGGAGCGTGTCGAACACCGCGACGCGGCCCAGGGCGTTGGTCCGTGCCCCCGAACCGGCCTGAGGCACGCTGGTCAGCGCCGCGTGATAGAACGGTTGGGAAATCGTCGGGAGCGGAAGCCGAAGCTCGCCGTGGACCGCTTCGTCGGACAGCGAGCGGAGCGCCGAGAGCTCGTTCGCTTCATCCACCCGAAGGCCATCGACGAGCACGAACACGCCGCGGCGAACCGGAGGCGCGGAGGGAGCGTCCGGATCCGCTTGGGCCTCGAGGACCGCCCGAACTGGAGGCTCCGCATCCATCGTCCCGTAAAACCCGTTGGCGAGCGGGTCGGTAGCCGCCGCATAGGCCCCCGCCACGACCGCGATCACGATTGCGGCAATGCGAGGATTGGCCGGCCGGTCCGCCGACTTCACGAGCGGCGATGGCTCGAAGGCCCGGCCGTCGGGAGGAACTCCCTCTCCTTCATTCAAGGGCTTCGGCGACCTCTGGCTCGGTGCATCCTGCATGATTTACGAGATTGGCCTCTCTGCCGACAACGAAGGCCGAGGATCGGACGAGCTCGCGAGGTTTACTTCACGAGATACCGAAGGGTCTTCCCAGCGAGGTACTGGTTTGGCCATTCGACGCCCGAATAGCCCTGCTCCCGTGCCGCGTGAAGCGTGAAGTACGGATCCGCAAGGTGAGCCCGCGCAAGCGCGACGAGATCCGCCCGCCCCGCCAACACAATCGTGTTGATGTCGTCGTAGGTGCTGATGTTGCCGACCGCGATCGTCGGAATGCCCACTTCGTTGCGGATGCGATCGGCAAACGGTGTCTGAAAGGCCCGGCCGTAGATCGGCTTGGCGTCGGTCGAGGTCTGTCCCGAGGAAACGTCGATCAGGTCGGCGCCCCGTTCCTTCAGCATGCCCGCAAGGCTCACTGCGTCGTCTTCATTGAACGCACCGTCCACCCAGTCGGTGGCGCCGATCCGAACGCTCAAGGGCCGGTCGGGCCACACCTCGCGCACCGCATCGAACACTTCGAGGGGAAAGCGAGCTCGACTTGTGAGGTCACCGCCGTAGTCGTCGTCGCGCACATTCGAAAGCGGGCTCAGAAAGCTTGAGAGCAAGTAACCGTGGGCCATATGGAGCTCGAGCAAATCGAAGCCCGCGGCATAGCCCATCTTCGCCGCCCGCACATGCTCGTCGCGAACCCGGGTCATGTCGGTCCGGTCCATCGCTCGCGGCACTGGATTTTCCGGCGCCCACGCCATCGCGGAAGGGGCAAGGAGCGGCCAGCCCCCTTCGGGCAGCGGCTCGTCGATGCCCTCCCACATGAGCTTCGTCGCGCCCTTTCGCCCCGAGTGTCCGAGCTGAAGACCGATCTTGGCCGAGCTTCGCTCGTGAACGAACGCCACGATCTTCGCCCAGGCGTCGCGATGCGCCTCGCTGTACATGCCCGTACAGCCCGGCGTGATCCGACCCTCCGCACTCACGTTCGTCATCTCGGTCATCACCAGCCCCGCGCCGCCGAGCGCGCGACTTCCGAGATGCACGAGATGCCAGTCGTTCGGCAATCCGTGCTCCGCCGAGTACTGACACATCGGCGACACCACGACTCGGTTTTCGATCCGGAGGCCCCGAACCTCGAACGGGGTGAACATCGGAGGAACCGGATCCGAAAGGCCCTGGCCCTTGGCGTACCACCGGTCCGCCTCGGCGACATACGCCGGATCGCGCACGCGAAGATTCTCGTGGGTGATCCGGAGCGAACGGGTGAGCAGACTAAACACCAGCCGCTCTCTCGGGAAACCCATGTAGTTGGGCGCGTCTTCGAACCACTCGAGGCTCCGCTGAGCCGCGCGCTGAATGCTCTCGACCGCGGGGCGCCGCGACGTTTCGTAGGCCCGAAGGGCTTCGGGAACGCCGGTGGAAGTCTGAAATGCCTCGGCCAACGCGATCGCATCCTCCATCGCAAGCTTCGTCCCCGAACCCACGGAAAAGTGTGCGGTGTGCGCGGCATCGCCAAGGAGCACCATGTTTTCGTGACTCCAGCGCTCGTTCCTCACCGTCGCAAACTGAATCCAACTCGACCGGTTGCCGAGGAGCGGCTTGCCGTCGAGCTCTTCCCGGAAGAGCTGCTGACAATAGTCGATCGTGCGCGCCTCGTCGGCGTCCCCGAGGCCCGCGTTGCGCCACCCGTCTTCGGTCGTCTCGACGATGAACGTGCTGGTTTCCGCCTCGAACTGGTAGGCGTGCACCACGAAGAGGCCGTGCTCGTTTTCGCGGAACGCGAAAGTAAACGCCTCGAAAGATTGAGGCGTGCCGAGCCAAGTGTACCGGTTCGGCCGAAGGTCGAGCGAAGGGCGAAAATTCTCGGCGTAGCGGGTCCGCACGCCGCTCCGCACGCCATCGGCGGCAACCAGAAGGTCGCAGTCCCGAAGCGCCTCGATGTCGGTCACCTCGTGAGAAAAGTGAAGGGTCACCCCCAGCTCTCGAGCCCTATCCTGGAGCAGCAGGAGAAGCTTCTTGCGGCTCATGCCGCAGAACCCATGGCCTGACGATCGAGTCACCGTGCCTTGGTAGTGCACGTCGATCGCATCCCAGGTCGCAAAGCTCTCGGTGATCGCCCGGTGCGATTCGAAGTCAGCGCTCTGAAGGTTTTCTTGGGTGAGGTCGGAAAACACGACCCCCCAACCGAAGGTGTCGTTGGGCGCATTGCGCTCGTAGACCACGATCTCTCGAGTGGGATCGGCTTTTTTGAGAAGGATGGCGAGGTACAGGCCGCCCGGGCCTCCGCCGATACAGTGAACGCGCATCAGCTGAGCGCCCGCCCCGCCGGAGCCAAGTCGAGGGATTCAGTGCGCGGAGGCATCGCGGAGGCCAGTTCGGAGCTAAAAATGGTAGGTCGCGCCCAACGAAAGCACATCGAAGTTCACCCGCGTTGTGCCCTCGTTGATGGTGTCGTTGGCGGGAGTGTCAACGCCCGGATTGTCAGCCGCGGCGACGATCTGCACGAGCTCGGCTTCATCGGCGGTCACGACGATGTCGCGCTGGAAGATATGCGCATAGGCGATCGAAAGGTCGAATCGGCCCAAGCGGACGGTGGCTCCGAGGTGCATACCAAGGCGTTCACCAGGAATGAAGTCGAGTCCGGCGAACGCATCGTTGACTCCGTTCGTCTCGTACGAAAGGCCGGCCCGGGCGGCGAGCGTGCCCGGGATGATGTTCCAGTCACCTCCAAGACGGAGCGAGACCTGGTTCTTCCAGTTGTGGGGAAGGCGAATCGTCGTCGGAAGGGGAAGCACCATCGAGGACTCGATCCCGTTCGTGTCGACAAAGCGAAGATCGGTTTCCGAGCCCTCGGGAAGGGTGATTCGAAACTCGTCGACCGCCGAGTTGAACTCCCAGACCAGATCGAACTCTACGTCGAAGAGCTCATCGCTCATCGGATCTCGGATCTCTTGGCTAAGTTCTTCCTCGGTGGCGTCGGGCGCCCGCCGAATCCGATGGCCATAACGAATGCCGAACGACAGCTGGGTCGCCAGCGGCGCTTCGAGCTCCGTGTCGAACACATCTTCGTTTAATGCGCTGCTGGGCTGACCGGTCACCCCTGGCTGGCCAATCCCAAACTGGCCCCAGCCGGTGGTCGTTTCACCGCTCCCCCGAACCGAGTCGTACCAGCGGATGCCCGCCATGATGTTGAGATTCGGGTGAGGGGTCACATTGACCGAAGCGGTAAAGCCCGGAACGAAGAAGTCTGTGGCGTCGAGCTCGGAGCGAATGTCGCCTTCCGGCGTCTCGCCGGCGCTGGCGCGGGTGTAGTTGACGAAGTTAAAGATGCCGATTCCCCAGTGAAACGTGGCGCCAAAGCTCAGCCAGGGTAGCGGCGCATAGCCCACCCCAACCGAGGGGAAGGCGATCGCCACGTTCGATTCGACGAGCGAATAGCGGGTGGGGCTCGGAAGGCGGACCCCGTTCGCAGTCACCGTTCCATCGTCGTCTCCCCACCGGGTGATGCCGACGCCCGCCGGGGCGACGAGCCCGACACCAATGCCAAGGTTGTGGAGAATCTTGTAGGTGAAGATGAGATTGGGACTAAGCCCGAGCGCGCTCTCCTGACAGACTTCGGGTGCCGGGTTGGTGGTCCACGTCTGACCGGGAAAGGCGTCCGCCGCGGGGTCGTCGAACTCACTGAAGAACTGGTTCGCGGCCGAGTAGTTCACCGTTCGCTGCATGCATGCGTCGAAGAATGCCTGATTGACCTGAAGGCTCAGCTGAGGAGTCGATAAGCGGGCAAGGTTCGCGGGGTTGTAGGCGAGCGCCATCGGGTCGTCGGCCCGGGCATAGAAGGCCCCGCCCCGTCCGAGCGCGCGGGTGCCCGCCGCCGGATACTCATTTCCTCCGGCAAATGCGGAAGTCGGGCAGAAGAGGACCGCCCCGACACACACCAGCTGAAGCCCCAACAGATTGACGCGCATGCATTCCCTCCGCCGCCGTCGGGCGGCAATGCCGCACCTTACCGAAATCGTGATGAAATGGCTCCATTTGAGTGACGGACTCGTCTGTGCGGTCGAGATCGAAGGTGTCCGCCCGGAAGGCGTTCGTCCCAAAGGGGCAACTCGCCGGGACGCCTTCACGACCAGAGAGCCCTCACGAACAGGGAACTTTCACGAACAGGTAGCTTTAGAAAGCACCGAGCTTTCAAAAACAGGGAGCCCACCATGAAGCGACTGGGCCTTGGACCCAGAAGACAACCGGGGCGGCAGGCCGAATCAACGCGCCAGAAACGGGACCCGGAGCGCTCTTCGTTCCCTCCACACTTGAGCAACGCAGCCTTTCAGATACGAACCCACACTGGCACACCAATTGCGACGCCGGGGCTCAAAGCCATGTCACGGTACAAGGCATCGTTGCCGAATGCTGGTGTTCTCGCCGTGCGGTGCGGAAGCGAGAAGTCAGCGCGAAAGGACGGGTCGAAGGCCCAAGACGCGAAGGAGCGTGGATGAGTCGAGCGGCACCCACGATGGCCCCCCAAACCCGCAGCAGCCATATCCGGGAGCTGCGCCCCAAGCCTCCGTCCCTTCCGCCGCCCCCCCCAGTCGCCCAAAAGGCCAAGCCGTCCGTGCCGCCTCCGCGCATACCGCTCGGCCCAACACCTCCCCTGCCCGGCGCGCCCCAGCCAGAGCCCGCTCTCGAAGCCCCCGACACGCTCTGCGAAGACCTCGAAACCCTCGAATCGCTCGCGTCGCGTGATGATGTGCCGTTCATCGAGGAAGACCTTCTCGAAGACGGTGAGGGGTTGGAGGAGGATCCTCGCCAGCTCGTTCCTCAAGTCAGTCCTTCAGGCCGGGAGCCCTCAGCGGGGGAAGATCCAGCCCTTCAGGACGACGTTCTCGAAGACCTCGACGCACTTCAGCCGATCGAAGCATGGGACCTCGCAGAGTCGGGTGACTGGAACGAAGTGCGCCACCATGGTGCGTCCGTTGCGTTGCGGCTCGCAGAGGTTGAAAACGGGCCCGAAATGGAGCCCGAGCCTGCATCGGCCAGCGATGCGCGTCCCTGGCCTATTGAGAACACCCAAGGCGTCCGTCCGCCAAACGCCCAGCGACTTGTCGGTCGCATGACAGAATCGCTTGCAGGACTGCGAGAGAAAGCCGTCTCGCACAATGCCGTCGAAGAAACCTTCACCAACCTTCGCCTCACCCTCTCGCTCGAAGGTCGGCGAGAGGCTCGCCGCGAATTCGACAAGATGTGGATCGCGGGCATTCGCGCGGTGGTTCACCTGCTTCGAGGCGCGGCCGACCGGCTGTCGCGTCTCCTGCCTTCCGGGGAGATCACTCGCTCGTAGAGCGCCGACGAAGGTCCCGTCCGCCTGGCGGCGCCTTCCCGCAAGGACCGGCCTTCGGCTCTGGTCCCAAAATCGGCAGGGCGCGCCGTCGTCGAAGTGACCCGCGCGCCGTCATCAAATCGGCCCCGTGCCGTCCTCGAAGCGGCCCGGCGCTCCGTTATCAAATCGCCCCGGCGCTGTCCTCGAATCCGGCGCTGTCCTCGAATCCGGCGCTGTCCTCGAATCCGGCGCTGTCCTCGAATCCGGTGCTGTCCCTCGAACCGCCGGGGGAACGCAGTCGTCGC
>JBCCZL010000397.1:0-9426 GCA_039187775.1 Myxococcota bacterium
CCGCGGGGTTCTGTTCGTAAGCGCTCTCGTACCGCCGAAGCGCATCACTCATCCAACGCCGCTCGAAATAGATTCGACCGAGGAGCAGGTTCGCCCGAGGATCGTGATCGCTCTCCTGCGCAATGTCGTGAACCGCGACGAGGGTCACCCGATCGATCTCTTCTCCCGCTTCGAACGCGGTCTTCGTCGAGGCAACAAGACCGGGCATCGTGCCCCCGAGTTCCCATGCGCTGTCCGCGTCGAGGGGAACCACGTCGCCCACCTCCTCTTCGGAGAGCACCATCTCGCCCGGCTCTTCCGCAGGCTCCGGCTCGCTCATCGGGACTTCCGGGTCCGGGGGCGGCTCGACATCCTCATCGGCGGTCGCCGGTTCCTCCCCTCCGGTGGTACCGAGAAACCAGGCAGCCGATGCGCCCAGTCCGAGAGCGATCACCCCCAACACCACCACAGGCATCCGGCTCCGAGTCCGCGGCGGAGCACCGCTCTCCACACCGGGAGCCGACCGCTCCAACTCCCCTTCCGGTGGGTTGGGGTTCGCGGGTCGGCTGGTGTTCGCCGGTGGGTTGGTCTTTGCGGGCGGCCGAATCGATCGGGGCCGAGGAATCGCTTCCACCGCTTCGAGCATCGCAGTGGCATCCGCGAAACGATTGTCCGGCTGTTTGTCCATCGCCCGACGCACGATCGCATCGATGAGCTCGACGTGTTCGAGGTCGGGCCGCGCCTCGGCCACCGACGGGATCGGCGCCACCAAGTGCTGGCGAACGATCTCGGGCAGGGTTCCCCGAAACGGCTTCTGTCCACTCAACATCTCGTACAGAGTCACCCCGGTCGCGTAGACGTCGGCGTGCGCGTCGGTGTCGGCCCCCGTCGCCTGCTCGGGTGCAAGGTAGGACGGCGTGCCGAACGCTTGGCCGACCTGGGAGATGTTCTCGTTGGCGTCTCGGTCCCAGCCCTTGAGGAACTTCGCGAAGCCAAAGTCGAGGAGCTTCACCATCTCCGGTTGACGCGGGAGCTCCTGGAGAAAAATGTTCCCGGGCTTGATGTCTCGATGGGCAAGGCCGTGGGTATGGGCATACGCGAGCGCCCGAAGGAGCTGCTTGAGAATGTTGAGCGCCCGGCCCCAGTCCATCGGGCCTTCGTCGATCACCTCGCGGAGGGTGTGGCCCTCCAGGAGTTCCATGACGACGTACGGGTTGCCGTCGCTCATCCCGTAGTCCTGAATCGCGACGATGTTCGGGTGGGTCAGAGAAGCGAGCGCCTTCGCTTCCCGTTCGAAGCGCGGCCGGAGCGATTCGTGATCCACATAGCGCCGCTGAAGCACCTTGACCGCCACCGGTCGACCCACTGCGACGTGTTCACCACGATAGACGAAGCCGACTCCCCCTTCGCCGAGAAGGCGGGTCAGTCGATACCGTCCGTCAAGAACGGTGCCCAACTCGAAGCTAAGCCGTCCCGCAGGGTCCTGCGTCACCCGGCGATCCTACCAGTTCCCGGGGCGCGGCGCTGGCAACGTCAGCGGCTGGCGTCGGTTTCCCGACCAAACCACACCACGGCATACCCCGAGTCGATGGCTCCGCCCACCGCACCCCACGGACGCGTCCAGGTCCCCCGATTAAGAATCACATCGTGGTGGGAGGAGCTTCGCATCCAGGCGGAGAGCGCCCGGTCGGGGGAGGACGTTCCGCCCGCGGAGATTTCGTATCCGTTGCCGGGATATGAAGTTAACTCTCGGGGCTTGTCCCACATGCACGATGCCCGGGCGTGATCCGATGTGTAACAGCACCCGCTCCAGTTCCCGTCTTCCGACCAGCTGTGAAGATTGCATTCGGGTCCGAACCCCCGGTAGTTGTTCGCCAAATCGGTGGCGTGGAACTCGGCTACGGTCTGAAGGGACGGCGAGAACGGCACCGGCTCGAGGCCCTGGCTTACCCGATACGCATTGATCGCGTCGACGAGCGGGCTGCTCGTACTTGGAGGCGCATCGCTGTCGGCAACGGGTGCGTCCCCGGCCGCGTCGCGGATCGAATCTGCGTCTGCGCGACCCGAGCCATCTTGCGCAGTGTTCGCGTCCCGTCCGCCACTGCTGGAATCCACGCCAGACGGCCCGCGCGCATCGTCCGCGCGTCCACTGCAGCCACCCAGGAGGGCACTGCTCAGAAGAACGCTGCTCAGAAGAACGCTGCTCAGAAGAACGCTGCTCAGAAGAACGCCGCGCGAGACAGCGCCAAGAAGACGAGAGCCCAACCACACCCAACACCGCATTGAGCTCAGGATAGCGCGAATGAGTTCTAGAATCCGCAACGCCGACAATCGTCGAGCGAATTGCGCAGCTCTCAATGCGAGCCGCGCGATTCGGGGGCGTCGGCTATGATGTTTTCACCTTGGAGCTGGAAGACCTCGTCGGCACCACCATTGATGGCCGCTACCGGTTGGAAGCGATGCTCGGCCGGGGTGCATTTGGCGCCGTGTTCCGAGCGGTTCAAGTCGGTCTCGACCGCCCGGTGGCGATCAAACTGCTCCACAGCGGACCAGGGGCGGGCCCGCGCGAAATCGAGCGGTTTAAGGTTGAAGCGCGCGCCGCATCGGCGATCGGCCATCCAGGAATCGTGCAGATTCATGACTTCGGGGTGGGCCCCGGGGGCAGCGCCTATCTCGCCATGGAACTCCTTGGCGGCGAAACGCTCGGTGAAGCAATGACGGCGGGGCCACTTCCCCCGAGCCGGGCGGTGCACATCGGCCATCAGGTCGCCGACGCCATGGCGGCGGTGCATGCCCACAAGATCATTCATCGGGACCTCAAGCCCGGCAATGTGCATCTCCTTCCGGGGGACCGCGTTCGAATCATCGACTTCGGGATCGCCAAGCTCATCGATGCCACCGCGATGCTCACCCGTCCCGACGAGATCATGGGCACGCCGTTCTACATGGCGCCCGAACAGTGGGAGAGCGCGGATGTCGACGCGCGCGCCGACGTGTACTCACTCGGCGTCATGCTATTCGAGATGATCTCGGGTCGCCCGCCGTTCATCGTCAGCAATGTGACCGAGCTCGTCCTCAAGGTGTGCACCGAGGAGCCGCCCGACCTTCGAACCTTCACCGCGGTCGACCCCGCCCTCGCCACGCTGATCGGCTCGTGTCTGCGCCGCTTCCGATCCGATCGGCTCCAAACGATGGCCGAACTTGCGGAGAGCCTTCGCTTGCTCGGCGCGGACCCCGCCGCGGTCAGCGATTCGTCAGGGCTCATGGACCCGGCGGATTCGACGGACCCAGAAGTCTCCGGGCCGCAGCGCCCGATGCCACTCCAGATCGATGGCGCAGAAACGCCCTCGGCGGATCCTCCGGCGCACGGAACGCTTCTCCTCGACTCGCAAGTTCGGCCCGGGCCTCCCCATCCCCGAGCGTCCGACGATCCGACCCCTCCACCGGCCCTTCCGACGCACCGATCGATCCCCCTCGTCGCGGCACTTTTTCTTGGTTCGATCCTCGGAGCTCTGGTACTCGGAATCGTGGCCTACGGAATCGGCTGGAACGCCCCCCCGGGCCCTCAGGCCGAACCTGCGCCCGCGCCCGAACCTTCACCGGCGGCGGAACTCCCCTCCGGCCTCAGTCCCGAAGCCGCCACCCAAGTGTCGGAAGCGCGCACGGTGGTCTTGCGATCCGAACCGGCGGGGGCAGAAGTCGTGGTGGCTGGCGAAGTGATCGGCTCGACCCCGCTCGAGCTGGTCGTCGACGACCGCCCGATCGTGCTTCGCACGAGGAGTGGCACCGAGCGAACGGTCACGGTGGAGGAAGGAGCCGACGCGGTGACCGTGGACCTCGAGAGAACGCCGCGCCGGCCGGTGAAACAGCCTCGCCGGATCGAGCGGCCTCAGACTCCGTCGAGCCCCATGATGGTTCGCCCGCAGCACCCCGACATCCAAGACCCGTGGGGGAAACCATGACCGGGTGGTCTCGAATCCGCACCGCATCGTGGGCGGTGTTCATCACGGCAAGCATCGTGACGGGCGCTACCGCCTCCGCTCAGCCTCCCGACCGCGACGAGGCCGCCCGCGAGCGCTTCGACACCGGGACAAGACTCTATGCGCAGGGTCGCTATCTCGAAGCCGCGGCTGCGTTTCAGGACGCCTATGACCTTTCCCAACGTCCTTTGATCCTCTTGAATCTCTCGACCGCGTACGAGCGGGCGCTCGACCTAGGCCGCGCCGCCAATGTCCTCGAGCACTATCTCGAGGTCTCCAATCCGAATGACGAAGCCGAGCTCCGGGAGCGATTGGAAAGGCTCCGGGCTCTCGCGGCAAGCAGCGACCCTCCTCCGAACGAACCGGTCGAGACGCCCGTGCCGAACCCCAACCAGGTCTGGGTGCAGCCGAACGCCGCGCCCGTCCCGTCGCCCCAGCAAAACGCCATCACCGGTCCGCGGGTTGGGCCACCTCCCGAGATCGAGCAGCCCGTCGAAGAGCCCACCCCGTTTCCCGTACTCGGGGTGGTCTCGGCAAGCCTCGGCCTCCTCGCACTCATCTCTACCGGGATCGCAGTGGTCAGCGGCCTTCAGGCGGTCAGCAATCAATCGGCGCTCGAAGATGGCTGTACGCCCGAGCGTGTGTGCCCCGGTCGCCTCGGCAATGGCGAGTCCTCGCAGGACCAGCTGAGCGACGGTGAAGACCTCGCGCTCGCGGCCGACGTGACCGGTGCGATCGGCGCGGTGCTCGGTACCACGGCGGGCATCCTTCTGATTCTGGCGCTCACTCAAGGCAACGATTCCTCTGAAACCACGGTGGCCCCGGCCGTTGACGGCAACGGCGCGGGCATTTCTGTCTTCACCTCGTTCTAATGCTCGCGTTCTAATGCTCGCGCTCTCTTCTTCTCGCTGGCCTCGTCGAACCATCCTGGAACGCCTCGTTCGTGACGCCGGCTGCCCGATTCCCATCGGCGCGCTCGCGGCGATGCTTCTCCTCGGGGGCTGCACCGCGGTTACCGACTTTGATGGCTACTGCGCACTCGAGCCCTCGGCCCCGGACGGAGCGACCTGCCGGTTAAGCGGCGAGAGCTGCGGCTGCGCGGAGGGCCTCAGCTGCCAGCTTCAGCAGGATGTGGTCACTCGGGTTTGTGGCGCGCCGGGGGTCGGCGGCCCTGGAGAGCCCTGCAATCCCAGCGGCAATGACTGCGCGGCGCAACACTTCTGCATTCCGTTCAACGGCCCGAGCGCCGGAATCTGCGTGGCCTATTGCCAAGACGACAGCGACTGCGCCGGCCATGGTTCGCGCTCAGCCTGCGCACTCCTCGACAACGTCGGCAGCGGCCTCTGCCTGGAACCTTGCCATCCCACCCTCGATCCCTGCGCCAACGGCATCGCGTGCTTGCGTAGCAACAGCGGGAACGGGTTTTGCCGGTTCACCGGTCCGGTCGGGGTGGCGGAGCCCTGTCAGGATAGCTCGTCCGCAAGTGGGGTCGAGGCCGAGTGCCAGGCGAACCTCAGCTGCGAAGTCAACGCGGGCCTCACCCAGTCATGCTTTGCAGTCTGCGGCCCAGGCCTTCCGCTCTGTTCTCCGGATCAAGCGTGCGTTGTGATCGATGGACAGGGAAACATCGAGCGCTTCGCCGAAGGGGAATATGGCGTCTGCGCAATCATCGTGTGACGCGTATGATCGAGTCCGTGATTTCCAAGCCACGTTCTTCTAGGCAGAGCCCTCCGTTCGTTGAGTGGACCGGCGTGTGTCTCCCGGTCGTTCTCTTGCTCGTCGGCTGCGGCTCGGAGGAGCCCACGCCGCCGGTGCCCGAGCCGGCACCCGCCGAACCTGCAGCCCCACCAGGCCTGGAGTCGCTCGGCGAACCGTCGAGCGGTCGCGCGATCGTGCTGGTTCCGGAATGGTCCGGCGAGTTCGAGCACATTGAGCGCGAGATGAACGCCCGCTTCGCCCAAGTCGACCGGATCGGCCAGGTGCTGCTCGGAGAAACCGCGAGCGAAGGTATCGTGTTGAACTACTACGGCGAGACGATGCGTCGCGGCGAACATCGAGTGCTTCCCGCGACGGACGAAACCCGGGCGGAGCACGCCAATAAAGACAGCCAAGTATTCCTGCTCACGGTGGGACAACGCGGTGAAGGGGATCTTCGAAGTCACGAAGGCACCGTGAACATCACCCAGGTGGGCGAGGATGGGGTGGCAGGCACGTTCGATGTCACCGTCCGAAGTCGAAACATGCTCCGGGAGACGGTGGTTCGAGGCCGTTTCTTTGCCACCCCGGGTCGCTACCTCGAAGCCGAACTCGAGCATCAACGCGACATTCGGGAGCAGCTCCGGAACCGGTGACCGAACGGAAGCCGTCTGCCAAGCCCACCGTTCCGTCGCACCCATGCGCCGCCGAGCGGGAACCGGGGGCGGACGCACATCGCTCGCAGGTTGCTGCAAAAGGCCCGTGCGTCGATCCAGCTTTGCGACGGTGCCGATCGCACCCCCGGAGCCGAGGAGGAATAGTCAAGTTACTTCGAGGAGGAAGGCCGAAGGCCGGTCGCGAGTGCGAGCGGTGCCCGCGGTGGAGTTTTGCAGCAACCTGCTGCTACCTGCTGCTAGCCCGCATCGGTCACCAGTCGGCGTGTCTCGCGCCCGAAAGCACTGCATTCCCCCGGCCTTCTCCCCGGCCTTCTCCTCCAGCCGTCCTCGCGGTACGTCGAGTAACGCTGCGGCGTCTTCCAGTCCGAGGTCCGCGGAGCAGGCCAGGGGAAGGCAGCACTTTCGAACGCGATCCATCCCCTCTGGTGACCGAGGCGGGCGAGGAGGCGATGGAGCCTAGGAGGCGATTGAACTAAGAGGGGATGGGCCTCGTATCGAGCTCTTCATCGAACATCGGGTGGCTCATCGCATCGAGCAGGGGTGGGGGTTTGGGCGGCGGAGGACCATCGTAGCTCGCCTCCTCCTCAAACTCTCGGATGAACTCATCGAGCTTGGACAGCTCGGCCACGGGAAGGATGACTTCTTCGTTGCAGATGCGCGCGGTCACCCGGTCGGCCGCCGCGAGGGCGCGCACGTGAACGATCGTAAGCTCGGCCCGAACCGCATCGTAGATCCCTCGGGACATCCCGATCCCCGAATAGTGCGTCGCGACCTTGAAGGATTCTCCGTCGACGTCGAGGGCCACGGCTCGACACCGATTCCACTGCTTCTGCCGGGCCGCAGCGCCGAACACCAGATCCACTCGAAACTCGTGCGACGCGGGATGCGCGGAGAGGTCGAAGCTTCCCCACCCCACGGGAGACGGGGGGTGGTCATAGCGAATGTGCGCGGTCAGCGAAGGCGCAACATAGCGGGGCGGCGCATCGCCAATGAGGCCGTCCTTGGGGCTTGTCTCTTCGCCCGCCGGCCCCTCCGGCCCGCTCATCGAACATATGGATGCCAACAGCACCAAAAAGAACCATCGAAGTCCCAATGAATTCATCGAAGCCTCCGCCTCCGCACGGTTAGGACCCCGATGCGGAAGAGGTCTTTGGATCGAGCGGGGGCGCCTCACCCAGCGCCTTTTCGAGAAGCCGTCGTTCGGCCGGAGGCAACGGCAACCCGAGGGCCGTCGCCTGGGCTTCCGCAGACATCTTCCCCCAGGTGCGCTGAAGAATCGTGAGGAGCTTCTCCTCGGAGTGCTTTCTGCGAAAGTCGGTGAAGTAGTGGGTGAGAAACACGAGGCACGCCACATCCTCGAGGGTCTGCGCGTTGGGGTCGCGACGAAGACGCTTCTTTTGCACCATCGACTGCACCGCCGCGATCGCCTCGTCCTCGTAGGCGGCGGTTCGCATCAGCTCCGCGACGCATTCGGCGTGAAACACCTTCAGCTTGTTCCGCCACGCGTGATAGCCCGGGCGGTCCATACGATAGGTATCGCGAGGGATCTCCCAGCGGCGGAGGTGTTGCGCTCGGACCGCGATCTGCAGTTCTTCGCCCGCATCCGGCGCGATGCGCCCGAGCCACTCGGTCATGCGTTCGGAATAGCGGAGCGCCGCCGGTCGCCCGTCTTCTTGATTGGGGTCTTTGGAGTTCTCCGCGTCGATGAGAGCGAGCACACGCGCGAGTCGTCCATCTACCATCCTGTAGACAGTACCCTCCTTTTGCCGCCGTTCAAATCGACGAAGACGCGGTCCGCGGAGTCCAACCACCACGAAGCGCATCTTCGCGCACGACCTTGCTGTCAGCAAAAGCCGGGGCCATCCCGTTGCCGCGTCCGGCAAGATGACTCTACACACCGGCGATGGCCACCGAGGAAGACACCGTCGCTGCCGAGGAGCATATCCGCGGGATTCTCCGCTACCTGGGTGAAGACCCCGATCGAGAAGGCCTCCAAGAGACTCCGGCACGAGTAGTCCGTTCGTGGGCCGAGCATTTTGCCGGCTACAAGCAAGACCCCAAAACCTACCTCGAGCGGACGTTCAGCGAGGTCGAAGGGTACGACGAGCTGGTGCTGGTCAGCGACATCGAGGTATATAGCCACTGCGAGCATCACATGGTGCCGTTCGTCGGCAAAGCCCACGTCGCCTACATCCCCGACGGTCGAGTGGTGGGACTGTCAAAAATCGCTCGCGTCGTCGACGTGTTTGCGAAACGACTCCAGGTCCAAGAGAAGCTCACGGCCCAGATTGCCCAGTCGATCGACACCGCGCTCTCACCGCAGGGCGTGGCGGTGATCCTCCAGTGCCAGCACTTCTGCATGTGCTACCGCGGCGTTCGAAAGCCTGGTTCGTGGACCACGACCAGCCGCCTCCTCGGCGTGTTCCTCCAAGATTCCGCCGCGAGAATGGAGCTGCTAACTCTGATCGGAATGCCCCGAGTGATCGGCGGAGCGGGCGCCTAGCTGGAAGCTTGTCCCCGCTCCGTTCCGAGCCCACACCGATACTTTTTCGACATATTCGGTGGGGCTGACCCGTTGCATAGACATGCGTTGGTGGGTGAAGCGAGGTGGCCTGGCAGGGCTCGTGGTCGGCGTGGTTGCCGCTGTCGTGGGCTTCTCCCAGCGGAGCCGTGTCGCCGTCGACATGATCATTCAGGCGCCTAGCCCGGCCTACACTCCCATGGACTCGCCCGCGGACGTGGATGATGCCGTCGAAGTGGAACGAGCCGGCGCGCGAGTGCGCGCCTGGGTGCTCGATCCGGAGGGAGAGGCCCGAGGGACGCTGCTCTTGCTTCACGGGATCCGAGATTCGAAAACCAGCCTGCTCGACACCGCGAGGGCACGAGCTCGAGACGGCCTTCGCACGGTCGTCGTAGATTCCCGGGGGCACGGCGAGTCGTCCGGCCAGTTTCTCACCTACGGCGTCGAGGAAGCTCGCGACCTCCGAGCGCTCGTCGACGAGCTCGATCGACGTGACCTCCTCGTCTTGCCCCTCGGCGTTCAGGGCACATCGTACGGCGCCGCCACCGCGATCCAATACGCCGCGATCGACGAA
>JBCCZL010000398.1:0-9423 GCA_039187775.1 Myxococcota bacterium
AACTCGAGGCCCCGAAGGATCACGTGCTCGGCGTTTTCGATGTCGATGATGTTCTGTCCCTGGCCCGGTCGATCGAGGTGAGGGTTTGCCCCGTCGGCGGCTCGGATGACGATGGGGTTATCGGCGGTACCGGCGATGTCGATCGCGAAGCGACTCGAGAGCTCGTACATCCCGTCTTCGAGGATCAGTTCATCACCGGGGCCGAGCGAGTTGATCGCGGCTTCGACGTCGTCGGCGGGGCCCACTCGGGTTTGGGCGTTCGCCACGGTCGAGATCAGGAGCAGGGAGCAGGTGGCGAGGGCACGAATCACGGAAACCTCCTCCGCCATCGTACCCCGGTTCGGCAGCGGGGGGGCTGCTTACCGTCCGGCGTCGGCGAGAAGAATGCGGAGGGCGACCTCCGCCCGGGCCTGCGGGTCACCGTCGTCGCTGTTGGTGAGCACCCCCACCGCCACCGACGCATCGGGCGCGATCGCAATATAGCTTCGGTGCGCCGCGAACCAGCCGACGTGGGAAAGGATGCGTTGGCCCTCGAAATCCGCGACCCGCAGACCAAAGCTGAAGCCCCCGCCGTTGGGAAGTCGGTGTTGGACCGTCATGAGATCTCGGCGAGATCGTTCGGCGAGAAGGGCCTCCGTGCCGTCGGGCCGCGGCCCTGCGAGAAACTGCAGGAGGCGACTGAGGTCTTCGGCGGTGGTGTAGACGCCGAATGCCGGCGCCATCGCACGCGGCTGGTGATATTCGCGCCGTCGGCGGTCGCCCACCGGTTCTCCAACGCCGTAGAACGGGCGTTCGGCGTTCGGGAGGACGCGTCCGACCGGGGCAAAGCCTCGGGCGATTCCTTCCGGTGCGCCGTCGGGAGTGACGCCGCTGTGGTTCATGGCGAGCGGGCGAAAAAGCTCCCGCTCGAGGAACGTGGGATAGCTCTGGCCGCTCGCTTCCGCGATCACTTGACCGAGGAGGGCATAGCCGAGGTTGCTGTAGCCATACCGTTCGCCGGGCGGATGACGCAGCGGAAGACGACGGAGGGCGCGTCGAAGGCGTCGTCGATCGGGAAACTCGCCGTTCCACCAGTAGCCGAAGTCTCCTTCGCGAGAGACGCCGGCGGTGTGCGTGAGGAGCTGACGCAGGGTGACCCGGGCGCGTCGGGGCCCGAGGCGAAGGTTTCGGAGGTAGCGGTCGACCGGCGCTTCAAGGTCGAGCCGCCCCCGATCTCGGAGCTTCAGCACTGCGATCGCCGTCAGCGGCTTGCTGATCGAACCGAGATAGAAGCGGGTGTCGGCTCCGACCGGTGCCCGGGGCGCGAGACCGGCCGCGCCGAATCCCTCCGCGTAACGGTCGCCCCGATATGCCACCGCCAGGGAGAAGCCCACCGGCGGGCCTCCGTCGAACGCGGCGAGCTCGGCGTGAAGCCGCTCCTGCACCCTTTCGAGGTCCGCCGCGGCGGGACTTGCGACCAAGGTAAGCACGAGCCCTCCACTGAGGGCGAAGACCCAAGCGGACAACCGCATGATGAACCTATGCGGCGGCTTCGCCTCGGAGGTCACAAGGGACCGGCTAGAGCGGCGATCGGTTTGAATCCGTAGGGGAAACCAAGCATTTCGCCGTATTCGCGAGTGCCCCCACAGCCTCGGAGCGAGGAGTGCTTGAGGCACTTCGAGCGAGAAGTGAGGAGGTAAGCCGCGCAAACGGTGAAAGGCGCCGTGTTTCCGTAGGATTCAAACCGATCGCCGCTCTAGCGAGGCCGGGCGAAGTTTTGCGTCCAGCGGAAGTCGTAAAGGCCGACGCCGATGTGCACCCAGCTCGGATTCATGATGTTCGAGCAGTGCCCGTCGCTGTTCATCCATGAGTCGATCACCGACTCGGGAGACCGTTGGCCGCGGGCGATATTTTCGCCCCAGCCGCGCCATCGGTAGCTCGCCTGACTCATCCGGTCACCGGCGCTTTCGCCGTCCGGATTGTTGTGGCTGAAATAACTGCGCTGAGCCATGTCGAGCGAGTGAAGTCGTGACGAACAGCGGAGCGCGGGGTCCATGGTCAGAGGATCCGCGGGACCGAAACTGCCTTCGCTGCCGCAATCTGCGCCGCGTGCTCGGTGCATGTTCACCAGCTGGAGCACTTCATCTTCGGCCTGTGTCACGTCGTCGGGGAAGTCGGCGACGGGGGCGCAGTGGGACGAGTCTGGGACGCCCGGGTTGGCGACCGGCGGCATCATTTGGGGAGGCACCACCGGTGTCGAGCCGTCCGGTGGATCCGACGGCGTGTCCGCGTCGGTTCCCCCGTCGGGCGCCGGAGTCACCTGCGCGTCGCTCGTCCCCGGATCCCTCGACCCTCGGCGGTCCGCAGTGCCCGTGCATGCGACGACTGACCCTCCCAAAACGAGAACTAGCGCGGCCCGACCCATGGTCACCTCCAGCACCCCAGGCTGGGCGCAATTGGGGCGGAGTTCAAGGGGCCTTGTGCTGAAAGGTAGGCGTCTGTCATGAAGGAAGTGCTCAATCCGTGATCACGACGTGGCTCGCGGGGAGATCGGTGCCGCGAACCGCGACGCCGTGCCAATGCTCGGGGAGTACTGGCCAGGTCGCTTGGAAGACGCGATGGGCGTCCGCCGGCGCCATGTTGACGCACCCATGGGACCGCGGAAGGCCATAGCGGCTGTGCCAAAACGCGGTGTGGAGCGCGAACGAGCCCTCGAAGTATTGGGTCCACGGCACATCTTCGATCCGGTAGCGGTCGCTGTCCGCGTCGGGACCGATGTTGCTCATGGTGTCGGTGATGTGTTTGCGCTGGATTCGAAAGATACCGGTGGGGGTTGCGTGCTCATCAACTCCGGTGGACACCAGGGTGGCGAACTTGGCCTCATCCCCGCGATAGAGGACGAGGGTCTGCTCGCTTAGGTCGATATGGACCCAGGGTTCCTCTTCCCCGATCTCCTCCGGTCGCTCGATCGGCGCGGCGACCGAAGCAAACCAGGCGCGAAGATAACGGTCGCCCTCGAGTATGTGCATCACCCGGCCGCCGAGGTTCCGCCGATCCTGCCAATCGAGGAGGGTCTGTCGCTCGATCGGTTCGGCGTCGTCATCGGTTTCGAAGCGAATGCCCTCGTCGTCCTCGATCTTGATCATCGGTCGGGCGGTTCGTGCGGCCCAGGCCACGGGAAGAGGACGCTCCTCGGTGATCTCCACCCCCCGAAAGTCGCTGCCCGCGCGCGTTTCGAGCTGAGCTTGCTTGATGAACCGGCCCCCGGTGGTGCGAACGAAGCGTCGGGACGCACGAAGCTCGATGCCTGTCGAGGCAACAAAGAAACCCCGATCGAGATAGCGCGCCGCGACGGCGGTGCCGCGCGGTCCCGGAAGCTCTCCTGCCATGAATCGCCGCGCACGGCTTTCGTTGTCGGCGAGGAGTTCCTGGTAGTGCTCGGAATATTCCACCGCGGCGCGCTGCTCGTTTCGCGACGGAAGCCGGTGATACTCCGGCACCGCGAGCTCTTTCACGTAGTAGTAGTCGTAGGGAAGCGGTTCGTCGCTCGCGATCGGGGGAAGGACCAGTCGCCGGTCCGCCGCCGCGAGCTCGACCTGATCCTCTTTCCATCCCTCGAGGGTGGGTTCGTCGATCTCGATCGGAGCCTCGCGAACCTCGACTCCGTCGCCGACGCAGACGAACCCCTTGGGGTGGATCTCTTGGAACCCGCCGCTGCAGCCCCGACGACGCACGACCTCGGCCTTGAGCCGGATCCGAGCGCCCACCCGAAGCCAGCCCGCGACCGTCCCTTCCGGATCGGGACTGAGGTAGACCTTGAGCTGGACTCCGGTGATCGCGCCGTGCATCGGATAGGCCCGGTCGAGGGCTCGGCGCGCTCGTTCTTCGTCACTGAGCTCCTCTGCGGCCGGCCCGTCTCCCAACGCCGTCGGGCCTTCGCCGTTTGCGGACTCATCCGCGGGATCGTCGCCGGCGCAGGCGAGGGTCGTCGCTGTCGCGAGGACGAGTAGCGTCCAGCGCGCGCCTCGGGCCGGCCCGCCGCTATCCCTCCGGAGAGCAGCCGAGAGAGTGCGGGGCGTTTGCGTCACGGGGGGTGTTCGCATCGAGCCCACCGACTAGCACCGCTTTGCACGAAGCTCAAATCCAACGGGGGTGGCATCCTCTTCCGCTGCGGCGCGAAGTGGATTCTGACCGGCGCCTTCGAGTAAGGTCAGGCGATGGAGGAAGCGGAACCGGTGCCCCTTCACCGTCCGTACCTCACGGGGCAGGAGGGGAAATATGTGAGCGAGGCGCTCGAGGCGCGCCATCACCATGGCGATGGTCCGTTTACCGAGCGCTGTCATGAGCGACTCCGGGGACTCACCGGCGTGGAGCACGCACTCTTGACGACGAGCTGTAGCTCCGCGCTCGAGATGGCCGCGATCCTCGCGCGTCGCGTCGAGCCGGGACAGTTTGCCGGCGAGGTAGTCGTTCCATCCTTCACCTTCGTCACCTCAGCGAATGCGTTTGTGGGTCAGGGCTACCGCCCAGTGTTCGCCGAAGTCCGGGAGGACACCGGCAATCTTGACGAGGGGCGCGTCGAAGAGTTCATCACTTCCGAAACACGGGCGATTGTCGCGGTCCACTATGCGGGGGTTCCCGCCGAGATGGACCGCCTTCGCGCGGTCGCCGACCAACACGACCTTGCGTTAGTGGAGGATGCGGCCCACGCGCTTGGTGCGCGGTACCGAGGGCGTCCCGTGGGGAGCCTTGCCGATCTCGGCACGTTTAGCTTTCACGGCACAAAGAACATCACCTGTGGCGAAGGAGGGTGCCTCACCGTAGCCGATCCCGAACGCGCCAAGCGCGCCGAGATCGTGCGCGAGAAAGGAACCAATCGGCGCCAGTTCATCGAAGGCCGCGTCGACAAATACAACTGGGTCGATCTTGGCGGCTCTTACCTGCCCGCAGATCTGCTTGCGGCCGTGCTGCTGGCGCAGCTCGAGGAGATCGAGACGATTCAAGCTTCGCGGGCCGAGCGCCATCGTCGCTACATGGCGGGTCTACGCGAGCTAGAAGAGCGGGGCGTCTTGCGACTGCCAGCGATTCCCGAGCACGTGACGTCCGCCCACCACCTGTTTTATGTCCGCCTTGAAGATGTCGCAACGCGGGAGCGGCTCGGACGAGCGCTCAAAGCGCAGCGGATCGGGAGCGCGTTCCATTATCCCGCGCTTCACCTGAGTCCGATGGGTCGTCGCCTCGGCGGGGTTCCCGGAAGCCTTCCCGTGGCGGAGCGGGTGAGTGCGTGTTTGCTTCGGCTACCGTTTTACCCTGACCTCGCGCTGTCGGACCTTGACCGAGTGGTCGAAGCGGTTCGGGCGTTTTTCTCGCCGTGACTTACCTGATCGTCGTTCCGGTAAACGCCTATCCGATCTCTTCGGATCGGTTTGCGATCGAAGGCCCGTTTGCCGATCACCTCCGCGAGCTGGCCAAGGAGCTTCAGGCCGAAGTCGACATGATCCGAGTCGCCGGGGTGGAGATGCCTCACGACGAATACGAGCGGTCCCGGCGGTATCTCGGTGAGCTTTCCGCGGAACGCGACCGAGTATCGTTTACCCCGCTCTATCGAGCTGACACTTCGCGGCCGGCTCTCCTTCTTCAGCTTCCAAGGATTCTTCAACGCATTGCGAAGGAGGTAGACAACGCGAAGGTGGTGCACGCCGGACCGAGCCACGACCTCTACCGCCCGATCGAGTTTCCCGCGCTGATGTTCGGTGCGGCGCTTGGCCGGACCACGATCTCGGTGACCGATATCGATAACCGGGAGAGCCCACGGATGATGTACACCACTGGGCGCTGGAGCCGGCGCGACTATCTGGTCGCGCGCTACCTCTACGACCCCGTGCGGGATCTCCAGCATCGGGCGATCGCGCGGGCTTGTGACCTCGTGCTGTTTAAGGGCGACAAGCTCAAGGCCGACTACGGCCGGGAGAAGCCGAACGTGCGGGTCTATCGGGATCCGGGGTTTTCCGCGCAGTTCGTGATCGACGAAGCGACGCTGGAAGAGAAGCTCGCGGCGCTCGATCGAGACCCGGTTCGTTTCGTCTATTTCGGACGCTACGTACCGTACAAAGGCGTCCACCATATGATCGAGGCGTTTGCGCAGGTGAAGGGAGAGGGTGAACTCCACTTGATGGGTGCGGGCCCAGAGGAGGAGCGGCTGCGCGACCTCGTGCGAGAGCATCGGCTCGAGGGGCGAGTCACCTTTCACCAGCCGGTGCTCTACGGCCCGAAGTTCTTCGAGGTGCTTCGCAGCTATCATTTGCTGGTGGCGGCTCCGCTCGGCGTGGACACGCCCCGGAGCACCTGGGATGCCTTCGCTTGCGGAGCGGGGCTCCTCGCCTACGACACCGAGTTCTACAGCGGTCTCGCCAACGACACCGGGGCGATCGAACTTGCGCCGTGGGCCGATGCGCAGGCGCTCGGCAAAAAGATGCAGTCGCTAGTGAACGACCGGAACCGGGTTCGCGAACTTGCGCGCCGCGCCGCCGAGACCGCCCGTGAGAATCCGCAGGAGGCGTGGATCCGGAAGCGTGTCGAATGGACCCGCGAGATCCTCGAGCAACACTACGGCAAACCCGGCGAGAGTCCCCTTTCGACATCGAACCGAAACGACTCAAGCGAGGATAGGAGCCGGGAGCCGTCCGGTCCGAACGGGCTCGACCTCAAATAGGAGCCCTCAGCCGTCGAGCCCGAAGGGCTTGACCTCAAACAGGAGCCCTCAGCCGTCGAGCCCGAAGGGCTTGACCTCAAACAGGAGCCCTCAGCCGTCGAGCCCGAAGGGCTTGACCTCAAACAGGAGAGCCGAGGAGCTCAGCCTCGACGAGCAGCGTGAGTCGGGTCGTCCGAGCGCTTCGTCGACGGCTCAGGTGACCACCATCGCTTGGCGGGTGCTCTCGCCGGAGAGCAAGGCGCGTTCCGCGTCGCCGACTTCGACCGTCAGGCCCACTTTGTACGTGCGCGAGTACGAGTTGGGGATGCTGTTCCAGTCGATGCCGTGGAGCCGGTAGTTGAGTTCGAGGGGTTCGCCGCTCGTGAGAGTGCCGTCCCATGCGACGAACTGTTCGCCGTTCCAATAGCGGGCGTCGGATACGTCGAGGGCGCCGAGCGGCTGACCGTTCAGGTCGAAGAGCTTGACGCGGCGAAGATTGACGCGGTCGCCCGCGCTGCCGGTCACGGTGATCGTAAGATAACAGTCGTTCATGTCGCGAGTCCCGGAGGGAACGGAGAAGCGCCCCATATCCCCCGTCGTCCCCATGTCCGCCATCGCCTCGGCGGGTGCGGGCTCGAGGGAAGGGCAGTAGTCAGAGAGGTTGACTCCGGTGATCGCCGCATGAATCTCGGAGTTGTCAGACGGGGGAGGGACTTCGTTCACAGGCGCCGGCGTTGCCGTGCCGGTCGCAGCACCACAACCCAAAAGAACGAGTAGGCACAGGAGCTTCAGGCTTCGCATCGGGGTCCTCCGCAGTCACGATCCATGGTCACGTAGGATCCGACGGCCCTCCAATGAAAAAGGTCCACCGCGCGCTCAATTTGCTGAAATCACTGGCCGGCAAGGGACCGAAGGGGCGCGCCCAGGGGAGCGGACGCTACGATCGGACCATAGATCCCGGGGTTCTCCTGGAGCACTCGCTCCGCGGCCTCGACGCACAGGGGGTAGCCAGGCTGGTCGATCAGACATTGGCCGAGGTGTCCCACCACGAGCTCCGGGGCTCGGGGATGGAGACTGTCGACGGCGAGGCGATGAAAGTTTCCCGCCGCTGGCGAATAGCGGCCGATGCCCGTCGCGGCCACGTTGAGGGCGTCCTGCTGCTGACCGAGTGCCTGAAAGGCGAGCCCGAGGTTGTAAAGGTAACGGGGCCACTCCGGGCTCTTTCGATCCGCCTGCAGCAGAAGGGGTACCGCCCGGGCCGGCTGTTCGCGTTCGAGGTAGGTGATCCCCAGCCACCCGTAGCCGTGGGCGCGGTCCGGTGCGGCTTCGATCATGCGTTCGTAGAGCGTGATCTCGTCGTGGAAGTCGTACGTAAAGAGATGGAGGCGCCCGCCGAGCACCGCCAGATAGAGCGCAGCGATCCCGAGCCATAGTCGGCGCCGTTCGGGGCTCGCTCTTCCGAGACCCTCCGCGACGACGCTCACTACGCCGGGGACGGCACCGGCGGCCGGAAGGTAGAGATAGCGGCCGTACCCTGGCCAGAGCATCGTCGCGATCACCGCCGCGGGCGCAAGCGTGGCGGCGAACCAGGCGAGCGAAAAGAAAAGAGCGGGCCGATCCCGTCGATGCCGGACCACCGCGATCGTGATCGCGAGGAACACGAGCCCAAGACCGATAAGCCCGCCCGGGCCGAGGGCGGAAAAGTCGTCCACCATCGAACGCACGTACACGCGGGTCGGAACAAACAACTCGAAGAGGCCGTCGACGGTGAGCGCGGGAAAGCGCGAGGCGGCGTGAAGGAGCTGAAACGGGTCGCCGTGGGTGCGAAGCCCCGAGAGCACCGCGCCTCGGATCCCAAGGTAGCCGGTCGCGGCGAAAAAGAAGCCGCCGAGGCGAGCAAGGCGGGTTCGGAACGGTACCGGTGAGGATTCGGGAAACCAGAGCAGCGGCACGAGGCCCATGATCAGGACTTCCTTCGACAGGAGGCCAAGGAAGAACAGAGCGGCCGCGACGCCGTGAAGGAGAAGGCTCCGCCGGCGTTTCGATTTGTGCGCGTAGTCGATGGCTCGACGCCAGAGGAGGATCGCAGAAAGACCGAAGAGAGCGCAGAACAGATCCGAGCGCCCGTTGATCCATACGTGGGCTTCGCCAAGCAGGGGCGTCAGCCCAAAGAACGCGGCGCCAAGGACGGCGTAGCGTTTCCGCGCGGCGGGCAGGATCCGTCGCGTGAGGAAGAAGACGAGCGCCACCACTGCGAGATGAGTGAACGCGTTCGTGAGGTGGTAGGAGAGCGGCGAGCGTCCGGAGATCGCCGCGTCCCAAAAGAATGTGAGGAGCGTGATCGGCCGATAAGTGTCGACGCCCGGAGCGAGCGCTTCTTTGTCGGGCGATGACACGTACACCGTATGGTGAAAAAAGACTTCGCCGATCTGTGAGGGGTCGTGAATCACGTCGCCCTTTTCGATCACGTAGATGTCGTCCCAGACGAACTGGTTTTCGACCTTGTGAATCGTTGCGGCGAATACCGCGACGAGGACCGCCCCGAGCCAGAGCCACTCGGACCGCTCGAGGCGTGGCTTGATCGGGCCCGCTTCGGACCCGGCGCCGGTGCGCGACCCGCTAGCCGCCGATCGGTGTTCGGATGACCGATCGGCGTGCGACTCGTGGGTCGCCAACGCCGGGTCTTCGAATGACTCGTCGGTGGGCGATTTGGCGGCGGGGTGACTTTGTCGTGCGGGGTCGGCGGGTTCTGA
>JBCCZL010000399.1:0-9409 GCA_039187775.1 Myxococcota bacterium
ATGGTCGGCCGACGGGCAAACCCGTCGCAATCCCCGGCCAAGATGACCAGCCGGCTACTACCATTCGTCGTGACCGATGACGAATAGCCAGGTCGACAAGGCGATGTCGCGGGCCGCCCCCGGCATGCGGAGAGGACACCAGACGGCAGCATGCCTTCTAGCAGTTCTCGCGCTGGGTCTCACACCATCGGCCATGCAGGCGCAGGACGCCCGCACGCTGTTCGAGGAGGGCGTCGCGGCGCTCGAAGCGGGGGATGCGGCTCGAGGGCGCGACCTCCTACGTCGATCGCTTGAACTTGATTCCCGAGCCACCACGAGGTTCAACTACGCCATAGCCCTGCAGCGCACCGGTGCTTTGGTGGCGGCCGGCGAGCATCTGCGGGCGCTCTTGGCCGAGGACCGACTGGCGCAGCGAGTCCAGCAAGCCGCAGAGCTCCAACTGGAAGAGCTCGACTCGCTGATCCCGTGCGTCGAGATCGATCTCCGGGGACCTCGCCGAGCGACGTTTTTCGTCGATGGGGAGCGGCGAAGGCCCCGCGAGAACCATACGCTCTGCGTCGACCCGGGCTTCCGTCAGCTCGAAGTTCGCGCTTCCGGTTTTCGACCCGTGGCATTGGAGCTGTCACTCGAGCGGGAGACGAAACGAACGGTGGTGGTATCCATGCATCCGGTCGATGCAACGGCCCCCGCGGAGGACGGCGGCTCGGGCTGGATATGGGCGGCGGCGATCGGCGGAACTGCGCTGGTCGCTGCAGCAGTGACGGTCGCGCTCGTGATCGCACTTTCACCGGAGCCCGTCGAAGATGATGTCTTCGGCGTGGTCGAGGCTCTTCGCTTCGCACAGTAAAGGCCACGGCACAATGGAGGAGCCGTGAGCCACCCGCACGATCCCGAGGCTGAGTCCGCGCTCGGAGCGCTCGCTGCGCTGCGCGCGGGCAACTGCCTGCCGGCGCTCGCGCTCTCGAAGGAGCGCAGCACATGGGGTGCGGTCGCCCATCTTCATCTTCTCGCGGCGGGTGCCGGGCGTGCGGGTCCGGTCCCCAAGCTGCAGGACTTTGGTCATGGCCCCGCTCAGGCATGGGCTTCGGTCGCCTGGGCCCACATCGCCTTTCTGCAGCAAGCGCCCCACGCGCTCGAAGAAGCTAGGCACCATCTTCGGGGTGCATCCCAGTCTGACGATCGAGAGCTGTCAAGGTGGGCCACCGCTCGGCTCTTCTGGACAACGGCCTGCGTCGGCGAGGGCAGCTCACTTACGACCGTCGACGATCATGCGGCGTTGGCCCGCAGCCAGCGGCGCGCGTCCTTGACGGTCGAGTACACGGTTCTCGGCGCCCTCATCGCGTCTCAGCTCGACGATAGCGATGGTGCGCGGCGGCGCGCCCGGAGCGCCTCTCGCATGGCACGAACAGAGTCGATTCCGTCGGTGGAAGTGCTTGCGCACTGGTGCCTTGCGCGGCAGCGTCGGCTCGATGGCCGGCCCTTCCTCACGAGAGGAATCCTCCAGGCGCTGCAGTGGCACCGGTCGGGTTTGTGGCGAAACATCTTGGGCCTCGAGGCGTTTTTCGCGGGCGATCAGAACGCTCGTCCCGAGCTCGCTCGGGTGACCGCGGAGTCACTGCGCACACTCCGCCGCGATTTCAGGCTTCACCCTCTCTGCGCCGACGCGGACCGTTGGATCGCCGCAGTCGACACGAACGTCGAGGTGCACCCACAAGAGCCGTGGGCCGCCGGCCGTCAGCTCCGACCGTACGGCCTCGACGGGTGGCTGGAGCGGGAGGGCGCGTGGATTCTCGTTCAACCGGGCCACCCCGCGAGGCGGCTGCTCTGGCCAGGCGCCAATGCACTCGAGGTACCTCGAGTTGAGGCCGCGCGTCAGGAGCCTCGTGCTGCGATCGCGGTAGCGACGCTGGCCTTTCTCAATCATCCGATTTCGCCGGAGGACTTGTTCGAGCGAGTCTACGGAGTGGGGTACCGAAAAGACCGCCACTACGGGCTCCTTCGGACGTTGATGTATCGGATGCGGCGAGGCCTCGGTGATAGGGCGGTGCTCGAGCGAGACCGGGAAGGACTCCGCCTCGCGGTGCATCGGCCCATCCTTCTCCGCGACCCCAGAAACGAGATCGATGTGGGCGACGAGGTGCTCCGCTACGTAGCGTCTCACCCTAACCCGAATGCGAAAGAGATCTCTGCGGGACTTGGCCGACCGCTGCGAACCGTTCAGCGCGTGCTGCGCGAACTCCTCGAGTCGGAACTTTGCTCTCAAGAACGGGATGGGCGAAAAACGGTATACACCGTCGAAGACACGACGTTCAGCGCGCCAACCCGTACGCTCTTTCCCGCCGCCACGCCAACGCCGTGACAGTGCACCGCCGGTCGATGGGCCAGGCTGATGATATGCCCAAATGCGTGTTTCTACTGCCCGTGGGGTTGGCGATCTGCGGTCTCGGCTGCGCCGACGGCGCCGAAGATCCGGCTCGCCTTCTTGATTCGTCCGTCGATGCGCGACTGGACCGCAGAACGGACCTCGAAAGGCCGGACTCCCAGCGACCCGACGCCGCGCGGCCGGATGCTTCTGAACCGCTACCCGTGCTTGTTCCGGAGGGGTTTTTTGCCTCGGTTGACGGGTCTCCCGAAGCCCCCGGCACGTTCGATGAGCCGTGGAACTTGGCGACGGCGCTCGGAGAGTCGATCCGCGAGAACCCTTCAGGCTTCGGGCCGGGCGATACCCTCTGGATCCGAGGGGGAACCTATCGGGGCGAGTTTGAAAGCTTCCTCTCCGGCACGGAGGACGATCCCGTGCACATCCGGCCGTTTCCTCGGGAACACGTTCGCATCGACGGTGAGAAGCTCGCGAGCGATCGGCAGGATGCGCTCGTCATCTCGGGCGCCTACTCGTGGTTCTATGATCTTGAAATCACTGGGACCGACGGGACGGAGTACCGGGGCGGAGAAGAAGGTCGTCCGCCCCCAACCACTGGGAGCGTCAAGATTCGAGCGCCTCACGCCAAGGTCATCGACTTCATCGTTCACAACACTTCGATGGGGATGTCCTCATCGGTGTCGGCCGACGGCGGCCTCGCGACGGGAGCAGAGTTCTATGGCGGCGCGTGGTTCGCAAATGGCTGGCGACAGTACGGCTCGAGCCGCGACCACGGACACGGAGGCTACCTTCAGAACGTCCACCAGAACGAGCCGATCGTCGCGCGCGGCGCGACATTCTTTGAAAACTTCAACCTCGCGATTCAGTGCCGCAGCAGTAGCGGAGCGGCGAAGGTCGATCGATTTCATCTCATCGGCAACATGATCTATCGGAGTATCGGGATGTTCGAGGGGGGGGGTTCGGACCGGAGCAACCTGCCGACCGAGCACGTGTTCGACGAGAACGTTTTGTTCGAGTCGACGTTTCGATTCGGTCAGGCTGGACTGCACGAGCAGAACTTCGCCCGCGGGAACCACTGGTGGTCGAGCACCCTGGAGGTGCTCAACGTGACGGACTTCGAGATCGTCGACAACCGCTTCTACCGTCCATCTGGCGCTGCGCACTCCATCGTTCAGTACCGAACGCGGGACGACGTGCCGACGCTCTTCGACCCCGAGGTGAGGATCGACCGCAATCGCTACTACGGGGTCGATCCGTTTCACGGGAGAGGGACCAACGATTTCTTCACCAACAGTGGGACGTCCGCCATCGCCTGGGACGAGTGGATCCGCCACAACGATCAGGCCTCATCGAGGGCGCCACTCTCCACCGAACCAATGCTGGTGTACCGCTCGAATCCCTACGTCGATCGCCGAGGATCGATCGCGCTGATCCGCTCCAATCGGGAGGCTGTCGTGCCTATCGATCTGTCGGAGCTAGGTTTCCGTTCCGGTGACCGTTATCGGATCGTCTTTGCGTTCGATCCGGTCCTTCAGGGCGACGAGGGATTGGGGCTTCGAATCCACAAGGAAGGGACGTTCGACGGGGAACTGGTGCGCCTCGCCCTCGACGGGCTCTCGATCGCAGGAAAGAATGGATACGACAGTCCCGGGGTTGTTCGCACCGCCTTTCGCGATGACTTCTTCGTGTTCTTTGTTTACGAGTGACCGCGAAGACGCCGTCAGCAAGGCGGGAGCGGCCGAACGAAGAAGACGACGACATCTTCCGTCCAGTTTCTCGTCCCACCACCGGACCGGAGCGCGTTCACCTGCTGCAGATCCGCAACGTCGATCGTGACGGGAGATCCATCGAAGACCCCACGGGCGTGCTCTCTCCACCCGTTCGCCGCCGTGAGCGGCCAGAGGCCGTGAACGATCTGGTACGCCTCTCCGGACTGGAGCCCGAGAAACGATAGGTCAGCACTCAAGGGCTCGGTTCGAGCCGTGCTCGCGACGATCCAACCGTAGCCAGAAGCGTCGGGCACTCGGAACGTTCGCAGCTCCGGCTGATCGAGCGAAGGAACCACCGAGGACCCGGTCTCGCCACGCTGATCCATCGAGTCGTAGTGGTCCCACACCGTGGGCATGAGCGACTCGAGAACGCAGATACGCATCTCGCGGTTGCCCACATAGGTATTGGATCTTGCCGTCAGCTCGTCGATTCCCCCGAGGTCCGGCAGCGACCCATCCACCGGCCGATACATGAAGTATGTCGTGTTCGTCTCGATGACATTGCCACTCAGTTCGATGCCGGCCACGGCGTAGGTGGAAAGCTCGGTATCGAGGAGAAGGTTGTCGGTGATAGTCAGGCGCTCGCTCAATCGAGGAAACTGCGAACCGACCTGGATCTTCGACTGGTACAGGACGGATTGACTCACCGACAGATCACGGCTCGCCACGAATCGATCCTTGGGGTCGAAGACGACGTCGAGCCCGACCGCGAGGACTCCGGTCATGCGAACTCGGCGACCACCCCCCGGGGCTCCGAAGCCGTAGTCAAAAGGACCTGCCACGTCGGGGTCCGTGAATGCAAGGCTTCCGCGAAGCTCGACGAAGTCATCGTCGTCGCTTTCATTTTCGACCCGAAACGTCCCCACTTCTTCCCCTGGGCCGTGATTGTAGGCGACGACCCCATCGATGCGGGTTCCGCTCGCCTCGGGCAGCACATGCACCCCTTCCACCGCGTCGTGAGTCGCCACGCCGAGGAGCCGAATGGCTTCTCCGGTGATCGCGATCGCCGCGGAGGACGACGCGCCCGTGACCTCGACGTCCATCAACGTAAGGTGGGCGCCTCCGAGGGTGAGCACGGGTGACGTTCCATCGTGCTCCAATCGCGGATGCTCGCCGGGCGATGCACGAATCACGATCGGCTGTTCCGAAGAACCCTCCACCACGCTGACAAATGGTCCGACATAGGTTCCTCCGCCAAGCCAGACGGTATCCCCCGCCGCCACCGGAGTCCGAGCCTGGAGCACATCCTCGAGCGAGAACGGCTCCACCTCGGTGCCCGAACCGCTTCCGTTCGGCACCGCGCCCGGCGAGACATACCATCCGGCCCGCGAAAACACGGTTTCGTTCGACTCGAAGGCAGGGTCGACTCGCCCTTCGTGCCTTACGCGGACCACGACGCTTTGCCGACCGCCCGCCATCTCCGCGAGCGGCACGGTGAGCCCTTCGTAGGTGCCCTCACTGAAGAGTTCCCCGCCTGTCGACGGTAGCCTTCCGAGCACGGTGGTGGGTTCGGAACGCGACGCGACCTCCACCCATCCGGGCGCGGAAAGCCTGAGCCTCGCGATCGGCAACTCGGCTCCAGCGGGCCCGCCCGGGAGGCAGGCCCCGGCAACTTCAACGCCGTCGGTCGACGGAGCGCCGTCCTCCGCGTCGGGTCCGGCATCGCGGGACGGGCGCGGTGGCTCACATGCACGGGCGGCGATCCCCGGGTCGACCTCGAGGGCGACGCACGCGGGAACACAGAGACCTTCGCTGCACCGCTCTCCGCTGGGGCAACTCACGCTTCGGCAGCGCTCGCTAAATCGGAGGGTGACATAGCGCAGCGCCGATTCCACGTATCGACCGGTCGCGGACTGGGCCCCGAGGATCGCTTCGGCATCGTCGGTTAGCACGGCGTCGAGCGCCCACGCGCGGCCGGCATCGCCGCCTCGCGGAACGACCGGAATGCGGAAAGGAAACGAAACCGTTCCCGCGGGACCGAGCTCGAGGGAGCGGTTGAGCACCTCACCGCCCGGACCGCTCACTCGGACCTGAATTCGCCGCGCATCGTTGGCGACCGTCGCGTCAGCCTCCAGCACGACGACGACCTGCGTGGGTGTCGTGCAGCCGAAGAGAAGAGTGATGCCGGCGACCAGCGCGGGGGAGCGAGGGTGTGCAAGGAAGGCGACCACTGCGGTCCATCATACTCCGAAGGATGAGCGCCCCCAACGGTCTGCCGGCGACGATCCGCTGATCGGTGTTCAGCGTCTCGGGTGCTGCGCCATCTCAGTGACAGCCGCCCAGTCTCGCGCGGAACACACTGGAGGGTAATGCGCTCTCTCGCCTCGATCGTTTCGCTCACGCTCAGCGTTGGCTGTCACGGCACCTTTGACGACGGACCGATGACCGCACCGCGAGCGAACCCTCCACCGCGCCAACTCAGCTGCGATGTCGCGGAAGAAACCGGAGCCCCGGTTCCGCTTCGCCGTCTCACCGCGGCTCAGCTCCAGGCGTCGGTCAGCGATGTCTTCGGAGTGTCGGTCGAGTTCGAAGTCGCGGACGAAGAGCTCATCGGGTACCGGTCCAACACCACCGGTAGCGTCAATTTGCCGATCGCACGGGCGTTCCTCGACTCAGCGGAAGCCGCGGCAGAAGAAGTCAGCTCGACCATCGCCTCGGAATGCACCGAGCAGCCAACCTCCCACTGTGCAGACTATGTCCTCGACTTCTTTGGCCGCCGCCTGCTCCGTCGCTCACCGTCCCCGGAGGTTCGGCAGCGATACCGAGCTCTCTTCGAAGACGGCACGGCCCAGGGCGACCGGCGACAGGGCGTGCAGCTCGTGCTGGAAGCACTGCTTCAGAGCCCCTACTTCCTGTATCAGGTAGAGTCGGTCGACGCCGACGGATGGCTCGATGGCCCGTCGGTTGCGTCGAGACTGGCGCTTGCGCTCTGGGGCACGGTTCCAGACCACGCAATGCTGGACGCGGCGGAGTCGGGAGAGCTTTCAACCGCCGAAGGAATCCGTCATTGGACCGAGTACGCGATGAACGACCCACGATTCCACCACGGACTCGAGGTATTCGTTCTTCAGTGGCTCGAACTCGAACGATTGAACGAGGCGAACGAGCGACCTGACCTTGCGGCGCAGGAAGCGGCCACCCGGGAAGCCCTGCAGCGCGAGCCACTCACCTTCTTCGTGCAACACCTGCTTCAGGGTTCGACCGTGGCTGACCTGCTGAGCTCGTCAGAGACCTCGAATGAGCCAGCCCTGCGATCCGTCTACGGCTCCGACATCTTGGAGTCCACTGACGGCGTCGTTCAGCTCGACCCTTCGCGACGGGTAGGAATCCTCACCCTTCCTGGCGTGCAAGCCGCGCTAGCGCACGCGAACTCGACCGCTCCATCACTCCGAGGCCGCGCAATCCTCGCGAACCTATTGTGCCGACCACCACCACCACCGCCACCGGACGTGGTTCCAAGTCTTCCCCCGCCGGTCCCCGGAGCGAGCGTTCGTCAACAACTGGAGGCCCACTTCAGCGAGCCCAGCTGCGCCGCATGTCACGCGACAATGGACGGAATCGGCTTTGCTTTCGAGCACTACGACTGGTTGGGGCGCTTCCGGAGCTATGACCGCCACCACCGGATCGACGCATCGGGTGAGTTTCATCTCGGCGCCGACCAGGTTCGCGTCCTCGATGCGGTGGACCTATCTTACGAGCTCAGCGAACGCGTCGACGTATCCGAGTGCATCTCGCGTCAGTTCGCGCGCTACGTGCTCGGCGTGCTGGAAACTCGTGAGGCCGCGTGCACCATCCGGGACATGGGCGAGGCCGCGCGTAGGGCGGGTGGGTTGCGCGAAATGGTGATCGAGCTGTTCGTCAGCGAGTGGTTTCGGAGGCCGGGATGATCGGTCGACGTCACTTCCTCGGCGGGCTCGGTGCGGCCGCGGTGTTCCCGTGGGTCGGCGGGGCTCACGGTCAACGTCCCCAGCCCCAGCCGAGGCTGGTGTTGTTCTACACTCCGCACGGCACCGTGTGGGACCAATGGAGGCCGGTCGGCGGACGCCGCGACTGGGAGTTTTCGCCAATCCTCGAGCCACTGAGGCCCTACCGACGCCACGTGTCGATCATCGATGGGCTACACATGCGCAGCCCCTACGCGCGACGCGTTCCACATACCTACGACCTTCAGGCCCTCTGGTGCGGAAGCGAGATCGACACGGAAGCGTCCGACTTCGCCCGCATGGACCATGGAGTCACGTTCGGATGGAACAAAGGCACGAGCATCGACCAGGCGATCGCCGAGCTCCTGCCCCGATCCGAGGCGCGGTTTCCGACCCTGGAGTTTGGCGTTCATTGTGGCGGTGCCCACCCCGCGAACCGGATGATTTACGAGGGACCGCGGCGCTGGAGAGACCCGTTGGACAACCCGGCAAGAGCCTGGAGTGTTCTGTTCGATGAGCGACCCGACCCCGAGCCCGATCGTCAGGCCCTTCGACGGAGCCGCGTACTCGATACGTTGGTCGATGATCTGCGATCGCTCCGGCCCCGACTCTCCGCAGTCGATCGCGCACGTCTGGAGGCACACGAGACCGCCCTGCGCGAGCTCCAGGCCACGATGACGGCGGACCCCGTCACCTGTGAGGCTCCGACCAGGCCGACCGAGGCCGGGCTCCGGACGACGATCGATCAGCAGATCGACCTGTTGGTGGCGTCCCTCGCGTGTGGGCAGACAAACATCGCTAGCCTACAGATCACTCGTGGCGACAACGATGGTTCCCTTTACGAGTGGGCGGGCATCGATCGGGGAGGGCACCACTCGGTTTCCCACGATACGAGCGACGATGCACAAGACCGACTCGCGGCTCTCTATACGTGGTACGCCACGCGTTTTGCTCGCCTCCTCCAAGGGCTTGCCGAGACACCAGCGGAAGGCGGAACGACGCTGTTGGACAACTCACTCGTGATCTGGGGAACCGAGGTTGGCATCGGTTGGAACCACAGCCTCGCCAACATCCCCTTCGTGGTGGCCGGCGGCGCCGGTGGCCGACATCACGGGGGCCAATACATCGAGGTGGACGGGGCTCACAATCGACTGCTCGTGAGCGCCTTTCACGCCATGGGTTTGAGCCGGGAGTCCTACGGATCGACCGACAACGGCACGGGAGGTGTCCCTGGTCTCATTGCGCCCTAGCACGGGCTTAGCCCGGGCTAGCACCCCCGGGCCCCGGGTGCTTGCGGGGGGGGGGGGGGCCCCCGCCCCCCCCCACGCCGCCACGCC
>JBCCZL010000400.1:0-9358 GCA_039187775.1 Myxococcota bacterium
ACTCCGCACGCGCCTCCAGCGCGGGCACCGCTCGCACCCGCGACCGGCCTTCGGCCTGCCTCCTCAAAATAACTCGGTTATTCCTCGTCGGCTCGCGGGCGCGACCGGCACCGTCGCGAAGCTGGATCCACCCACGGGCCTCTTGCAACAGCCTGCCAGTCGAGCCCAACCCCCCGCGCTCGAGATGCTGCTCCGGTACCCGGCATGAGCCGCTGCTTAGAACCAGACGGTGGCACCGGCCTGGGTGAGCAGATTTGCTCCCACCAGAAGGGCAAGATCTTCTGTTCCCGCCGTGGAGTCTTCGAAGACGAACGCCACGCCAAGCTGGGTATGAAGGCTGAGGTGATCCACGACGAACCACTCCGGCCGAAGGCCCGCTTCCGCGGAAAAGCCACGGCGGTTTTCGTTGTTGGTAAGCATCGCGGCGTCGCTCCCGCCGAAGCGACCGCGAAATAGCGCACCGACCACGAGCCCGAGCCGGAACGGTCCATAGACCACGGGAACGAAGTGGGCCCGAAGGCCTGCCTGGAGCGCGGTGATCGACGTTTCGGTCTCCGCCGGTCGGTCGGTCCGGTTTCGGGACCACCCCACTCCGATCAGCACCTGAGTCGAAAATGACCTTGAGTATCGGTAGATAAACGAGAGCCCAGGAAGCGCGATGTCTTCGTCGCCGACCTGAATCGTTGGGTTTGGTGCGATCGAGCCTTCGAGCCCGACCCCAAAGCGAAGAAGGTCCGTTTGAGGTTCCTGGGCGGTGGCCGCCACCGGGAACGAGAGCGCGGCGAAGATGAATGCCGCGAGCGAGGAGTTTTTTATGCGTTGAAACATCCGTCCGGTCATCGGTGGGGCGGGTTTGGTGGCACTTCCACGCCGGCGAGTTCGGAAAACACGATGAGCTTGAACGGATTGGTCGCGGCGTAGCGCTCCCGAAGGCCATGAAGGGCCGCCTGTCGAAGCTCCTGGAGAACTGCCCGGTCCGGGTACTGCAGCACCGCCGACTCCGACAAACGCCAGGCGACCGAGAAGTCCCCGCGATCGACGAGTGACGCGATCGCGTTCTCCCAACGTTCTGCGCTGCCTCCGGCGAGGAGGTCGAGGGCCGATGCCCACGCTTCATCGCGGATCAATTCCACGCCCGTGAGGTTTGCCTGCCAGTAGCCGGTCCGCTTTCGATGAAGGCGCTGCATAAACGTCTGGCGCATGACGTACGTTGGCAGGACCGCATCGGGGTCGCCTCGAAGCACGTCAGGAAGCGGCGTCCGGGCGACGATTTCGACGATCGGATCGTTGTCTCGAATTCCGAGGAGGACCGCCTCGCGGAGTTCTGCGAGGGCCTCGCGAAACGATGGCATGATCTCGATGGTGTAGAGGTCGGTGAGCGGCGGATGACCGTGAATGAGCTCCCGGGGCGCGATCTCCAGAAGCAAATCGATCACGTTGAGCAGCTCCTCGGGGTCACCTTCGCCGACGAATGGCGCTCCGAGGTACGGCATGAACGCATCGCCGACAAACACCAGGTTGTCGTCGACGAGGTGAATCAACAGCGCGTCCTCCGTCTCACCTCCGCGCACGGGAATGAGTCGGAACTCGCGGCCGCCCACCACGACCGTGGTTGGCTCTTCGACGAGCATGTCGGGCATCACGGTAAACAGCGGCTCGTCCGGGCTTCGTCCACCGGTGTGGTCCGTGCCAAAGAACCAGCCGGTGCTTCGGGTCGCTCCGTTGACGATCGCGAGCTCCTCGGCAAAGTTGGCCTGACCGATGACTCGGGTGGTGGGTGCTCGGAGCGCGTCGACACCCCCGATATGGTCCCAGTGGGCATGGGTGAGCACCATCGTATGCACCGGCGCGTCGACACCGCTCGCGCGAAGGGCCTGAATGGCGGCGGAGGCGTTGTCGTTGGTGGTCCCGGCGTCGACGACCACCAGCCCTTCGCTAGTTTCGATGAACACGATGTCACCGAAATCGAAGCCTTGGGCGACGTGTACGGTTGAGCTCGGTCGGTAGAACTGCTCCGGGGCAAACCGAAATCCCGCTGCGGCGCCGACCGAAAAACCGCTGACCACCGTGGGTCCCGACGTGGGGCGGCCCCCGGCGCGAGCCCATGCTTCGTCTGAAGCGGCGCGGTCCCCTCGCGTCTCGTGCACTCTTCCGAGGGCCTGCAGAGCGCTTCGAACGAGGGTGATTCGCGTTGTCTCGTTGATCTCGTCGCCTTGCACGAAGGAGTCCGGGCTCTCCAGGAGAAACTCGATCTCATCGACGGCGCGGTCCATTTCTCCGAACCGTGCGGGAAGCGCCGCCAGAACGAGTGCCCGGACATAGCGCGGAAGGTCGTCGTCCAGAGCGACGGCCTGGTCGAGCTCTGCGATCGCCGTCTCGACCCAGCGGACTCGCCGGACCAGCGCGATCTCGCTCGACATCTGGGCGCGCATTTGTGCCCGTACCGCAAGAAAGATCCCGTTGTCGGGTTCTTCTTCCACGAGCTCCCCGAAGAAGTCGAAGCCGTCTCGCGACCGTCCGGTGGCGGTGTAGATCGAAGCCAGCGTGGTGACGACGTTCGGCGCTCGGTCCGGCCAGCGCACCGCCTCTTGAAGCACCGCCAGGTCAGAGTCCTGTTCCACCCGGGGAGCCGGGGGCGCCTCCCCATCGCAGCTCAGGCCGAGAGGCGACAGGAACAACCACACCGCGAGCCGAAATCGGATATCCATGGACATTTCCTCGAGCCTGGTGCTCAATCTTGACGGTGTCAAAATTAATTTTGACATCGTAAAAATTGCCTATGATTCCCTTGTCCCTCCATGGCGAAGCGTAAGTACCACCACGGAAATCTTCGGTCAGAGCTCATCCGTGCGGCTACCGCGATCCTCGAGATCGATGGCGTGCAGGGTCTGACGCTCCGACGGGCGGCCCGCGATGCAGGGGTGAGTCACGCCGCGCCGGCCCATCACTTCAAGGACAAGCGGGGCCTCCTCGCCGCGGTGGCCGCGGAGGGGTTCGCCGATCTACTTCGAGCCATGAAAAGTCACCCCGAGAGCGCGACTCCGCTCGATCGACTCCGTGCGGTGGGCGTGGGGTACATATCCTTCGCTCTCGCGCACCCGGATGTGTTCCGAGCGATGTTCCACCCTTCGCTTGTCGAGCGAGAAGATCTTCCGGAACTCGACGCGAGCGCCAAGGGGACTTTTCGCCACCTCGTCGAAGTGATCACCGACTGCCAGTCTGCGGGTCTTGTGTCGAAAGGAGAGCCCCGTGACCTTGCGCTAGTTGCCTGGGCGACGGTTCACGGTGCGAGCGTTCTCGCGGTGGAAGACGAGCTTCGGGGCCACGGTCTCGAGACCGATCCCACGGTCCTCGCGATGGCGGTGACAACGCGGATTTTTCTTGGCCTTCGGGCCGATACCTGAAGCCCAGACTTCAGGAGGCGCCGGCTCTTCGGCGCCGCTATCCGCGCCCGACGCTAGGATCCGAAGCGGAGGGTGAACCCATATTGCCGTTCCACCGGTCCTTCGTTGGGATAAAAATAGAACAGCTCGACGCGTCGATTGAGGGCTCGAGAGTCAGCGGAATCACCCTCGGAGCGTGGTTCCCCTTCACCTCGGGCGGCCCAGCGAATGCGGTGTTCCGCGATGCCGTCGGCGATGAGGCGGTTTCGAACCTCCGACGCACGACGAAGTGAGAGTTCGGCGTTGTACTCCTCCGAGCCTACGGAGTCGGTATGGCCCACCACGAGCACATGAAGCTCCGGATCCGCGCGAAGATGTCCCGCCGCCTCCGTGATGATCGGAGCGTGCTCTTCGGCCGGCTCGTCCGCATTAAATCCGAAGGGCACATAGTCGGGAGGCGGTGCGCTGACGATGGTGCAGCCGGCGAAGCCGAGGGCCAGTGAATAGAGCCACCTGACGGGTCGAACCGATCGAATGATGTGCGCCATGCGGACGAGAATAACGAAAAAACCGCTGCCCTGAAGTCGGCAGCGCGTTTCGTTCTTTCGTGACGAGGGAGCTCTGGAAGTTCAGAGGCTTCCCAGGCCGCAGCCTTCGCGCGAGACGTTGCGGGTGAAGGTCGCCCGCGCGGCAACCGCGTTCACCATGCGATCGATGTGCCCCTCGGCGACTCCTTCGACCGCCAGGCCGGTGAAGCTTTCGGAGCGCCGCCAGGCGAGGTCCCAGGTCGCGGTGACACGACGGAGGTAGGCCGCCGTCGACGGGCCGGCGCCGGCGGTCACGTTGTGGCTGAGAAATCAACGTCGCGCATGTCGCAGAGCCCGTCGCTGCCGTTCTCGCCATTGGCCCGCTCCGCAGGCACCCCGTCCGCGACCCGCTCATCTCGCACTGCGAAGAGCATCTCCTCCGGCGCGTCGCGCACGAAGTCGAGGGCGAGCGCCGGCCGGCGGGCGAGTTCGGAGACGCGGCCGAGCGTCCGGAAGCGCGCAGCCTATGCCGGATCGGCGGCCCGGAGCGTACCGAGGGCTTTTCGAAGTGCCTCGCGAAGCGCGTCGTCACGCAGCTCTCCCGCCTCGGTGTCGAAGTTTTCGTGGAAGCGCGGGACCGAGACGCTCGCGCGAACGTCGCCGCCAAAAAACGGAGCGGAGTTCTTCACCGTGTCGAGCACTCCTTTCCCGCCCCGGTTTCCGGGAGAGGTTGCGAGCACCACCATTGGCTTGTCTTGATAGACCTTGTTTTCGATCCGGGAACACCAGTCGAAGAGGCTCTTAAACGCGGCGGTATAACTTCCGTTGTGTTCGGCGAAGGAGATCAGCAATGCATCGGCGGCAGCGATCTTTGCGAGAAACGCCTTCGCGAGCTCCGGTTCGCCCATTGCCCGCTGCCGGTCCTGGGTAAAGAGCGGTAGCTCGTAGTCGTTGAGGTCGACGATCTCTGTGGTTCCAAAGTCGATCTGCCGAGCCGCATAGCTCACGAGCTGCTTGTTGATCGACTGGGAATGCATGGTGGCCGCGAACGCGAGAATGTGCATGACGATGCCTTGCGGGAAAAATCGACCAGGCCAGGTGAAACCAACATCTCTCCACCTTGCCAACGGCCCGCGCCAGGAGATAGATTTGAGACGGCGAAGGTACAAGCGCCGAATGATGAGCATCTTATGCTCACCAGGATCACAAGTTGATGCCCAGCGCGGATCGCCTTCAAGAGTTCGTAACCATCGTTGACCTCGGCAGCATTTCGGCCGCCGCACGGGTGCTCGGCGTGCCTCGGGCGACCTTGAGTCGGCGGTTGAGCAGCCTCGAAGAAGAACTTGGAGTGCGGCTCATTCATCGGGAGACGCGGCGCCTCGTCCTGACCCACGCCGGTGAACAGCTCCTCGGCCGGGCCCGTCGTCTGGTGGAGGACACCGCCGAGACCTGGCAGGCGATGGTTCGACTCGACGATACCCCTCGCGGGCGGCTTCGCGTCAGCACGCCGCCCACGATTTTTTTCGAGAATCTGATTCTGAGTTTTGTCGTCGCCTATCCGCAGGTCGAGGTGCAGATCGTGGCGACGCCACGCACCGTCGATATGGTGGCCGACGGAATCGACGTGGCTCTCCGATTCGGGGATGAGTTTGGCCCTGCGCTCGTCATGCGGCGACTGTTTCAGAGCCGGTCGAGCCTCGTCGCATCTCGCACATACCTCGAGCGGCAGGGAGAAGTGTCGACGCTCGAAGAGCTAGAGAAGTGCAAGTGCGTGTTGGGGTTCGACACCGCCGGACAGCCGCGTTCGACGCTTCCCCTACGCAACGGTGGAACGGTGGGGGTACAAAGCGCGTTCGTTGCGGATGAAATGACGCTCCGGATCGGTGCGGCGATGGCGGGGGTCGGGCCCACCCTTCTGCCGGACCCGCTGAGCGAAGGGCTGCGAAAGAGCGGAGAGCTTGCGCTGATTCTGCCCGACGAAGTCGGTTCCACCATCAGCGGCGCCCTCGTCTATCCAGACCGGACGGTGTTGCTGCCGCAGGTTCGAGCCTTCATCGATCATGCGGTCGAGGAGCACGGCGATGGGTCGAGGCTCGACACCTCGGTCAAGGAGTGGCTCTTCGAAGGCAAGCTGCAGCGTCGGTGACGGGTCGGGTAGAGCGGCGGTGCAGGCGGTAGGGCATCCGGCGCTGAGCGGTCCGACGATGCGTCGTTATCGTTCCCAGTCTCGACGAAGCTCTCGGATGCCTCGCCCCGTCCGCTTTCGGAGCAGCGTCCGCAGGGTGACACCATCCTGGTAACCCACCGCGCCGGCGATTTCGTCCACGCTGTCGTTGCTCGTGCGAAGCAGGTGGACCGCGCGTTGGATCCGAAGATCCTGGACATACGCCAACGGTGACTTGCCGAGCGTTCGCTGGAGGCGTCGGCCGAGGGTCCGTTCACTGGCCCCGATCGCCTTCGCCGCTCTTCCGACCCGAAACGGCTCCTCGAGCCGCTGACGCACCCACGCGTCGAAGGCCGAGACGACTTCGTCGTCGTGCTGAATATGGTCAGGGATGACGTAGGACGTTCCGGAAGGGCGGGGGTCCACCACGAGGTAGCGAGCGACCGCCGAAGCGAGGCTCGGGCTTTCGCGCCGGACGATGCTCAGCGCGAGATCGATGTGGGAGAGCGCCGCGCCCGCGGTGGCGCAACGCCCGTGACTGACCACCATCCGCGTTTCGTCGAGGTCCACGTCTGGAAAGCGCTCGCGAAAGTACGGACCAAGCCACCAGGATGTCGTCGCCGGCCCGCCATCGAGGAGGCCGGTTCCGGCAAGCACGAAGGTGCCGGTGCACGCCGCAGAGACCGTTGCCCCGCGCCGATGCCACTCCTGGAGGAGTGCGCGGACATCGGCGGTTTCTGGGCGTTCGAGCCGGGGACCGATCGTCTCGGGCTGTTTTTCGCCGAGCGCCGGGACGATCACAATATCGGGGCGTCGTCGGGGAACGGGTTCCACGGGAACATGGAGGCCCTGGGCGGTGCGAACGCGGCGGCGAACGCCGATGAGCCGGACGTGGAATCGAAGGTCGGCTCCCTGAAGAACCGCAACTTCGTTGGCGGTCGCGAGAGTGTCGAGGATGGAAGCCAGTCCAAGATCGAAGGCACCGTCGAGGGGAGTGACGCAGATTCGCATGGCGGAATTCATATCATAAGTGTCTGGTTCGCCAATCGCAGGTTGGCCCGACTCCCCCTACGTTCAGACCAACGAAAGGAGACAGCATGGTGAAAGTAGGACTACTCGCGCGGATCGAGGCCAAGGAAGGCAAAGAGGCGGAGGTGCGGACACTTCTCGAAGGTGCGCTTCCGCTGGCGAACGCTGAAGAACAGACCGTCACTTGGTATGCGATTCAGATTGGCCCTCGGACCTTCGGCATCTTTGACTCGTTTGCCGATGAGGCCGGTCGCAAGGCGCATCTCGAGGGGGCGATCGCGGCGGCGCTGATGGCAAGGGCGGAGGAGCTTCTTTCGGTTCCACCGTCCATCGAACACGTCGACGTGCTCGCCGCCAAACACTGATTCCATGCGTGGGGGCCTCGCCCGTTCGGGGCGAGGTCTTCGACGGAGCGCAAGCTCCTAGTGCCCGTTCGTGGAGGATGCGTGAGCAGGGGTTGCGGTGAGCGCCCGGCCGTACCATCGGTCTTCGGGCGCTTCCGCGAGATCCCCAACGGTGTGGTCGAAGGCGGCGTTCAGGTTGTTTCCGGCGATGTCTTCGAAGCGACCGTGCACCATGAGGCGATGGGCTCCGACCTGTTCGTCCCAGACAGAAGCGGGCTGAAAGTGGGCGGTCCGATCTTCATCGTGAAGCGTCCAGCGCCCCTCGACGATCGTTCCATCGCCGAACCGCACCGAGAGAAAAGACTGAACCGATACGTGGTCCACCGGTTCATCAAAGGCGACAACGAGCGGCTCGAGGCTTCCGGGCATGGGAACCGTCAGGTCCCATCGATCAGCGTCGACCCGGTCGCGGTCTTCGGGGATCGCACGGTAGGTTTTGACGAACGGCTCACTCAGCGGCTGGCCGTCGATGCTGGACCAGCTCCCGAGAATGTGAAGCCGGTAGGTATCACCAGCGCGAAATGCACGGCCCTGGCGGACATTCGCCTGGAGCCCGGTTTTGACCCGGCCGGGATCGACGAGAAGCGTGATCCGACGCCGGTCCGGCGACCACAGCTCGTGGATATTGTCGAAGAACACGCCGGTCAGGTCTTCACCCGAGTCGACGTGCTCGAGGCGGATGTGGTCGAGGAAACGCCCTTCCGCCATCGGGCGCGAGAAGTACACGTAGAACCGAAGGATGTTCTCCGGAACGGTCGCCGATCGCGGATAAACGTCCACGACTTCCGGTGCGGCCGTCTCGATGCGGGGGACATCGAAGCTCGCTTCGCAGGCGTCCCATCGAACCTGATAGCTCACCCCTTGGGAGAACGGGAATGTCGGACGGAAGGCAGGGCCTTCTCCCTCGGCGGCCATTCGTCCCGCGATCGGAGTGGACGCTCCGTCGACGAACACGGCGAGCTCGTCCACTCCGGCGACCCGAACCCATCTCGGTTCGGGTCGCGGGTCGAGCAGGGCGGGGCCGCAGCGCGCGGGAGTCGCCGCCGGTTCGTCGCAGCCCACGAGCACACACAGCAGTCCAAGGGCAAGCCATGGGCCACCGCGAAGCCGCGGGCGATGACCGAGCCCTGAACGATGATAGCGCTCCGAACGGTCACAGAGCTCCGAACGATCGCAGAGCCCCGAACGATCGCAGAGCCCCGAACGATCGCAGAGCCCCGTGCGACTGCCGGGCCATGAATATGGCCCCGCGTCGCGCGATTGACGGTCGAGGGGAACCCGTCCGATACCGAACCGCCCGCTCACTCGGCGACGGCGTCGGGGTATCCCTCGTCCTGCTTCATCATGTTCTGAAACCCTCGGATCTGGGCCTGCGCCTCCGGGTATTCGTAGTTCGGAATCTCGTACTCGCTCTGAAAGTCCGAGAGTCGGAAGTACACATTCTTCATGAACGACACGAGCTCGAGGTCGCCTTCTTCGGGGTCGCGGCGAACCGCCGCCAGGTGGCCCTGATCCTGGTCGTCGATTTGGAGCACATTCACGATCGGCATGTGGCCCGCGTCGAGATCGACTTTGGACATGCCCACGGACTCGGTCAGGCCGGCTCCTTTGACGGCCTGCTCAACCGCCTGAAGGCCAATGACCTGGGCCGACTGGTTCTTGTGATGAATGAACACCAGGGGAAACGGATTCTGCTGCGGGTCCTGCCCATTAAACGCCAGGAGGTCGCCCGGCGTGTTGCCGAAGCCGAGCTCGCCGATGGTCTTGCCGGTGATGTGCGCACCGTCCTGAATTTCGCTCAGCGGAAAGGCGACGAGCGGAGTGCAGGTGTAGGCGGCCAGCATGTAGTCG
>JBCCZL010000401.1:0-9344 GCA_039187775.1 Myxococcota bacterium
CCTCAGGTATTCCTCGTCGGCTCGGCACGACGGCCGGCGGCGCCTCCACCCCGATCATCGACCAAGCTCACGCGGGTGAAGGACTAGTTGCGGATGACGCGGACCCGAACTCGGCCTTCGCGAACCCGCTGGCCCCGGCTCGGACAGCGATGCGCCCCGAGCTCGAGCTCGACCATGCGACGGCGCTGAACCTCAAGGACTCCGAGGAGATAGCGGGCTCGTTGCTCGTCGTTGGCCGCGACCGCTTGCTCGAGTTGGCCGTAGATTCGCTCCACGACCCGCAGCGTGGCGTTCGTTTCCGACAGCTTGGCGTCGAGGCATCGCCGAAGCCGGCGGTCGCCCAGGGTCCGAGCCTCGTCGAGGCTGCTCGTCATGTTCAGACTGATGCGCTGACCCTGCGTATACACTCGCCGCGCCCGCCGAAGGGTTTGGCGGTCGACGGTTTGCGTCGGCCGGGCCCGCTGCGTACGGGAAGCAGCATTCGGGGTCGGCTGGGCAACGGTTGCGCTCCGCTGTCGAGGTTCGGGATCGGCGAACGCAGACTCAGGGTTAAGTGACATCCATGCAACGGCGGCCGTCGCGATGAGAATGCTGCGGATGAGGACCGGGCGGATGAGACTGCTGCGGTGGAGAATGCGGCGGGGGAGACTGCTGCCGGGGAGGCTGCTGCCGGGGAGACTGCTGCCGGGGAGACTGCTGCCGGGGAGACTGCTGCCGGGGAGACTGCTGCCGGGGAGACTGCTGCCGGGGAGACTGCTGCCGGGGAGACGGTGCGGCGCACCGTTTGCGCGGGTTCGGAGCGGATTTTCCGAACGTGAGACTCCGTGTGTCAGCGTGTGCCCTATCCGAAGCATTGGTCCAATCCAAGCATGGCTCATGCCAGACGGTGAGATGGACGTACATCATCTGCACCAAGAAGCAAGGCATACCCACCTGAACTCCGTTCGAAGATGCGTGTTTGAAGATGCGTGTTTGAAGATGCGTCACCCGGTGCCAAATCCAGTAGGCTCGCCCTCGCATGCGCCTTGCCACGTGGAATATCAACGGGACGAAGGCCCGACTCGCCTACATCCTTCACTGGCTCGAGGACATAAAGCCAGACGTTGTAGGCTTTCAGGAACTGAAGATGACCGACGAACAGTTCCCGTCGGACGTCTTTCGCAATGCGGGCTATCACTCCGTCACCCATGGCCAAAAGGGCTGGAATGGGGTGGCCATTCTCAGTCGGGAACCCGCCACCGTGACCCAGACCGGCCTGCCCGGGCAGGAAGAGATCGGCGCGCGGCTCCTGACGGCGCAGGTGTCCGGTATCTCGTTCACCACGGTCTACGTGCCCAACGGCAAGACGATCACCCACGAAGACTTCAAACGAAAGCTCGGGTGGCTCGATAGCCTTCATCGGTACTTCGAGACATCCCACAAATCCTCGGATCCCGTGGTCCTCACCGGCGATTTTAATGTGGTTCCGGCAGCCATTGACAGCTGGAGCGAAGAGCGCCTTGGCACACACATTTTTCATACGCCGGAAGAACGAAGCATTCTCAAGCGGATCCAGAGCTGGGGGTTGACCGACAGTTTTCGCCATCTCCGCCCGGAGGACCCCGGGTTTACCTGGTGGGACTACCGCGCCGGCGCATTTCACAAGAAGCAAGGACTTCGGATCGACCTGATGTTCGTAAGCCAACCGCTCGTCGGGCGGCTTTCTGCGGTCACCGTGGAGCGAAAGTACCGGAAGAAAATTGAAGGACTGATCCCCTCGGATCATGCTCCCCTTTGGGTCGATTTCGAGTAGACTTCGCGACGGTTGACGGAAGGCCTCGAAGGAGGCAAGGTCGTTGTTATGGCAACAAAAGTTCGAGTCGAAGATTCGGTCGCGTATCACATCTACCGATGTGCTCGCCTGCTGCGGCGTGACCTTCTCGATATGACCGCGGAGGAAGGCCTCGAGTTTACTCCGGAGCAGTGGTTCATCCTGAATCGCCTTCGTCGAGAGGACGGTCAGAGCCAGGGGGAACTGGGGGACGAAGTCTTTACCGACCGGCCCAATCTGGCCCGCTGCATCCAGGGCATGGAGCGCCAAGGCTTGGTGAGTCGTCTCGAGGATCCGGAAGACGGTCGTCGGGTCAGGGTCTGGCTGACCGCTCACGGCAAGCGGGCCCATGACAAGATGGCGAAGCGGGTGCAAAAGTCGCGAAAACGCCTCTTTGGCGGCCTCAGCGCTCGTCGACAGAAAGAAACGATCGCCGCGCTGACTAAGATCAGCGAGGCGTGTATCGACGAAGAAGAGTAGCCGTTTCAGTGGGTTGAGCGGGATCGCGCGCGGCGGTCCCCCGTTCCCTTGCGAAAATAGTTGCCTCGGCAACTTGAGCCGCTATACTTGTCGCGAGGAGGCCACATGGGGTATTCGGAGCGATTTTTTGTTGCCTGGGCAACTCAATGGATTTGCCAAGTCGCTTCTTTGGGTGCGATTTGCCTGCTGTTCCTTGGGTTTTCGGGGTGTGCGATGACGGTGGCTCAGGACCGGGAGGCAGCTTCTCCGGAGCGAGTCGTTGAGTCTCGAGGGATGCAGTTTCGCTACCGAATCGACGACGGGCAGCTGATCGGCGAGCTGTCGGCGCCTACCGACGGCTGGCTTCTGGTCGGATTCAACGACCGACGAGGGCTCGATGGGGCACGGCTTCTGATGTTCCGGGTCGTCGACGGCGAAGGCGAGGGCGAGACCCATCTTGCGTCCCCCCCCAATCACTTTCCTCGTCGGGAGATGCTCGGCTGGGATCCGTTGGTCGTCGTCCATGCCGAGGTGAGCGGCGGCACCACCATCGTTCGGTTTCGAACCTCGATTCGCGGAAGCGAGGGAATCGAACCATCGCTCGACGCCACGCGCGAGCTCATCTTGGCATACAGCGAGCACAAAGACTTCTATCACCACTCCGCCATGCGGATGCACATCTCTCGAGAACTCTAACCGAGCCGCTCACCCGAGAAGCACGCTAGTCGCATCGACCGCCAGCGCCGCAGCAAGCGGGATCGTGAGGTTGTCGTCTACCCGCTGGGACAGCGCTTCGGTCACGGTGGCCGCAACGGCGGCGGCGAGCGCCAGCGGAACGGCGGTGGAAAGGATCACCCCGCCGGCGACCAGCGCGAGGCTCGCCGCTCCCGACGCGACAACGAAGAATGTCGCGCTGCCTACCCAGGACTTTTGGCCCCGGAGTTTGTGTCGGCCAAAGCGCCTCCCGACGATGCTCGCCGCGGGATCCGCGAGCGCGAGGATCGCGACCCCGACCAGGGCGGCCCCCGGGCTGAAACACCAGGCGAGAACGAAGAGGGCAGTGACGTACCAGGTTCCCGAGTTGGGCTTCGTTCGTTCGTGGGGGTGGGCGGTCTGGTCGAAAATTCGATTGATCCGTTCGTTCCACTCGGGGCCGCGCTGCCGGAATGCCTCGATGCCCCACACGAGGACGAACGCACAGGTCGCGGCGATTTCGAGGCTGGGGCTTGGCACCCAGAGAATCGCCGCCGCCACGAGAAGCCCCGATGCCACATGGACGGCGGTTCGCGCTTGGTTTTCGGGTCGCAGCATCGGGAGTGCGACCCCGTCCACCCGCCGAGGAGCGGCGAGAGCTTCGTAGGCGCGAAAGATGGCGTCGGGGGAGGCGTTCGGGTCCTGAAGAAGTCGGCTGAGCGGTCCCAGGAGCGATGGCTCGGCTAGCTCTTGGATGAGCTCACGCGCTTCCGCGAGCGCAGGCGGACTCTGCTCGAGCCGTTCGCCGATCCGTCGCAGCAGATAATTCTGATCATCAGACATGTTGGCCCACCGCCACCCGCCGACACCCGGGTGTTTGCCCTGGAGGCGCGAGGAAAGACAGAGTAATGATAATGAAGAGGTTTTGAGACTGTCGGTAGAGCGTCAGGGCGTCATTTGTACAGCGTTGTTCGCTGCGGGGATGATCTTTTGTACAGCGCCTTTCGTATTTGCGCAGGCTTTGCCCGAATGGGGAGACCGGCTGACGGCTCCCCCCGCCCGAACGCAGCGGCTTCTCGAGCTCGGCCAGGGCCTTGGCCGACCCGCGCCGCTGGGGGGGCCTGCGACGGGCGCTCCGGCGCTGCCAGTCCCGTCGGAACGCCCATCCGAGGCGCCCGCATCCGACGCCGCGAGGAGCCGTCCGCGACTCGCCGACTCCCTTCGGGTGGAACGGACGCCCACCACGCGACGGCCGATAGGCATCGCGATCACCGTGGAGGGCCCAGGACAGGCCGTCCTTCGAAGCCAGTTGGTCAGCGACATCGCCTATATTCCGGAGTTCCGGGTCGACGACGAACCCGCGTTGCACCTGGTGGTTCGGGTTGCACAGCCGACGCGGGGAACGCTCGAGCTCTCGGTCGGCCTGACCGACGGCGTCGGAGCCTTTGAGGGCCGGTACTCGGGGTCGGCGGCGGGACTTCGGAGCTTTTTTAACGGGTATCTCGACGATGCGGTGGAGCGGGTGACCGGTCGGAGGAGTGCCTTTCAGTCGCAGCTGGTGTTTGCGCGTCGCCTAGCGCCGGGGCGAAAGCTCGTCTTCTCGGTCGCGGCGGATGGGTCCAACGTCACGCCCCTGACTTCCGAGATTCCAATGGCCACCCTCCCAAGCATCGGTCCGGAGGGCCACGTGTGGTTCTCGGTTGCGGAGCCCACCGGGGTCTATGTGACGCGAACAGGACCGAATCCCGCCGAGCTTCGAACCGGTGGAACGAATATGGGGGCCGTGGTCTGCGGTCGTCGTGTGTTCTACGCGGCGATCGTGGATGGCAACACCGACATCTACAGCGCCGACCTCGACGGGGGCGATGTCCGCCGGCTGACGAGTCATCGGGCGATCGACCTTAGCCCGACGTGTGCGGGCGACCAAGTCATCTTCGTCTCGGACCGGACGGGGCGGCCTCAGCTCTACCGAATGGACCGGGCGGGTCGACGAGAGCGGGCGCTCCCCGCCCAGGACTGGGATACCCAGACGCCGTCCTGGTGCGGCGACCGGGTCGCGTTCACGGCGGTGAGCGAGGGAGACCGAATGCACGTCCGGGTCCTGGACCTCGAGAGCGGTCAGAGTCAACGGGTCAGTCCACGCGGAGGCACACACAAAGACCCGGCGTTTTCCCCGGATTGCCGAATGGTTGCCTGGGCCTCACCTCGGGGCGTGGAAGTCGCACGAGTCGACGGGCGCCATCGCCGGCTGCTGCTTCGAGGCCGCGCCGAGGCGATCGACTGGGGCGCTCGGTCGATTCGATTGTCCGCGAACGGCGAATAGTCTGCGCCGGTCCCGTTCGCGGCTAACTCGAGCTTTTGGGAAACACGGTGTTACGCTTCGGAAGTGGGCGATGCGGGCGCGGAGGGTTCGGAAGGTGACCGACGGTCCGATCCGCGAATCGCCAAAAACTTCCGGGTGAAGTACCCATCGCTCGACGATTTTGTGGTTGCCTACACGAGCAACATCAGCCGCGGCGGGATGTTCGTGTTGACCGATGACCCCCTGGCCGTGGGTACGGTAGTTCAGGTGTCGCTCGAACTGCCCGACGAGGAGAGCGATCACGGACCGGTGGTGCCGTGTGTGGCTCGGGTCGCCTACGTCGAAGACGGCCGGAACACCGGTCACGCCGGCATGGGGCTTGAGCTCATCGACGTACCGTCGGGGATCATTCAGGAGCTCCTCATGGATGCGCTGTCGGAGAGCGCGCCTCCGGAAGAGGAGGGCGACTCGACCTCCGATGCGAAGCTTCTGGTGGTCGAAGACGACCCGACCTATCGGCAGCACCTCATCGATGTGCTCCAGCTGTATTGGCCGAACGCGTTGTCGGCGCCGAACGGTCTCGAGGGCCTAGGGATGGCTCTTCGGCTCGAGCCGGACCTCATCCTGTCCGACGTCGAGATGCCGCAGATGAACGGCTGGCAGTTCTTGCGCATCGTGCGGTCCCGACCCAAGCTGGCGCACGTGCCGGTGATCTTTCTGACCGCGCTCCGCGGAGAGAGCGAACGGCTTCGAGGATACCGGCTCGGGGTGGACGACTACGTCAATAAGCCCGTCGACCCGCACGAGCTCCACACGAGGGTCCGCGGACAGTTGCTTCGAGCCCGTGGGGTGAGCGCGGCCCGGCACGATCTCTTGCGTGGGGACCTGTCCCACGTGTCCCTTGCGAGCGTGCTTAGCTTCATCCACCAGGAGGGACGGAGCGGCCATCTTCTGGTCATCTCTGGACGTCGCCTCGCGACGCTCATGATCCGTCAGGGCAATGTGCTCCGGGTGCATCTGTCCCGCGGGGGGGATGGGCGTGACGGACTCGAGCGGCTCTTTCAGGTGCTCGAGTGGGAGCGAGGACGCTTTGAACTTGCCGACGGTGAAGTGGAGGCCGACGATGAAATCGGCCTCCCCACCAATGTCGCACTCCTCCACTGGGCGCAGTGGCGCGATGAAAACCTCGACTAGCAGGCTGTTGAAAAAGGCCCGTGGGTGGATCCAGCTTCGCGACGGTGCCGGTCGCGCCCGCGAGCCGACGAGGAATAGCCGAGTTGTTTTGAGGAGGCAGGCCGAAGGCCGGTCGCGGGTGCGAGCGGTGCCCGCGCTGGAGGCGCGTGCGGAGTTTTGCAACAGCCTGCTAGTTTTCTCGGCGGCGGCGCCGGGCGGCGAATTCGGGGGACTCGACCAGGGCCATGCCGACGAGGCGAGCCCCCTCGAGAAAGTGTTTCGCACCACTTCGCACCAGCTCCTCGCTGGGTTCGCCGACCTCCGAGAAGCCGCGCTCGTCGGGTTCGAGCTGTTCCCAGTTTGCAAAGAGCCGCCCCCACTCGCTTCCGAGCACGGTCTCCATGTGGCCTCGCGCGTAGCGCGGGTACCAGAAGAGGTCGTGATACGTGACCGACGCGATGTACGACCACGGGGCCAGCCACGTTTTGAGGGACCATTCGAGGGGCTTTTTGAGCGGGCCCCAATAGATCCGGTGCTGGTTCTTCGACGCGAAGGTCATGTTCTTGAACGGACCTTCGAAGTCCCAGGGTGCGTCGGCGAGCTCCGGGTCGCCGACGATCTCGATGTCGCGGACGTCGCCGCAGCCGAGGCCAAGGTCGTGAGCGATCCGGACAAACTTGAGGTCCTTGAGCGGGTCGAAGCCCATCAGCTTGCCCGCCACCGCATCGATCGCCACCTGATCGGAAGACGCGAGAAGCACATTTTTTACGTGCGGAATCATGCATCGAGGCCCCGGCCCGTCGCCGGCGAAGGTCCCGTCCATGACCGCGAAAACCCCCGAGTGGATCTTCTTTTGAATCCGCAGAAGGTCGACCAGCGTTTCGTGAATCACGGGGTGCGTCCAGTGCCGGTGCTCGTTGAGGAGTCCCCCAAACGCGTTCTTCATCGCGCCGGTGGTCGTGGTGAAGATGTGCGTCTTCACCGTCGGCAAGTGAATGATGTTCTCGCCAATGAACCGCTTGGGGATCGAAAACCCGTCCGGATACACATCGTTGAGGACCAGGAAGTCGTCGCAGAGGTCTCCCACCGCGTCGCGGATGTGGACCCACTCGTGGCCTTCGTCGTAGAGGTGGACGTTCCGGAGGCCGTGGGCATTGGTGACGTGGACCTGTTTGTTTTCGCGCTCTCCGAGTCGAGCGTCGATGACCACGGTGCGGTTGTGGCATCCGTGGATTAGGTCGGGATCGAAACCGTCCTTTTTCATCGCCCGGATGACTCCGTCGAGCTGCCACGGGGTGGTCGACGAACCCGGATAGAAGAAGTGCCAGCTGATGTTGATCTTGAGGGCGGTGTCCGCCTGCTTGTCGAGGGTCTCCTGATACTCCGCGAGATTCATCACCCGGTGCATGTCTTCGAGCACGGTTTCGGGCGAGGTTCGGACCAGGGCGACTTTTGCCTTCGTCATACCCGGCTACATCCCTCGTTTCGTGGAGTGACGCCACCGAATTGTCGCCGGCAGCTCAGAGGAGGGCGCGAACGGGAGGGCGTCGGCTCCAGCAGGTTGCGGCGAAGGCCCTGCTCGGTCAGCGGCGGCGGCGCAGCGCGAGGAGCCCCACGAATGCGACGAGGAGGCCGTCCGACACGGGCCCTGGCCCCGCAGAGCAGCCACCGTCGCTGTCGCTCGTTGCGCCTCCCCCGCCGTCGCCGCCGGCACTTCCGTCTCCGACGCTCGCATCGGGCGGGGTGCCTCCGTCGGGCGGCGGAGCGACGGGTGCGTCGTCTTTAAAGCCTTCCCCAAGCGTCCAGCCGGGGTTTCCGCCCACGGCAAAAGCGTAGGCCCCGACATCGGGAGCGCCAGTGCGGGGCGTGCCGTTGAAATCATCGTCCGCCCGGTAGGCGGGATCGCCGGCGCCGATCAGCGGGCTGCCAGGAGCGGGGAACACATTGTTCGGCGCGGCCCCCGAGTAGCTCGCCATGAGGAAGTCGCTCGCAAGATCGCCGCCGGCAAGAAGGCCTGCGGATCCCGTGCCGTTGACTGCGCCAGTGCCCACATTCGCGACGAACGTGAGGCCGTTGTCGCCGCCGTTTACGAAGAACGCTTCGCTCGGAGAATAGAGCGCATTGTTGGCAATGATCACCTCGCCATCGATTCCCCGAAGACTGATGGCACGGCCCGAGGGATGAAGGATCGTGTTGTGCACGACGCGGAGATTGGATGGAGTTCCCGACTGGTGGGGCTGCATTGCGATCCCGTCGGCGTTGGCACTTAGGATGATGTTGTTTCGAATGATCGCATCCGCGGCGCTCTGAATCGCGTGGTCGCCGCAGTTCCACATCACATTGCGCTCAATAATATTGGGCGGTCCGTTGCCCATCGTGCTGTAGGTGAGAATGCAGGGGAAGTTCGTGTCGTGAATGACGTTGTCGCGGATGATGTTGTTGTAGCTGCCCTCTTTGAGCTCGATGCCGTCCCCCTGGTCGACCGAAGGCTGGTCCGTGGTGTGGACGTAGTTGCCTTCGATGAGCGAGTCGAAGAGTTGGCATCCGTTCCGGTTGCAGCCGAGGTACATCCCCTCGCCGGTGTCGTTGGTCCGGTAGATGTGATTGCGCAGAATCCGGATGCCTTCGTAGGCGGCGCCGCCGTCGTTGAACCGGACCGCGACATCGCCGGTGTCGTGAACCTCGCAGTCCTCGATCGTCAAAAAGCGAGCCGAGCCAATCTCCTCTTGCAGGCTGCTGTGTGACAATGGCGAGATATGAAGGCAGCCACACTGCTTCGTCTTTCGTCATCAGTCCTCCAAGAATCCGTTTTGATGGTTGCAACAAAAAAAGCGTTTCTCGAACAGCCAATTTTGGCGCGCTGAGACAAGACCACTGTTTGGGGCGACCAAAAAGATTAAAATGGCG
>JBCCZL010000402.1:0-9344 GCA_039187775.1 Myxococcota bacterium
GGATCGTCGCGGGCTGGGTCACGTCGAGTCGCACCGGAAAAAGGCCATCGCGTTCGAGCGACGCGAGGTCGCTGTCTTTTCGTGCACCCGCGTAGACTCGAAGGCCCGCCTCTCGGAGGAGCCGTGCGGAGGCTCGTCCGATCCTGGTGGAGGCACCGCTGACGACCACGGCATCCATCGCTCTACGCTTCCTTCGGCGGTTCATCGGCGACGCTCGCCATACGCTCGACGATCGCGTCGACTTCGGCGGGGACACCCATCGTGTGGTAGCCACGGTCGACATGGATCACCGTGCCGGTGATTCCACTCGCCAGCGGACTCGAGAGAAAGGCCGCGGTGTGCCCGACTTCTTCGGCGGTCAGCGCCCCGGGGAGGGGTCCGTTTCGCTCATAGAAGTCGATCATCTTCTGAATGAACCCGATCGCGCTCGCCGCGCGGGACGCAAACGGCCCCGCCGAAATCGCGTTGACCCGATGGCCATCGGCGCGACCAAGCTCAAACGCGAGGGCGCGAGTGTCGCTTTCGAGCGCGGCCTTCGCGGAAGCCATGCCGCCGCCGTACCCAGGGATCACCCGCTCCGCCGCGAGATAACTCAGCGAAAGAAACGAACCGCCCTGCCGGACGAGGGGGCGGAGCCGTTGGACGAGGGAGACAAACGAGTATGCGCTCGCACTCATCGCTCCGAGGTACCCCTTGCGGCTGGTCTCGAGGAGCGGGTTTTTGACCTCCGGCCCGTTCGCCAAGCTGTGCACGACGATGTCGAGGCACGGCGAACCGAAGTCCTCCGCCAACGCAGCGGCAACCCCACCGATCGTGAAGTCCCCGCGGTCTCGGTAGCGGCGAGAGCTTCGCACCTCCTCGGGAACGTCTTCGAGCACATCGTATTCGGCATCGAGCGGATAGATCTTTTCGAACTCGAAGGCGCCATCGCCGATCTTCATCGAGTCGGCCATCTTGCCGCGGCGAAGCAGCGTTTCGAAAATCGTCATCGCCGGCGGCCAGGTGCCGACGCACACGGTGGCGCCCGCAGCCGCGAGCGCTTTGGAGATGGCAAAGCCGAACCCTCCATCGTCGGCAACTCCTGCAACAAAAGCTCGCTTCCCCGTAAGGTCGATCGGCAGCATGGCGCGAACGGTCGAGCGCGCCGAGAAGGGTGTCAAGGCCTTCGGTCGCGGGGAGCGTCGGCTCCAAGGACCAAACCGCGCGACCGTGGTAAGGAGGTCGGATGCGCGTCGCGGGCACGCTGATGGTTCTTTTCGGTCTCATCCTCCAGACCCTGGCGTACCGGGCGTCCCCAAACAGCGTCACCCGCCCGCTTTATTGCGTTCTGTGGCCGTGGGGAAGCTGCGAGTTTGTGCTGGGCGAGGGGTATCGGGGTCTCTGCCAGCAGGCGGGGATCGATGCCCACCCGTGGGCGCTCGACGCGGCCCCGTTTGCGGCATTGGGCATCGCGCTCCTCGGGGCCTTCTTTCTGCTCTACAAGGCAAAGCTTCCGTTCTAGAGCTCGACCCTGCTCGGCGACCCTGTTCGGCGACCCTGTTCGGCGACCCTGTTCGGCGACCCTGTTCGGCGACCCTGCTTGTGGACGTTGCCTTGACGCCAGGAGGGACCATGTCCATACTCCGCCGGTTTCGACCAACCGACACCGAAAATCCAATCAAAATCGGCGTTTGGCGGTACCCGCGGTAAGTCCACCGCGACTCTGCTTCGCCCGAAAGACCGACGATGGCTCTCGTAACGCATCAGAAACAAGAAATTATTGAGAAATTTCGATCTCACGACGGGGACACCGGCTCCCCCGAGGTGCAGATCGCGCTGCTCACCGAGCGGATCCGATACCTGACCGAGCACTTCAAGACCCATGCGAAGGACCACCATTCGCGGCGCGGTCTGCTCAAACTCGTCAGCCGACGACGACGACTATTGGACTACGTCCGAGCCAATAGCGTCGAGCGGTATCGCAAGATCATCTCAGAGCTCGGTATCCGTAAGTAAACACTTCTGGTCGCGGTCGACGTCATATCGGCCGCGACTTTTTTTTCAAACCTTTCGACCACACCACCGGCGAGCGCCTTCGGTGTTCGATTCGGTTGCTCGAGCAGCTTCTCGAGGAACGGAAACGAGGACCGAGCCGAGTTCGACGATGGTGCGGCGGCCCTCTAGGGCCGAGGAGATAGACACCATGATAATCAAAGAGAACGTCAAGATCGGCGACAAGACCGTCACCATCGAAACCGGTCGAATCGCGAAGCAGGCGTCGGGTTCGGCGCTCATTACGAGCGGGGAAAGCGTCATCCTCTGCACCGTCTGCGGCGCAAAGGAAGGCCGTCCGGGCGCCGACTTTCTGCCGCTAACCGTTGACTACGTCGAGAAGACCTACGCCGCGGGAAAGATCCCCGGAGGGTTCTTCAAGCGTGAAGGCCGGCTTCGAAATCACGAAGTCCTCACCTCACGTCTGATCGACCGGCCGTTTCGACCGCTCTTCCCCGACGGCTACCGAGCGGAGATTCAGATCATCACCACCGTGCTGTCCGCCGACGCGGTCAACCCGACGGACGCGCTGGCGCTCACCGGAGCCTCGGCGGCGCTGCACATCAGCGAGATCCCCTGGGCGGGTCCCGTCGCCGGCGTGCGGGTGACCCGGATCGACGGCCAGTTCGTGGCAAACCCGACCTACGAGCAGCTCGAAACAGGCGACTGCGACCTTCTCATTGCTGCGTCCAAGGACGCGGTGGTGATGGTGGAAGGCGAGGCCGATGAAATGAGCGAGGCAGACCTGGTCGACGCTATATTCTTTGGTCACGCCTCGGTCCAGGACAGCCTAGAGCTCATCCATCGGATGCGCGAGGCGGTCGGCAAGCCGAAGTTTGCCTTTGAGAAGCCCACCCGCGACGCGAGCATCGACGCGCGGGTCAAGGACGTGGGCCTCGCCGGCGTCAACGAAGCCTGCAGCATCGCGGAGAAGCACCCACGTTACGGAAAGTTCTCGGAAGTGAAGGCCGGGGTCGTCGAGACCCTCTTGCCGGAGTTCCCGGAAGGAGAGAAGGATATCAAGGCCGCGTTTGGCGACCTCAAGTCCAACACGATGCGAAGCCAGGTCCTGTTCGACAAGCGGCGCGTGGACGGTCGGAACTCGACCACCGTGCGGCCGATCGCTATCGAGGTCGGACTGCTTCCGCGAACCCACGGCTCGTCGTTGTTTACTCGCGGCGAGACCCAGGCGATCGTCACGACGACCCTCGGCACCCGGACCGACGAGCAGAAGATCGACGGCCTCGTCGAGGATCGCTGGGAGCGCTTCATGCTCCACTACAACTTCCCGCCGTTCTCTGTCGGCGAGACGAAGTTCCTGCGGGGACCGGGCCGTCGCGAGATCGGTCACGGCAACCTCGCCGAGCGGGCCATCCGCAAGGTGCTCCCCGACCACGAGGAGTTCCCCTACACCCTTCGGATCGTGTCCGAGATCACCGAGTCGAACGGTTCTTCGTCCATGGCCTCGGTGTGCGGCGGGTCGCTCGCGCTCATGGACGCGGGCGTTCCGATCAAGAAGCCGGTCGCTGGCGTCGCGATGGGCCTCATCAAGGAAGGTCCCGACTACGCGATTCTCACGGACATCCTCGGCGACGAGGACCATCTTGGCGACATGGACTTCAAGGTCTGCGGCACCGAAGACGGGGTCACCGCGATCCAAATGGACATCAAGATCCAAGGCCTTAGCCGAGACATCATGCAGCAGGCCCTCGTGCAGGCGCGCGACGGTCGGCTTCACATCCTGCAGAAGATGAACGATACCCTGGCGCAGTCGCGACAAGAGCTTTCCCGCTACGCGCCGCGGATCACTCAGATCAAGGTCAAGCCGGATCAGATTCGGCTGGTCATTGGCCCCGGCGGCAAGATGATCAAGGCGATCGTGGACGAGACGGGCTGTGCGATCAACGTGGAAGACGACGGAACCGTGTCGATCGCGTCCGCCGACTCGGAGGCGGTGAAGAAGGCCATCTCGATCATTGAGGGCCTGACGATGGAACCAGAAGTTGGCCAGACCTACACCGGCATCGTTCGGCGGGTCGAGCCGTACGGTGCGTTCCTCGAGATCGCTCCCGGCCAGGACGGGCTTTGCCACATTTCGGACATGGCCTGGGAACACGTCGAAAAGGTCGAAGACCTCATGAACCTCGGGGACGAGGTGAAGGTCAAGGTCACCAACATCGACCGGGAAGGTCGGATTCGCCTCTCCCGGAAGGAGCTCCTCGAGAAGCCGGAAGGCTACGTCGAGCCGCCGCCGCGGGAACGCCGCGAACGAGGCGACCGCGACCGCGGGGGCCGAGGCGACCGAGATCGGGACCGAGGTCGAGGTCGAGGTCGCCGAGGCGACCGGGACCGCGGCGGGCGAGGCGACCGAGACCGAGGGGAGCGCGGCGGGGATCGTGACCGCGGGGGCGACCGAGACCGCGGGGGCGACCGAGACCGCGGGGGCGACCGAGACCGGGGTGAACGCGGCAGCGATCGCGACCGGGGTGAACGCGGCAGCGACCGGGACCGGGGTGGTGACGGCGATGGCGACCAGCCGCGCCGACGCCGACGCCGACGGGATGGCGAACGAGAGAACCCGCCGGCTGCTGACTGAGCAGAACCGCGCCGCCCCTCGCAAGACGGGCGGCGCGCTGCTATCCCCCGTTCGTGAATCCAGCAACTTCGTTCGCGGTGCAGTTCAAGCGTTTGTCTCCACACGCGATCCGGCCGGCCTACGCCAGCGACGGCGCCGCGGGGATGGACCTCTCCGCCGCGTTGGACGAATCGCTCACCCTCGCCCCCTCGGCGCGGGCGATCATCCCTACCGGCTGGGCCCTCGCATTGCCGGCCGGACACGAGGGTCAGGTGCGTCCCCGCTCGGGCCTCGCCGCTCGGAAGGGTATTACTGTGCTGAATAGTCCCGGCACCATCGATGAGGACTATCGCGGCGAACTCAAGGTAATTCTTATCAACCTGGGTTCCGAATCCCAAGTCATCGAACCCGGCGAGCGCATCGCTCAGCTCGTTGTCGCCCCGGTGAAGCGGGCGAGTATCATCGAAGTCGAGAAGCTAGACGAAACCTCGCGCGGAATCGGCGGTTTTGGCAGTACCGGGCGGTAGCTGTCCGGACGAACGGACACGTCCGACACGCCTGGTTCTTGCTTAACGACGCACTCCGTTACGAATTGCGGACTTCAGTGCGAAGGGGCGGGGAGGCCGAGTGCGTGGTGGCCGTGCGCGTGCTAAAAAACGCGGCGTTCCCGGTCGCGACCGGAGCTCCTTGTCCATGTCGATCGACGAACAAGCCCCGACGATGATCACCGGTGCGCCGGCTCCCACGGGCACGAACGCGAGGCGAGGACAGGTCTTCGGAGAACGTTTCGAAATCGAGGAGGCGCTCCATCGCGATTTGTTCGGAGCCAACTACCGCGTCCTCGACCAGGAGTCGGAAGCACCGGCGCTCCTTCGGATCATCGAGCCCGCCCTCCTTCCCGAGCCCGGGGATGCACGTCGATCCGCCGACAAGCTGCGTTCCATCGTCGGGGTGGGGGGTGCCCATCTTCCTGGCCTGGTCGAAGCCGATTGCGAGAACGGTCGATTGTTCGTGGTCGAGCCCTGGCCGGCGGGAACGACCCTCCGAGAGGTTCTGACCGCTCGTCAACAGGCGGACGAGCGCCTGAGCACCGAAGAGGTGCTCCCCATCGTGGCGCGGATCCAGGCTGGTCTCTCCGCGCTGCCTCCCGGTTGGATTCACGGCTGCCTCACTCCCAGCCACATCTGGATCGATCCGGACAGCCTCTCCCTCACCGGCGGCTTCGTCGCGACCGCCCTTCCCTCCGGCTCGCTAGCGAATCTGGTGCGGCAGGAGAAAGGAGTATTCGCGCCCGAGTTGCTTCAGGGCCAACCGAGTACCGCATCGGACCGATTCGCGACGGCCGCGGTCGCCTTTGAAGCGCTCACCGGTTCGGAGCCGATCGCAGGCGCGCAGTGTCCCGCCGAACTTGGCAAGGTGGGCAAGGAGCTGGAGCCGCTCCTTTCCTCCGACCCCGGTCGGCGAGGCGATCTTCTTCTCCTCCTCGAAGCCCTCGCCGAGAGCGCCAACCTTCCCGTTCCCCTGATCGATCCAGGGGCCTTCGGATCCCGGGGAGAATATTTGGGCGGCCTCCACGACCTGCCGACCCATTCGGCGACCGATCCCTACGCGCCGCTCCCCGAAGAAGGCGGTACCGAGCCACGCATGGTGGCGCCAAGCTCCTTCGAGACCCTCAACGAATCGTCAGCTGTCAAACCGACCGGTCATCCCAAGCCCGGCCCGACGGAGGAAACGGTCCCTCGAGCCGTGGTCGACGACTATGTCGACGAAGCGGAGACCGCGATCGACCACGGCGGCACTCACCATGCGCTCGCCCGCCTCGACTCTTCGGAGCAAGGGTACGAGGATGCGATCCCGACAAGCTCCGCACGCCCGTACGCCCGACGAATGGACACGGGTGAACCCACCAAGATCGTGCCGGACCTTCAGGCTCGCCCGGTCGAAGGCGCAGGGCGGGAAGGCACGATGGAAGTCGATGCCTCGCAGTACATGGAGGAGGTCAATCGGCTCTCGACCATACCCGACCCGCCATCCGGGGAGTCGCCGTCACGAGAAGAACCCGCAGCCGTCGACGGACAGCCTTCGGCTGCGAAGCCCAGGGGTCTTGACCTCGAACAAGAGGCCGACTCGGCCCGCAAGCGCTCGCCGTCCATCCCCGACATCGATCCTCGACTGATGCGCGCCGCGCTCGGCGTGACCCTCTCGGAGGACGCCGACAGCGATCCGCCGCCTCCGCAACGAGCAGGAGACACGGACGAACTCCATGTGTCTGACCTCGAGGCGCTCGAGGTCGAGGACACCCCAACACCACGTCCGCGGCCTGCACCGGCGGCAGTTCCCGTTCCCGCGCTCGCGCTCGCGGCTGCGCCCCCGCCGTCGTCGCAAGCCCTCGCGCCCCCGCACACACCGACGCCAAACCCTGCGCCTCGAACGAGTGGCGGAGAACACGTGCCGCCGAGGACTTCCGCGCCCTCGCCATTTCAGGTCGCTCCCCCGAAGGCGCCTCCCCCCGCGGACGCGCCCTCACTGATCCCTTCGCTACCGTCCCGTGTACCCCGGGCGAACCCGCCCGGCCCGGTTCCGTCACTCACCCCCGCTCCCGATGAAGGCCGGCTCTACGGAGCCCAGGCTCCGCCTGCACGAAAAGACGACCCTCCCCCGAGGGAGAAGGATCCCACGCCAAAGGTGGTCCTCCACGACCCCACGCCGGCTCCGCGAGCAACACTGGCCGAGGGTTCCCGGCCGGGTTCAGAGAAGTCGCCGGCGACGGCACGACGCCCGGCCGCGGGGATTTGGATCTTGGTCGCAGCCACGATCCTTGCCGCACTGATCATCGGCGCTGGGGTATTCATCGCTTCGCTCCGACAAAAGCAAGAACGAGAGCGGCTTCTCGAGGAACACTACCTCGAGCTTCAGCAAGAAAGCGCGTCAACTCCCAACTGAAACGCCCAACTGAAACGCCCAACTGAAAAGGCGCGCTGGGGTGCTCTGCTCACATGAACGGCTGAAACGACGAACGCACCGGTCGCCCAGTGGCGTCCGGTGCGCTACGAATCAACGAGACAGCGCCGGGGCACGCCCGACGGCCGAACGTTACTGCGCCGCGCGCTCGGGAAGGGCGCGCTGAATCAGCTGCTCGATCGTTGCCTTGGGCACGGCACCCGCCTGCTGCGCGACGATCTCTCCGCCCTTGAACACGTAGAGCGTGGGGACGCCGCGAATACCGAACTTGCGCGCGGTGGCAGGCGACTCATCGATGTCGAGCTTGGTGACCTTGACTCGGCCGGCGTACTCCTCCGCAAGCTGATCCACCAGCGGGGCGATCTGACGGCAAGGACCACACCAGGTCGCGGTGAAGTCGACGAGTACCGGAACATCCGACTTCAGCACTTCGTCTTCGAAGTCGATGTCGTTGACGGCTTGGACCTGATCTCCTGCCATTTTTTCTCAACCTTTCCTGGGGCGAACGCAAGCTGCGCCCTTCGATTCTGTAAGTTTCGGGGCTTCGGCTGTCAATGCCAACGTGGCCCGGCCGGGGACGCCCATGCTATTGTAGGCACCGGGACAGGACTTGGTCTATCTATGGGCGTCAACAGGGTTTTTCTGCCGCAGGAGGCACTCGACACCTGGCTGACCGAGGGTCGGGTGGACGTGGAAGGTGAAACGATGACCCTCAAACCCGAGGGCCAGCGCTTCCTGCTCAAGAGCGCGCTCCATTTCGTTGACGAAGTCGGCGGCGGAGAAGACGAGGCGGCCCTTATCGGCCGAGTCAAGGACCTCAACCAGGTGACCGAACTGGGCGGCGAACACTACGCCGATTCGGTACTCCTTGGTGAGTGCGCATACCAAGTGATCGAAGGGTTCGTCGGCGAGCCGATCGTCGAAGAGGAAGCCTTTGCAACCGGCTCCGACTTGGCGGCGGCCACCCGGGCCGCAGTTGGAGACACCGAGCCCGAAGATGAGCTCGAGGCCCTAACCCGGTTCTTCCTCTCCTGAGTGCAGCCATGATTACCGGTCTCTTCGTTCTCACTGCCATTGCCTACGCGATCTCCTGCGCGCTCTTTCTCCTCTATCTTTCCCGTGGATCCGAATCGCTCGAGACCTGGGCGCCTCGCTCGCTTCTCATCGCGGCGGTGTGCAACATCGTGTTTATCGTCGCCGACTACCTGGTCAGTGGAAACATTCCTTTCGGCGGCATCCACAAAACGCTCTCCCTCGTGTCGTTGCTCATCGTGGTGAGCTATCTCGGCGCCCTCTTCCGCTACCGAATCATCGTGCTCGGTGGATTCATCACCCCCGTCACCCTGCTGTTCTTTCTTGGTGCGGGGCTCGGGTCGAGCGTCGAGAATGTGCCTCCGGAAGTACGTTCCACCCTTCTTCCGTTTCATATTCTCATCAACATCCTCGGGATCGTGGCCTTCGCGCTGGCCTTCGCCGCCGCGGTGGCGTACCTGGTCCAGGAGCGGCTCCTTCGCCTCAAGAAGATCGGCGGGATGTTTCAACGTCTTCCTCCTCTCGACCAGCTCGATTCGTTGAGCTTTCGGCTGGTGACGATCGGCTTCCCGCTGCTCACCGTCGGAATCGTCACCGGCACGATCTGGGCGGTACGCCTGGATCCCGACGCTCCCCCGTTCACTGCGTCCCAAAGCTTCGCGCTCGTCGCGTGGGTCGTCTTCGCGGGCGTCCTTCTTCTCCGGGTCGCCGCCGGATGGCGAGGACGGCGAGCCGCCATCGGAAC
>JBCCZL010000403.1:0-9273 GCA_039187775.1 Myxococcota bacterium
CCGCCAGCAGCAAGCCGTCAGGCTTCAGCAGCAGGCGCGCTTGAGCGAGCGTGGCGATCGGGTCGTTTAGGGCGTGCAGATAAATTACGAAGACGAAGAGGTCGAAGCAATGCGGCTGCAGCGCCCCGCTGTCTGGCGTCGCGGCGCCGAGCGCGCCTTCGAGGACAATTTCGGATCCGGCGGCCGCATCGCGCAGGCGCGCCGCCAGCGCCGGCGCCTCCTCCAACTGAACGAGGCGCTTGAGGTCGCTCCGTCCGCGCAGAGCGTCGGCGTAGGCGCCCGTCGCTGCGGCGGCGATCAACACCGCCTGGAAGCGGCCGGCCTCCGCGTAGGTCACCCGGGCGACGGGGTCGGAACCCGGCTCGGCCGCCCCTTCTCCGTTGCCGAAGTTCCACTCGTAGGAAAGCGCGCCAGTGGACGCGGAGCCATCGAGGACGACTTCTTCGCCAACCAGCGCAAACAGGTTCGGGCCGGCGTTCGCTGACGTTTCTTCGATCACGTCCGAGACTGCGTCGACCGCCGCATCGGCCGCGTCCGCCGTAGCGTCCGGCGCCATCGGAGTGGTGCCGTCGTCGCTACATCCGAAAAGAACGAGCGGGACGACCGCGAGGAGCCGGAGCATCAGAGGCTCACCGTGCGGAACGTCGACGTAAACGTCTCGGTGATGGCGTTGCCATTGAAGTCGGTCACCCCTCCGGCGGTGACTTCGAAGGTGTAGTCGGTGTCGGGGGCAAGCGGCGCGCAGGGATGAAAGTTCACGATCGCCTCTTGGGTGCTCACCACTCCGGGAACCCGCGCGGCATTCATGTCGGAGCCGGTTTCGTAGAGCCGCACCGAGCCCACCCAGGCGCTCCGAACATCTACAAATTCGCTGAACGTGGCGCCGATCCGCGACGTGAGGAGAACCTCCGTGTCCCCATTGGCTGGCCACACAAAGTTGACCTCGGGGGCGAGGGTGTCCGGTTCGAGGGCATAGGGTGCGATCGAGCTCCCCTGATCCTCGATCGCTTCATCATCGACACTCAACACCGCCACATTGCCGATCGGCGTCACGGTGTCGAGGTCGCCCTCGAGGTCCATGCGCGCCACCTCGCTTATCGCGGTCAGGTCGGTCACGTCATAGATCGCCGCGAAGCGCGACTCCCCCACGAAGGCCAAGCCTTCTTTGATGAAGACGTACCCCCCGTTTCCATCGCTCCGAAATACCCCGGCCGGCGTTGGATTCTCAGGGTCCGAGATGTCGTGGACCATGAGTCCGCCACCACCCTCTTTTCGGGCGTAATAGACATAGCCGCCCGCCGTGTTGGTGAAGTACGCCTCCCGCGGCGTTCCGTTCTCGTCGACCGCCTGAAAGTCACCGCCGGGAATGGGCTGAGGATTCTCTGGGTCGCTGATGTCGAGGAGCACCGTGCGGGCGCCCTCGGCGGCGGTCACGATGAGGAGGTTGCCGATCGCCTGGACCTGCCCCGTCCGAAGCACCGGGTCGAAGGTGTAGGTATTGACGAGTGAGGGGTTCCGCGCGTCGGTCGCGTCAATCACGTAGATTCCGTTGTCTGCGCCCGCGGCGTACACGTACGGCACCTGCCAAAACACACTGAGCACCACTCGTGCATAGGCGTCGGGGTAGCCGAAGCCGGGGAGTGGGAGGTCGCTCACCGCTTCGGGAGCCTCCGGATTGCTCACGTCCCAGAACTGCACTCCACCGTAGTCGAAGCCTTGGACGAGGTCGATCATGTCGACGACCGCGTACCGGCCGTTCACGTCAGAGAAGCCGATGCTGTGGGTCTCCCGCATGCTCTCCGAAAACCCGCTCCCCGCAACGGTGGGGGCGCAGGGATCGGAGATATCAAAAAATGTGAGCCCGCCGCGACCGAACTCCGGGGCCCACGGCATCAAGAGATATCCGTCGTACATCGTGACGAGGTTGTGGTGGTCGGTCACGTCGAGGTCGCCGCCGTCGAGGTACGAACAATTCTGATAGAGCTCGTCTTCGGTGAACGTACGGGTGGGCCCTCCCGGGCCGCTGTTGTCGGGAAACGCACCCGGGTCCGGGTATGCGCCCGCCTGGGCCGTCAGGTCGCAGAGGGGTACCTCGGGGATGACCACGTCGGCATCGCCATCCGCAATGGTCGCGTCCGAAGCGTCGGTCGAGGCATCGACGCTTGCGTCATCGGCAGGCGGGTCGTCGTCGCCGCAACCTATCGCGAGGAACAGGAGCGAGACCGTGGACACAACACGCCAGCAGCTCGCCTTCGTGAGTCCGCGAGCCGAACATCGAGGGCGGTCAGATCGGGGGGAGGCCATGCGACCCTAAGTTACCGCCCCTCGTCGCTCCTCGCAGCACCGGCGTGCGGAAGGACACGCGTTCCGCCGCGGAGACAAAAGATCAGCAGCCGTCGGGGAGATTCGTCTGATAGGTCATGCAGAGCGCCGAGAACCGGCTGTTCCAGTTGGGCTCCCGGGCGATGTAGTTCCGGATCGCTCGGGCTCGGCCGTGAGCCCGCCGGCACTGGCCCGGTTTGGGCTCGCGGCATGCGCAAATGCGTCGCCCATAGTCGTCGCACTGGCGTACGCCGCTCGGCTCCGGAGCGATGAACCCTCCCCCCGGAAGGCGCTTGAGGTCGACCAGGGCTCCGAGACGGTCGGCCTCGTCGTCGACCTGCTGGGGCGTGGGCATGTCCTCGGACGCAAGTCGGAGAGCTTCACTCGGCGTCGGTTGAGAAAACGGCGCCGCCGGTGACGGCCCAACCACGAGACCCGGTTCGGGGGCCGGTGGCGGATCGTCAGGAAGCGCCAGGAGCAGAAGCAGGCCTCCGATGAGGAGGATGCCGACACCGATCGCCCCGCCGACAAGAAACAGCACGCGGCGTTTCGGACTCGGAGTCACCGGGGCCTTGGGCGGTCGGGACGTGCTCGCCGCAGGATCACCGAGGCTCGGTCGGTCGTGAGAAGCACCGCCGGTTCGGTCGAGCGCGGCGACTGAGCGAGGCGCCGGCTGAACCGATTCTTGAGCACGGTCCTGAACCGACTCTTGAGGGCGGTCCTGAACCGCCTCCGAAGCGGGGATCGGCTTGGTCTCGGGGTTGGAGGGCTGGACCGATGCCGTTCCAAGAGAGCCATCGGCGCGCTGTTTCAGCCCTGGGCGACTCGTAGCCATCGGTTCCGCGGGGGGTGAACTCGGGAGGGGCTCCGGTTCCGGCAGGTCCGCGACTTCTCCCTCGAGGGCGGCTTTCATCGCCGCGGCGCTCGCAAACCGGGCGGCGGGGTCCTTCGCGAGCGCCCGCTCCACGACCGCGACGAGCGCGTCGGGCACATCGGGCGTGTAGCTCTTTAGCGGGTGTGGCGGCTGTGTGCAGATGTTCTTCACCATCTCCGACAGGTGCGGGTGAAAAAACGGAAGCTGGCCGCCGATGACGAGATACAGGAGGGTGCCGGCAGCAAAGACATCGGTGCGCGCATCGACCGGCTCGCCTCGGGCTTGCTCTGGTGCCAGGTATTGTGGGGTTCCCACGATCGCGCCAGTCGCGGTGAGCCGACGAAAGCCGTCGCCCTCCCGCAGCTTGGCGATGCCGAAATCGAGGAGCTTCACGAGTTCGACGCCAGCCGCGATCGGCGTGATGAACACATTGGCGGGCTTGAGATCGCGGTGCACGATCCCCATCTCGTGCGCCGCGTGGAGGGCCGAGAGCACCTGGCTCACGATTCGCACCGCCTGGGCGTGAGGAAGACGGCGCTTCTTCTTCAGAAGGTCGCTGAGCGATTCCCCTTCGAGGAACTCCATCACGTAGTACGCCCGTCCCCCCGCCCAGCGGATGTCGGTGACTTGGATGATGTTGGGGTGGCCAAGGGCGGCGGTGGCCATCGCTTCTCGGCGAAAGCGCTCGAGGTGATCCCGGTCTCCGGCCAGCGCGGGGCTGAGCACTTTGATCGCCACTCGTCGTCCGAGGTGTTCCTGGCTCGCCTCGTAGACGGCCCCCATCCCGCCTTCACCGATCTTGCGAACGATCCGATAGCCCCCGTCGAGGGTTTCGCCTTCCTGAATATCTGGAGTGGAGAGCACGCGTCAGAGATGGGATGGGCTGTCGGAAAGGGCGATGGGCCTCGCGGGGGAGAGCCGATCGGGTTTGCGTCCGCGACCATCGGCGAACGGCGGACCGTGATCAAGGCTCGAACGGGGCCTCGCTTCCCCGAGACCGCCCCGGACCGGGAAGATCGTTGGTGAATCGTGGTCGGCCGATGCGAACCCACACCGGACCGGCACACCGCTCCCCGTTGGTGTATGTTTCGCGGCCATGGTTGATCTGTCCTTCACTGAAGAGCACCAAAAATTTCGAACCGAAGTCCGCGGTTGGATCGATGAGGCGATGCCCAAGACGATCCGAGAGAAGGCAGAGGTCGATGGGCATTTTGAACATTCCGAAGTCATGGAGTGGCACAAGATCCTCTTCGACAAGGGGTGGGTCGCGCCGCACTGGCCAAAGGAGTTCGGAGGCCCCGGCTTCGATGCCACCCAGCGATTTATTCTCACCGAGGAACTCGAGCTTTCCGGAGCACCGCAGCTGAGTCCGTTCGGTCTCGTGATGGTTGGCCCGCTGATCATTCAGTTCGGCACCGACGAACAGAAGGAGCGCTTCCTTCCGCCGATCCTCAACGGGGGCGAGGTGTGGTGTCAGGGCTACTCCGAGCCGGGGGCGGGGAGCGACCTTGCCGCGCTTCGAACCGAGGCGAAGGACGGGGGCGACCACTTCCTCGTCACGGGACAGAAGACCTGGACCACCTATGCGCAGTACGCCGACTGGATCTTCTGCCTGGTGCGGACCGATCCGAACGTGAAGAAGCAAGCGGGGATCAGCTTTCTCCTCATCGACATGAACGCCGAGGGGCTCGAGGCTAAGCCGATGCTCACGATCGGCAACACGCCCGCGTTCTGCGATACGTTCTTCGAGAATGTGAAGGTCCCGAAGAACCAGCTTGTCGGACCCCTCAATGGAGGCTGGACGCTTGCCAAGGCGCTGCTCGGGCACGAGCGAACCCTCATCGCCGCGGTCGGTGCGTCGCAGCGGGCGCTTCGCCGCGTGAAACGAATCGCCGCCCAGACGATGCTCGATGGCAAACCACTGCTTGAGCACCCGGTGTGGCGCGCCAAGATCGCCCGGCTCGAGATCCGGCTCCGAGGCCTTCAGATGTCGAACTATCGTGCGCTCGCCGGGGCACAGCTCGGGCATGCGCCGGGCCCCGAGTCGTCGATTCTCAAGATTCGCGGGAGCGAGATTCTGCAGGACGTCTTTGGCCTCGCCATGGAAGTCATGGGGCCGAACTCGCTCTCCTGGTTCAACGAGGGTGAGCTCCTGTCTCCCATCGAGCGCTGGGTCGCGCCGATGTACATGTACAACCGGGCCACCACGATCTACGGCGGGTCCAACGAGATTCAAAAGAACGTCATCGCCAAGTGGATTCTTGGCCTTCCGAGCAAGTAGGCGCCCGATGGATTTTACCCTCAGTGAAGATCAGAAGATGCTGGCGGACACGGTCCAGTCCTTTGCCAAGCAGTCCTCCCCGGTCGAGCGCTTTCGCGAGCTTCGCAATGACGACACCGGCTGGGATAAAGCCGTGTGGAAACAAATGGGAGAGCTCGGATGGCTCTCCGTTCCGTTTCCGGAGTCGGTCGGCGGGTTTGGCGGAACCTTTTTCGATGTGGGGTTGGTCCTCGAGAAGCTGGCTACGACATTGGTTCCCGAGCCGTACCTCCCGTCGGTGGTGCTCGGAGGCCTCTCGATTCTCCATGCCGGAAACGAGGAGCAGCAGGCCCGCTATCTCACTCCGATGATCGAAGGCAAGACCTCGCTCGCGCTCGCCCACGCCGAGCGGCAGAGCCGCTACGACCCTCGGCGATGTGCCACCGAAGCGATCGCGAATGGGGATGGGTTCGTGCTCCGAGGCGAAAAGGTCTACGTCTTGAACGGCCACGCCGCCGACCACATCGTCGTCTCCGCCAAGACCAGCGACGGAGTAAGTCTCTTTGTGGTCGATCGGGGCGCCGAGAACCTGAGCATCGAGACGCTAAAGACCGTCGATGGACACCGGGCGGGGGCGATCGCCCTCGACGGGGTGCGCGTCGAATCGGCGGCTCGCCTCGGCGGTGCCGACGGAGCGGATGTGCTCGAGCGAGTGCTCGACTACGGGGCCGCAGCGGTCTGCGCCGAGGGCGTGGGAATCGCGCAGACCATGCTCGACATGACGACCGCGTACCTGAAGGAGCGGGAACAATTCGGCGTTGCGATCGGAACCTTCCAGGCGCTCCAGCACCGCACCGTCGACATGTTCATTGAAACCGAGCTCTGCCGTTCGATGATGTTCCTCGCCCTCGTCGGCGCCGAACAGTCGGATCCCGCGGATCGTCGGCGGGACGTCAGTGCGGCCAAGGTGCAGCTTGCGACGGGGGGAGGGTTTGTTGCCCGTGAAGGCATTCAGCTCCACGGGGGCATCGGCATCACCGACGAACACGACATTGGGCTTTATTTCAAGCGCATGACCGCGATCAACGCGCTGTTCGGTGATGAGGAGCATCACGTGGAGCGCTTCGCCAACTTGCCGGGATTCAGCCTCGAGCACTGAGCAGGGATCGGGGCCGGACGCGGGGAGCTAGGCAGCGCCGAGGCTTGCAGGGTAGAATTGGTGCGTGGGCTTCGATCCGGAAAAGAAGGAACAGCTCCTGGCCGCGCTCGAGCCGTTGGGCGGAGTGGGGGCCGGACCCTTTCCGGTGGTCCCCCACTCCCTATTCTTTGACGGAAACCACGACAGCAGCTCGATCGGGGGAAACCTCACCGAGCATCCGGGGGTGGAGGCGTTTCGTCGCCTCCTCGAGCGGATCGCCACTCAGCCCGAAGTTGCGGGCGTATGGGTCGAAGTTCGCCTGGTGGCCGATGACGAATGGCCGTTTTCGAAGCGTATCTTCATCGTGACGGGGGCGGCTCCGCACCGGGTGGAGGGATGGGTGGCTCCCCTTCAGCCCGTCGGCGTCGCCGCGACGGACTGGACCGGCGAACGGCCGCCCGGGGCTCCCGACCCCGGGACCCACGCGGTATTCGAAGTCCTCTGGGGATAGGCGCAACCGGGGGACTTGGCCTACACTCCCCCCGATGCGCGCATTCAAGGGTTCGGGCCGCCTAGGCCTTCTGGTTCTTCTTCTCGTGGCGGTGGTGTTTGTGGGTTGTCGTCGGCGAGCCGCGACGCCGCCGCCGGAAACCGGTCCCGCCGAGCCCACTGCGCCGTCGATCGCGACCACCGGTGCCGGGCAGGCGCTCTCGCGGGTGACGTCCGACCCGATCACCGAGGAGTGGCCATCGCTGTCGCCCGACGGTCGAACCCTGCTGTTTCAGACGGTCCTCTACGACCAGTCGACGGGTCAGAGCCAGTTCTCGGTCGCGGGAGTCGATCCCAGCACCGGTGGTCGACGCACCCTCTTTACTTCGCCGAACGCGTCGGCGTGGAATCCGGATTGGCTTCCCGACGGGAGCTCGTTCGTGTACGTCACCGACGCGATGGGAACGTCTGCGGTGGTGCGCGCCCTCTCGAGTGCGCCCAACAGCGGGGTGTCGGTGATCGTGAATGCGCAGTCGGCGCCGGACCCGTCGATGCCTAGCGTGTCCCCCGACGGTCAGCGGGTGGCCTTTACGACGGTGATGAACAGCCAGTCCCAGGTCGCCATATCCGGTCTCGACGGCTCGAACCTCACGATCCTCGGCGAGGGCACTTCGCCGCGCTGGCATCCGAGTGGCGCGCAGCTCATCTTCTCGCGACGCGTGGGCAACTTCGATCAGCTGTTCTCGGTCGACGCAGCCACCGGCACGGGGCTGACGCAGCTCACCAACAACCAGGCCAATAACCGCTACCCCACCTGGTCTCCCGACGGCCGCTACGTGGTGTTCACGTCGAACATGGCGGGATCGTGGGACCTCTACGCGCTCCGTCCCGATGGAACGGGACTGGTTCAGCTCACGCAGGGTCCGAGCAACGCGACCTCGCCCCACTGGGCGCGGGACGGCTTTGTCTATTTCAGCTCCGATGCCGCTGGCGCGGGGTGGGACCTCTGGCGTTTCATGCCGGTGGGAGAACTTCAGCTTCAGGTTCAGGCGCCGACGCCCGCGCCCGCGCCCGCCCCGGTCGCCGAGGATCCGGCCGCCCCCACCGCGCCATAAGCCACGCGGCGGTGAGCTCTAGGCGTTTGGGCCGAACGCAAGGATAAGATAGCCGCCGGATTTGGCGTCCTTCTGGATTTCGAGCAGGCCGCGGCGCTGCGCGTCCTCGAGGAGGGTGTTGAAGTTCCGATACCCGTGAAAGGTCTCGGAGAAGTTCGGGCGCTTTCGCTTGAGCGTTTGCTTCACCATCGAGCCCCAAAGGTTGTCGTCCCGTTCCCGGAAGAGCGCGTCGACCGTATCGAGCACCATTTCCATTGCTTTGGTTCGACGCGCTTCGTCCTCGCCATCGTCGTCCCGGCGGCCGTTCTCCGCGCGCTGGAGCGGGCCTTCCTTGAGGAGCGAAGGATCCCGCGCGGGGTGATGCGCTTCGCGGGGCGTCCCGTCGCGCGACCCACCGTTCTTCCGATCTTTCAGGTCAAGGCGGGCTCTGTCTTTGCCCGCCGTGTCTCTGCCCGCCGCGTCTCTGCCCGCCGCGTCTCTGCCCGCCGCGTCTCTGCCCGCCGCGTCTCTGCCCGCCGCGTCTCTGCCCGCGACATCTTTGCCGGCCGTGTCTTTCGGCGCGAGATCACGATTGGCAAGATCTCGCTGCCGCTGCTGTGCCTTGGCTTCGCGCTTGCGGCGGCCGCTGGTGCTCTTTTGGCGATGCCGCACGAGATCGTCGTAGTAGATGAAGTCGTCGCAATTCTCGATGAGAAGGTCGCTCGTCGAGTTTTTCACTCCCAGACCGATCACCTTCTTGTTGTTTTCTCGAAGCTTGCTTACCAGCGGAGAGAAGTCGCTATCGCCGCTGATGATGCCAAAGACATCGACATGGGACTTCGTATAACAAAGGTCGAGGGCGTCCACGACCATGCGAATGTCGGCGGAGTTCTTGCCTGAGTAACTGATGTGGGGGATCTCGATAAGCTCAAACGCCGCCTCGTGGAGTGCGCGGCGATGTTGCTTATAGCGTTCCCAATCCGCGTAGGCCTTTTTAACGACGATCTTACCCTTGTCGAGGAGCCGCTCTAGGACCAGCTGGATGTCGAAGGAGTCGTATTTGGCGTCTCGCACCCCGATGGCCACATTCTCGTAG
>JBCCZL010000404.1:0-9247 GCA_039187775.1 Myxococcota bacterium
CCAACCAAGAAGACTCCAACCAAGAAGACTCCAACCAAGAAGACTCCAACCAAGAAGACTGCAGCTCGGCAAAAGGCGCGGTAACCACTCCCCGAGCGGGGACGAAGAAGTCCTCCGCCGCGTCACCTACAAAGACGCAGCCACCGCGGATGAAATAACCGCACAAGCAAAGTTGGCCTCTCGGAGTCTCTCCTCGAACCGACGCCGCGACAGCCAGCCTTCCCAGTCCGTCTCGGGACCCCGATCCGCGCCCCGGTGCTATGCTGAGCGGATGCTCCGCGTTCTGGTTCTTGGCCTGTCGTTCGGCCTGTTCGCCTGCGGCGACGACGTAGACACTTCCATTCCGGCTGACGCCACTCCCGATGCCACCGTCGATGCCACCGTCGACGCGAGCGTTCCCGACGGGGACGCGGATGTTCCCCTAGGTTTCTGCGGGGAGCTCGGCCTCGACGTCAAACCCTTCGAAGAAAACCCGACCGGCGGCTTCGGCGACATTGCGGGCGACTTCGTCGTCGAGCTCCTCGACGGCAGCACATTTCAGCTGAGCGAACGCTGGACCGGTTGTGAAACCTACGTGTTCATCAACTACTTCGAGTCCGCGGTGGGAGACCAGCTTTGGGCCGGCATCCTCGACCCGATGCTCCAGCGCTCCCCGCGCAATGTCCAATACTTCTTTACGAGCTACGAGCGAGACCCCGCCGCCGCCCGGACGCGCGCCGAAGCCATGGCGCAGATCTTTCAAGAGTCATCCGAGTTCCTCACCCCTGAAGAGCTCGCGTACTGGCAGGACCGAGTCCACTTTGTGGTCGAGCCCTTGACCGATATCAACGGAAGCGTCGGCAACCTCGCCCGCGGTGCCGGATCGGTCCAGTTCGCATTCGCGATCGACCGATTTCAGCGCTTCGATCCGGTCGGTTCACTCGCTCAGATCGGTACCGGAGGCTTCGTTCAGCGCCTGGGCATGGCGGCCTATGCGCCGCACTACTACAACTATCTTCACGACCTCGACGCGCGGATCGCCGCCGAGACCAACGTGACGGTGGTGCCGCTGGTCTCCGAGACCAACTTTTCGGAGCGCGTCTTTCAGCGTACGGCCATGCTCCCGTCGCCAGCGGAAGTCCAGGCCTTCGACACCCTCGAAATCGACGTTCAGCTCACCTGCCGGCTCGGTGCCCCCGAGTGCTCCGAGTGGGACCGCATCGCGTCGATCGATGCATGCGTCGATGCGACCTGCGAGGACCGGCGCGAACTCGTACGCTGGATCACTCCTTACTCGAGGCCCGGTCTTCGACGGTGGGTGATGGATCAGAGCGCCCTTCTGCCGCTCCTCCACGGAGGAGGCGAGCAGGCGTTTCAAATCGAGCTTGGACCCAACTGGGAGCGCGCGACGATGCGGGATGTCGAGATTTCGCTCCGGTTTTCGAACCGAGGGGGAGACCGTCCCATCGGAATCGAGCGCGCATTCGTCGGCGGACGGTTCGACGCGAGCTACAACGAACGCGAGCCGTTCTCCCTCACGCCACCCGCAGGCGCCCAGCGCGCCGAGCTCGTGGTCATCGTCTCTGGCCATGGCCAGGACGACGCCAACAACTGCGCCGAATGGTGCAACCACGAACACCAGTTCGTGCTCAACGGCGGCACCGAGCGCCGGATCGACTTTCCGGGTCAGGTCGGCGAAGCCCTTGGGTGCGCGGAGCTTGCCCAGGAGGGAGTCGTTCCCGGCCAGTACGGAAACTGGGCGCCGCGGCGTGCCGGCTGGTGCCCCGGCTATCCGGTCGCGCCGGTGCGGATCGACATCAGCGAAGATTTGAACCCCGGAGCCGCCAACGCCCTCAGCTACACCGCGACCCTCAATGGGGGTTCGCCGACGGGAATGGGCAATGTCGACCTTTCCGCCTACGTCACGTACTACCCGTAGGCTCCTGGCGAACTGGTAGGCTGTAGGGGATGTCGTCCCCGGTTCCTCAGCGGAAGTTCACCTTCCGCGAATACCTCGAGCTCGAAGAAGTAAGCAATACCAAGCACGAGTTCGCGCAAGGCGAGATCTTTGCAATGGCTGGGGGAACGCCTGAACATGCGGCGCTCTCGATGGCGATGGGTGCGCTGCTCGTCCCGCAGCTTCGGAACGTCGAGTGCCGTGTCTACAGCTCGGACCTCCGGATTCGGGTGGAAGAGACCGGTCTCACCACCTATCCGGACGTGACGGTGGTGTGTGGCGAGGCGAAGTATGACGCGGAAAGCTCGGTCACCGTGACCAACCCGTCACTCGTCGTGGAGGTCCTTAGCCCGAGCACCGAGGACTACGACCGAGGAGAGAAGCTCGATCACTATCAGAAGATCGCTGCCCTCAAAGCCTGCCTGCTCATCGCCCAAGACCGTCCATTGGTGGAGCTGGTCCTGCGCACCGCTGCCGGATGGGAGCGGTTTCCGTACGGCGCCTCGGACACAGTGCCCCTGCCCCTTCACGGTGCCACCTTCGGCGTCCACGAGCTTTACGACATCGCGGGCCTTCGCTTCGACAGGTAGCCCCGTCTACAAGCCGCGGAGATGCCTCGGTCGGAGCGGGATGCGCCCGTCGAGGGCCGCGTCGATGACCTCCGCGATCCGCGACGCATCGTCGGGCAAGCGCCCGGCGAGGGGAAGATAGTTTGAGGCATGATTGGTCCGAAAGAGCGCGCTCGTAGGTTGCGCCTCGACCACCATGGTCCGCAGCTCGCGAAGGAGCGCAGGCACATCGGGAACGGAAAACCGTCCGCGCTGTTCGAGCGTTGCGAGCGGCGTCCCGGGAACCACCGTCACCGTCAGTGCGGCGAAGTAGGCCGGGTCCATCTCGGTGACGAGCCGCGCCGTCTCTTTGGCGTGGATCTCACTTCGGTCCATCGCAATCCCCAAAAGCGCGATCACGCTGAGCTTCATGCCCGCGTTTCGGGCGCGCTCCGCAGCGTCCACATGCCCCTGAAACGTATCGCCCTTGGCGATCTTCTTTAGGGTCACATCGTCGCCGGACTCCGGGCCGATGTAGAGCGTCGAGAGGCCGAGGTCTCGAAGCTCCCGAAGCTCCGTCGGACTCTTTTCGTTGACGTTCCGCGCCATCGCGTAGCAGGACGCGCGACGGAGATTCGGAAACACGGCGCGCGCCTTTTCCAAGATCGGTGTCCAGTGACTCATCGGCATCGCGAGGGCATCGCCGTCCGCCACGAAGAGCTTCTCGACCTTCGCCCCAAACTCGCGTCCCGCAAGCTCGAGATCGTCGAGCGACGCGGCGAGGTCCCGAACGCGAAACTCCTTTTCGCGGTACATGTCGCAGTAGGTGCAGTGGTTCCATGAACACCCGATCGTCGCCTGGAGGATGTACGCATCGGCCTCCGACGGCGGCCGATAGAGTTTGCCTTCGTAGCGCACGCTCAGGTGTCCCCGTCCAGCTGAAGGTAGCTCCCGGGCGAGGACGGTGGAAACGGGTCTTCTTCTTCGCTTTCTTTGCTTCCCGTCGAGTCCTTCGGCGGAACGATCGATTCCGCGTGCCGCATCCCTTCGTCCAGCCGAAGCTCATCGAGGGCCGTCCGAAGCTTCTTCTGATCGGCGATCATCCGGAGGACCGCCATCGCCCGAGCATGACGACGCTGCAGTTCGGAAAGCTCCCGACGAAGAGCGCTGAGCTCTTCGTCTCGGCTCGCAAGGTCTGCGCTCAGACTCTCGACCTTCTGCTGCAGCGCGTCCGTCTGATCCCGATACGGCATCAAGGAACGCTAGCAGATTCACCCCCCGGGACGACTCGTCGAAGTCCGTTCGACCCCTTACCCTCGAAGGGGTGGTCACCATCCACATCGAGTATTGCCCCGGGTGCCGGTGGCTCCCCCGCGCGGCATGGATCGCGCAAGAGCTCCTCACGACATTTCCCCGTGAGATCGCGGTGCGGCTTCAGCCCAGCGCAAGCGGGACCTTCCGCGTTTCCTTGGACGACGCCGTGCTTTTTGACCGCGCAACCGAGGGCCGCTTTCCCGAGCCCAAGGAGCTGAAGCGAGCCATCCGCGACCGGATCGACCCGGACCGGGACCTTGGCCACAGCGACCGCTGAGAGAGCGGTGGCCTCGGATCTAATTCACTCCGCAGCAGTTCGTCGTTTGGGGCCGAACTCCGACGACTCGGTTTCGGACGTCGAGCTCGACATCACAGCATCGGAGCAACGTGCGTCGAAGTTCCGCCCGGGCTCGCTGCACTCGCGTTCGGGCGCCGGAGGGTGAGAGGCCGAGCCGCTCGCCCGCTTCTCGTTGCGTCAGGCCTTCGACTTCGGTGAGCTCGAGGATCTCGCGATGGCTGTCCGGCAAAGTCGCGATCATGGGAATCAACCACGATGCGACCAGCTCCGCGACCGGAAGGTCGGCGGGGGCCCCCTCATCGCGCAGATCCTCGGCGGGAAGCGCGGGTCGCGGCCGTCGCCGGTGATGGTCCACTACCACCGACCGGGCCACTCGAAACACCCAACCGCTGAGCCGAGCATGATCCTCGACCTCGGGAAGCCTTTCATGCACGCGAAGGAGCACATCCTGCACCAGGTCTTCCACCTCGACCGGAGGCACGCGCCGAGCCACGTACCGGGTCAGCGCGTCCCGAAGCTCACGCGACCCGGCCAGAGACGCCGCACTCATGTGCAGCAGGTGGGCGCGCAGCACGCATCGTCTTCGGAGGCCTCGACCGAAGCGAGAAGCTCTTCCGCAGTCGCTGCCGCGGACTCATGCGGGGCGCGACCATGTTCTTCCTTCTCCGCATCGAGCACGACGAACACTTCCCACATCCGTCCCTCCGGATCCGTTGCCCACACCTTGTCTTGCTCCGCGTAGCAACAGACGACTCCCTCTTCGGCTCGCGTCTCCCAACCGGCAGCGGCCATCCGCGCGCTGAGCTTCGCGATCGACGCGCGGTCCTTCACCTGAATCCCGAAGTGGTCGCACGACCCGAAACGGGGCTCGTAGTCCGAGCGTTCGTTCAGCGTAAAGTTGATCGGCGGCTCCTCGACTTCGAACTTCACATAGCCAGGTTTCGTCTTTGAGGGGGCCTGCCCGAAGAGCTCCCGATAAAATGGCATCACCCGCGAGAGACTCGCCACGGTGAGGCCAATGTGGATCCGACGTTCGGTGGGGAACTGCACTGCGCTTTCCATCATTCAGTCTCCTGTCTCGGCCTCGGCAGACCCCGCGGCATCTCCTGAGGTCAAACCCGTCGGCTTTTGCCGCTGAGGTCTGTCAAAGCTTACGACCCCTAAGACGACGATCGGGGACGACGGACGCAGGGATTCGTCCGAGGTCGCGAAAATCGCGGACGCCCGGCACACAAATGACAGGAAATCGTTATCTTTTTGGCCCGGGACAGGGTGCGAGGTTTGTGGCACCCTTGCGCCGCCGATGCCGATGCTGAGCAGTAAAAACCCACCGTATCGACAATTTGTTGCCTGGGTTCGCGACCTCGCACGGCATCGCCCGGCCCGTCGCGGAATTCGCCTCCTCGCGCTCCTGTTGCTCGCTGCGGTGAGTTTCCCAATGGGCGAGGCCGACGCCGACATTCGAAGTCTCACCTACATCAACGGCGACCCGGTGTCGGTTCGCTTCAGTGACGGGGACACCTTCCGCACCTTCGGCGGCCCCTACCCCGGATCGAATACGCGTCTCGGAGGGTTCAACACGCTCGAGAGCTACGGCCCGGTGCACCGTTGGGGCAATTGGCACCCCTACGAGCTCTACATCAATGCGAAGCAGGCGACCCTCAACGCTCGCCAGGGAGTGTGGCACTGCTTCGCCGACGGCGAGCGCGATGGTTACGGCCGAATCCTCGCCGACTGCCCCGACCTCGCGGTCGATCAGATTCGAAAAGGCTACGCCCACGCGATGACGATTGAAGACGAGCCGTCGCGGCCTGCGTACCTTCGAGCCCAGCAAGAGGCGATCCGAAACCGACGCGGCATGTGGGCACACGGTGTCCCCGATTTCGTGATGACCTCCACCCACTCGGTGAATGAGTATCCCGAAAACGACACCGCAAAGAACCGCCTGATCTCGACCCGGGACGGCCACTCCGAGTCACTCGTGCACAGCCAGAACTACGGGGAGTGCGAGTGGATCTGCAACACCGAGATTCGCACCGAGGATGCGCAGGTCGAGGCGTTTGCCCGGGCATTGAGGGCCGATCCGCAGGTTGCCCCGATGCTATCGGGCCTATCCAACCTTCTCGTCATCGAAATCGTGGACCGCTACTCGCGGCTTCAGCAGGTGCCGGAGTGGGCGACCCCAGAACTCCGCCGCGCTGCAGAGCCCCGCCTCTCGCAGGCTCACGCGGCAGGTGCGCTCGGCGGCACGGAGCGGGTCCGAGGCTCGTGCATGCTCTACGTGCCGTTCGAGCGCCGCTACAACCGCGAGCGGCCGGCCTGCCTTCGCGGCCACGGAGACGGTCATTGAAACGCATCGCGTTCATCTTCTGTGCGCTCCTTTGCGTCCTGGTGGCCGGCTGCTTCGAGCTCCCCGCGGAGGGTCCTCCGCTCGGCTATGAGACCTCGATCGAAACCTGCACCGACAATCGGGACAACGACCGTGACGGTTTCGTCGACTGCGCCGACCGCGACTGCCTCATCAACAACTTTTGTGCGGAGATCATTCCGGTGTTCCCGCCGATGGGGAGCGAAGACAACTTCGGCGACTGCACCGACGGCATCGACAACGACTTCGACGGCCAGTTCGACTGTGGGGACCGGGGCTGTCAGGCGATTCAAGAGCTCTGCTGCGCCACTGAAGTGAGCGACGAGCTCTGCTCGGACCGTCGAGACAACGACGGCAACGGGTTTGCCGATTGCGCCGACTTTTCCTGCCGAAACGGGCTTTTCGTCACGGTTTGCGAGTCAGCGGACGGGCTCTGCAACGACGGCGTCGACAACGACGAGGATGGGTTCACGGATTGCGACGATACCGCGTGCCAGGGATCATCGCTCTGTGTCGAGCTGAACTGTGCCGACGGGCTCGACTCCGATGGCGACACGCTCACCGATTGCGACGACCCGGACTGCGTGGAGCGCCCGGCGTGCATTACCCAGACCGAAGGGTCGCTTGCCCAGTGTCGGGACGGCTTCGACAACGACCGGGATGGGGCCCGGGACTGCGACGACGTCGACTGCCGACGCGACGGGGATCCGGACACGGTGGCGTTCTGCCAGATGGTGCTCGCACCCGGGCCGGAGGATACGCTCCTCCGCTGCAGCGACGGTCGTGACAACGACGGCAACAACTTCACCGATTGCGAAGACTTCTCCTGCTCCCGGTCGATGAACCCCGACATCCTCGCGTTCTGCGACTCGCTCCTCGAGAACACGCTCGAGAAGTGCATGGACGGGATCGACAACGACGGCAACAACTTCACCGACTGCGCCGACTTCTCGTGCTCGCGCTCCGACGACATGACGATCGTCGACTTCTGCAACCAGAGCGCCGAGAACACCCTCGAGCGATGCATGGACCGGATCGACAACGATGGAAACGGTTTTGCCGATTGCGCCGATTTCTCCTGCTCCCGGTCCGACGACATGGCGATCCTCGACTTCTGCAGCCAGAGCGCCGAGAACACCCTCGAGCGATGCCAGGACGGTGTCGACAACGACGCGAATGGCTTTATCGACTGCGCCGATTTTTCCTGCTCTCGGTCAGAGATCGCCGAGGTTCGAATCTTCTGCGCCGAAACGCTGGAAGTGACCTTCGAGTCCTGCACCAATCGAATTGACGACGACGGCAACGGCTTCCCCGACTGCTCGGACTTCTCCTGCAACAGCGACAGCACCATCGAAGTCGATCCGATGACCAACGGTCGACGGAGCCCGTGCCTGGAAAGCGTGTACCAGGGCTTCGACTCGAGCGATCCGCTGGGGGCCACCGAAGAGCAGCGCGTCGCTTTCGCGATCGCAAACTGCATGGACGGCCTCGACAACGACGCCGACGGGTTCATTGACTGCGCCGACTGGGACTGCTCCTGGAATCCGATCACCACCGCTCTCTGCGAGCGGCGCCTCTGTGAATGAACTCTTTGTGACGATGCTTTGAAGGGGCGGGGCGACTTACCGAACAAGAGCTCTCGGAACGAGAACCGCAAAATGAAGACGCTGAGCATGACCAACACGACGCCATGGGCCTTTGCCCTTCTCGCCAGCTTTCTCTTGTTCGCCAGCGAGGCTTCAGCCCAGGGCGAAGACGGCTGGGTAAGCTCCGATGAGGACGCGAGCGGCGCGGAGAACCCAGACGAGATCGCAGGCCCCGAGGTGGAGGCCGACGACGAGCCTCCCCCGCCGGACACCACCCCGCCGCCAGAGAATCGGGAAACGGTGTGCGATGACCGGGAAGACAACGACAACGACAGCGTGGTCGACTGCGGCGACTCGGACTGCTGGGAGAACCCGGTCTGTGAAGCCGGCGGCGAAGAAGAGGCCACCGATGAACTCTGCAGCGACTGGATCGACAACGACGGCGATGGCCAGGTCGACTGCGACGACGATGACTGTACCGTCGACACAGTGAATGTGTGCCAGGGTTCGGACCAGCGTCGTCGCGTGACGACCGGCCCGGGGAACATCTCCGACACGCTTCCCTCAGTCGCCGAAGGATCCACCCTCGAAAGCCTGATCGGCACCGATGGAGACCGGACGGGCGAGGGCAACGATCTCCTCTGCGTCGATGGCATCGACAACGATGGCGACGGCCGAACCGACTGCGAAGACTACGAATGCCGGTTCAGCTCGTCGATTCGCGCATGCCAGGGCACGCCGGGCGTTCGGTTTTCAGTCGTCGCGGGTATCGGTGCTTCGGCCAATATCCAGGGCCTCTCCGAGGATCTCCCGGCGTCCGAAGCGTTCGACGTCAACTTTACTCGGATTCAGCTTCGGGCCCTCGGCCCGATCCCATTCATTCCGAACTCGTTTTTCCTTATCAACGCGCGCCTCGAGCGCTCGCCGCGACTGACCTTTGCGCTCTTTCAGGTGCCGGTGACCGAGCAGGGGCACTACATCGCGATCAACTCTGGCTCCGGCAATCTGAGTGCCGGTCCGATCATTTCAGCCGCCAAGCTTCCGCTCCTCGACCGACCGTTCTATCTCTACAACGCCTTCGAGCAGGGAAGCGGCGCCGCCGCCGAGTTTGGCGGTCCGCTCACTAGCAATGGCGTCCTTCGCTTCCGCCTGTTTGCGGCGGGTGGCGCGGGCGAGTTCAACGGAAATGTCGGCGGC
>JBCCZL010000405.1:0-9242 GCA_039187775.1 Myxococcota bacterium
CCCGCATGGGCATCGGGCTTCGGCGCGCGAGAGAATCGCTACTCCGATGGCGAGACCCACGAACGGGCCTACGTGCGTGCCCTCGCCGAGCGCCTGGGCATCGAAGGCATGGACGCGCTCTGGGATCACCTCTTCGAACAGCCGGAAGAGTCGCCCTCGCTCTCCGAAAAGCTCAGCACCTACTTTCACTGCCTCCGCGAAGACACGAGCCTCGAGCCGGGTCGCGAACCCTACATGGCGCGCTGGGTGCGCTGGGCCCAAGCGGCCGCGGGCGATCAAGGATCGGTGCTCGTGGTGTGCGGCGGCTGGCACGCTCCCGCACTCGAGCAGGCCGCTCGCGAACCCGGCTCCGAGGCCGCCGACGAACCCGCGGTTCCCGTGCCGCCAGACGACGCAAGGTTTGGGAGCTATCTCGTCCCGTACACCTTTCATCGCCTCGACGCGTTCACCGGTTATGAGGCGGGCATGCCTTCGCCGTCCTTTTACCAAGAGATCTGGGAACACGGCCCGATCGATGGCCCCGAGCGGTCGCTCGAGCAGGCCATTCGGCACCTTCGGCACCGCAAGCAGTCGGTGAGCGCGGCGGATCTGGTGGGCGTGTGGTCGATGGTCCGCGGACTCATGCGGCTTCGGGCGCACGCGGCTCCATCGCGCGTCGATCTGCTCGACGGAATCGCAGCGGCCCTCCTCAAGGAAGCGCAGGAACAACGCTTTCCCTGGGCCGGCCGCGGGGTGATCGCGGCGGGAACCGATCCTACGCTCGTGGCGGTCCTCCAGGCACTCAGCGGCGAGCGACGCGGCGTGCTCGCCAAGGGCACGCCCGAGCCGCCGTTGGTTTCCGATGTGGCTCGGACTCTCCGCCACCTCGACCTCGACGCCACGCAGCAACTCTCCTTGGTCCTCACGGAACCTCGCGACCGCGAACGAAGCCGCGTGCTCCACCGCCTTCGGGTGCTCTCGGTTCCCGGCTATGAGCGGCACGCCGGTCCAGCGTTTGCCACCGATGGGCGCCTCGAAGAGCGCTGGTCGATCCGTGATCATCTCGATGCGCGACCCGCCCTCATCGAGGCGTCGGCGTTCGGCGCCACCCTGCCCGCGGCGGTCACCGCCAAGCTGCTCAAGCGTGCGGTGGAGGCCGAGGGCGCCGCCGATGCGCTGGTCGCGGTGCTTTCGGACGCCCTCTTCGTGGGCCTCGACGACGTCAGCGGTCGTCTTCTCACATCGATTGGAGAAGCGCTTTCCACCGAGAGCCGCTTCGCCACCCTCGGCAATGCCCTTGGACAGCTCCTGTCGCTCTATCGCCACGATGTGCTCTTCGAGGCGCGGGGTGACCGCCGATTGGGGAAGATCATCGAAGCTGGCTCCGAGCGAGCGCTCTGGCTCCTCGAGGGCATCGGCGGCCCGGATCAGCCGGCGGATCCGGCGGAAGTCCGCGCGCTCATCGCGCTCCGCGACATCTACAAGCATGGGCGACACCTTGCGCTCGATCGGACCCGCGCCGATGCGGTGATGGCGCGCTGCATGATGGCGAAGGACACCCCCCCGGCGATTCGCGGGGGAGCCCTCGGTTTTCTCTGGTCCGTCTCGGGCGATGATCTCGGCTCACAAGCCATCGACGCGATTCGAGCCGCGAGTCTTCCCAAGCACGTGGGCGATTTTCTCACCGGACTCTTTGCGCTCGCCCGCGAAGAAGTTCGGTCGAGCCCTCGCGTGGTGGAGACGATCGACGAGGTGATCCAGTCGATGGGTCGGGAGGAGTTTCTTCATGCGCTACCTGCGCTACGCCTTGCGTTTTCGTTCTTTCCCCCGCGCGAACGCGCGAGCATCGCGGAACTCATTGCCCGGATTCACGGGGGCGCGGCGCGGGAGCTCACCCGCGCTCTTCCCACCGACGTCGAGACCCTGAAACGTGCGGCGCTCCTCGAAGTCGAACTCGACCGGCTCGAAGCCGAACACGGGTTCCGGGAGGGAACATGAAGCCGCGTGAGCGCTGGCAGCTGGTTCTCGGGGAAGCGGGAAGCGAAGCCCTCGGGGAGGCCCAAGGAGAGGTCGGTGCGATGGATGCCGCGCTTCAGTGGCTCTACGGTCGCGACGCCGAGGGCGAGGCGCCGAGCGACGAACGAGGTGCCAACGATGCACCGTCGATCATGAGCGTCCCCGACTGGCTCGACCAAGTGCACACGCTCTTTCCGAAAGAGACGCTCGAGCGGCTCGAGCAAGACGCGGTGGAGCGCTACGGCATCGACGAGATCGTGACGAATCCCGAGGTCCTCGAACGGGTGGAGCCCAACGAGACGCTTCTCGCCGCGGTGTTGAAGACCAAGCACCTCATGAACCAAGAGCTTCTCGCTATCGCGCGCCAGCTCATCGCGAAGGTTGTCCGCCAGCTCATGGAGGCGCTGCTCCGCGAAGTCCGAAGTAGCTTCTTGGGTGCGCTCGACCGTCGCCGCCGCTCGCCGCTCAAGGTGGCGCGCAACCTTGACTTCCGAAGCACGCTGCGGCGAAACCTCAAGCACTACGACCCCGCGAGCCGACGCCTTCTCGTCGAAAAGGCGTTCTTTCACTCGCGCACCAAGCGCCACAGCGACCGATGGCAAGTGATCATCCTCGTCGACCAAAGCGGGAGCATGGCCGACTCGGTCATCCATTCCGCGGTGACCGCGGCGTGCCTCTATGGACTTCCTGGGATTCGGACCCATCTTTGCGCTTTCGACAGCGACGTCGTGGACCTTACCGACGAAATTACCGACCCGGTGGAGACGCTCATGAAAGTGCAGCTCGGCGGAGGCACCGACATTCATCGTGCGGTCCGCTATGGCGAGACGCTCATCGCGGCGCCTCGTCGAACGATCTTCGTGATCATCAGCGATTTCTTCGAAGGGGGGAGCGAGTTCGGGCTGATTCAGCGGGTCCGCTCCCTCGTCTCCCAAGGCGTGCACGTGCTCGCGTTGGGCGCGCTCAGCCGCGACGCGTATCCGGCGTGGAATGTCGAACTCGCCGGTGCGCTCTCCGCGACCGGCGCTCACGCGGGCGCCATGACGCCGGGCGAGCTCGCGCGGTTCATCGCAGAAAAGGTGCGAGGATGACGGCTCGAGCCGATCTCCTCGCGCTGACTCCGGAGAAGCTCGCCGTCCTCGCGAATCGGGGGCTCGTCAAGCGGGCGACCAAGATGGTGGAGAGCGGCCGAGGGCCCACGATCTCCCTCGAAGGCGAGGTAGTGGTGGCTATCGACGGCGACATTCGGACCGAGCTTCGACCGGGGGTCCCGCTCGCCGAGTGTCCGTGCAGCTGTCCCGCCTCGACGGTGTGCCGGCACCGGGTGGCGGCGGTGCTGGCGTACCAGAACCAGGCGGGCGGCGCGGCGGAGACCGCGGCTCCATGGTGGCCGGGCGACGTGAGCGATGACGATGTCCTCCAGGCGATCGGGAAACGAACACTCCAGCAGGCGACCCGCGTCCGACAAAAGGGGCTCACCGTGGTGCTGCGGAGCGGCGCTGAGTGTTCGGCCGAGCTTCCGACGTGCACCGTGCGGTTTCTTGTGCCGCGCGACCTCGCCTACGCGCGCTGCGATTGCGCGGCGGGCACGGGCTGCGAACACATCGCGGTGGCCATCTGGGCGTTTCGGGAGGGCGATCGAGCGCGCACCGAGCAAACGGTGGAGCTCGGCACGCGGGCGGTCCATGCGGAAGGCGTTCTCGGCCCAGCGCTTGTGGTCGTTCGCGACATCTTGCTCGACGGCGTCGAAGGGGCGAGCCAATCGTTGGCGGCGGCGTTCGCCAAGGCGCGCGACCCCGTCGAGCAGGCCGGGATGCGCTGGCCCGCGGATATTCTGCTCGAACTCGAGGAAGAGCTTGGACGCTACCGCGACAAGAGTGCAGCCTATGCCGCGCCTCGGCTAAGCGCGAAGATCGCCGAGCTTCATGCTCGCGAGCGCGCGGCTCGCATCCGCAATGCGCCGCTTCAGCGGATTCTTGGCCTCGGCGAACCGCAGGACACCGCGCTTCAGCACCTTCGTTTGATCTCGCTCGGCGCTCGCGTCGAACGTGACGCCGATGCACTCCACTGTCGCGTGTTTCTCGTCGACCCCTCGACGGCGATGGTATTGGTGTATCGCCGAAGCTTTCCTCATCCTCGAGCCGATCCGAACGCTGCGTTCGCCGACGCGCCGGAGCCGCTCACCGGAGCGCGCGCTGCCGGGCGGCAGCTTGGCTTCCGAACGTCGCTCGGTGCCCTCTCCCACGGCCAGCTCGTGACCGCGCGGGCGAGCCGACGGGCGAATCGGGAGCTCGTGATCCGACGGGCGACCGTCGCGCAGACGACGGTCACCGCCCAGCCGGGGAACTGGGATGAGCTTCCAGAGCCAATTTTCGTGCGCGACGTCGCCTCGGCGGCCGATGCTGACGCCGCCCGACCTCCAAGGATCCTTCGAACGCGAGTGCTCGCCCCGCGGGTTCGGGCGATCGCGGTGGATCGGGTCGAGGATCTTGGCTATCGCCCAAGCTCGCAAACGCTCGAGGCCCGGCTGACCGATGTCGTAGGCAACGCGTTCGGGGTCACCCTGGAGTACTCGGCCGCCGCACCCCACGCGATCGATGCCGCCGCGACGGCGCTCGCGGGCGACGCCGGAGAGCTTCGCTTTGTGAGCGGGGTGCTTCGGCCGGGAAGCGATGGCTTGGTGGTGCGGCCCCTCGCACTCGTCACCGACCGGGTGATCGTGCCCGATTTGGCGGGAGCGACGGCACGCCCCCCGCTTCCGATCCGAAAAGGAGAACCCTCGTCGGATCCGCTTCGCGCCGAACTCGAGCGGGCGCGTGCCCTCGTCGACCGCGCGGCCCATGTGGGGCTCCGCCACGCCCGGGACCTGCCTCCGCGCATGATGGAACGCGCCGGCGCGGCTCGAGCGCTCGGCCTTCAGACGTGTGCGGCGCGGCTCGAGGCGCTTGCGGAGGCCGTCGATGACGCGCGGGTGAGCCCCGCGGAGCACCGCGACGATCGATCGGTCTCCGCGTGGATCGCAGCCCGCCTTCGCCTTGCCCTAGCTCTCGAGTAGTTGGAAAGCGCTATTTGGGTTTGGCGATCTCGATCCAGGTCGTCTTCGAGTTGGCGAGGAGTTCGCCGTCGGCGGCGAAGAGGGCCGCTCCGGCGAGGCTCTTTCGGCCGTCGGTTTCGAGATGCCATCCGGTCACGATGCACGGCTCCTCGGGGACGGGGGAGCGGATTACGCGGGCGGTCATCCGGCCGAGGAGCGCCAGCACGCCGGGGCGGCGGAGCCCGAAGTAGCCTGGGCAGTCGAGCGCGGCCCAGATCACCTCGGGGCGAACCTTGTTCGACTCGTCCGCGAACTCCTGGGCGGGAGTCCAGGCGCAGGCGACGAGCGAACCGAGAGAGGTCGGCCCGGGAAAAATTCGGAGCCCATCGCCGGCCTCGCGATGCGGACCGCACACAAAGCACTCGGGGAGCGCGTGGTTGGTCGCCCCTTCGTAGCGTCTACTTGCCGCTTCGGCTTCCGAAAGGGTGGGGGCCGCCGGCACGTCGGTCGAAGCGTCGCCGGCGCGGACTGTCGCCACGAGCGCATCCCCAGCGTGAAGCTCCCCTTCAAGACCGTTTCGATTCAACGCGAGCGAGGTGTCGAGGGGGGGCGGCGCCCGGAGCGTGACTTCGACGGCCTCCTCGAACTCCTGCGCTACGAGGCCACAGATGTAGCCTCCGTTGGCCGAGTCTTTTGGGCCCCGGTACCGATGGGGCACCAAGAGGTTGCGGACATCCATCGTCTCGAGGTTACTGTCCTTGGGCCACACCGGTCGAGGCGAGCGGCCGAGTCTCCCGCGGGGGCACATCCACCTCGATGACCGCGCCGTCGACCACGTCCAGCACCGTGGGTCGACGCTCCGATTCCCACGTCGTCACATTGGCGTAGCAGACGTCGCCCACGCGAAAGACGCCGCCGTCCTGATGGATGTGTCCAAAGAGATGCAAAAGAGGCCCGACTTCGGCGACGCGCGCGGCCAGATCTGCGCAGCCGAGGCGCCCCGGCACCGGCCCCCGGTCGCCGATGCCCTGGGGAGGACCGTGGGTGATCAGCACATCGGTGTCGCTGCGAATCTGGGCCCACTTCTCCCGAAGCGCGGCGCCCCGCGGAAGATTGTACGCCCAGTCGTGGTACTCGGGCTGCCACGGGCTTCCCCAGAACTGGAGCCCGTCGATCATCGTGCCGGAATCCTCGAGGTACTCGACCTCGGGCCCAAGCGTGGCGCAGGCGGCGGCCGGGTCGTTGGCAAAGCACCAGTCGTGGTTTCCTGCGACCACGATCTTGCGGCGGTGCGGGAGCGCCCGAATCCACTCCGCCACCGGCGCGAGCTCCTCGAGCGTCCCCCCTCGAAGCAGGTCGCCGGCGTGAATGAACACATCGCCTTCGGGAAGCGACCCGAGGTCGTCCTGAAAAGTGTGGGTGTCGGCGACCGCCACGATCCGCATCGCTCAAGGATAGCTCCTCGCGAGGGGGGCGAGAATCACTGGCAGATGGCCAGCGCAAGATGAGCTCTAGAGCCGTTCGCCGGTTTCGATCTCGATCTCGGTCACCGTTCCGGCGCGAAGAATCGTGGCTTTGACCTTCTCCGACGGTCGACCGCGGAGCGCCGAAGCGAGCGACCGCGGCCCCGTGATCGGATCGTCCCCAATCGTGAGAAAGGTGTCGCCGAGGGTCAGGCCCGAGGCCTCGGCCGGCGACCCTTCCTCGACCGCAATGATCAGGGCGCCGCGTTTCTGCTCCTGCGCGTCCTGAATCGCTTTGGGGAGATGAACTGGTCGCACCGAGATGCCGAGATAACCCCGCTTGACTCCGCCTTCGCTGACGATCGCATCGACTACCTGCTCGAGCGTCGGCTGGGGCACGGCAAGGTCCGCACCTCGAAGGATCGCGTCGGTATTGAGTCCGATGGCCTCCCCGCCGAGGTCCAGCAACGGCCCCCCGGCAAACCCCATCGGGAGGCCGCGATCGGTTTCCACGTAGCGATCGAGGTGGCCGCCCCGCGGCGTATCGATGCCGTCGGCAAGGACTCCGATGATTCGAAGCGACGCCCGAATGGCGCGGCCGGGGCGGCCGAGGGCCAGGCACAGATTGCCGGTCATCAGGCCGTTGGTTCCCCGAAACTCGAGGGGCGGAAGTTCGCCTTCGACCCGAAGCACGGCAACATCGGTCCCTGCGGTTCGGCCAAGAAGCTCGGCGGAGTGATGGTTCCCATCGTGGTCGGCCACGCGGACTTCTCCGCAGCGCCGAAGGTAGGCGCTGCTGGTGAGCACCAGATTGGGTTCACGAAAGACGAAGCCCGAAGTCGCGCGTCGTCCGTGTTGGATGCGGACCACCGAGGGCGCGGCGCGTTCGACAGCGGCTCCAAGGGCGGCATCAAGGTTGGCAGCATGTTGATTCATGCCAAGGAACATTGAGCTTTCCGACGGCGAGCACATCGGCCGCTCGGGGAGCTCGCACACCATCCTTCCGGGGAGCTCTCCATCTGGTGGCCTATCCAATCGGTCAGGGAACAACGACTCGATCGACAAACCATGGCTCGATCATGCTGCGCTCGCACCGGTGGTCGATACGAGTCAGGGCAGCACGCGGCGGGCACATGCGCCCTCAGACGCGGCCCCGAGAAGGCGAAGGGGATTCGCCATCACGAGGGCAAGCGTCGGTTCAGAATGGAACCTGTTTCAATGGTGTCCGCATCGAAGGAGCGGTCATATCGGTGGTCAACGTCGCCGGCTCGATCGGCGGTGGCTCGGGGGGCGCCATCTGAACCGCAGGTTCCGTTCGCTCACCGGAGCGGCCTTCGCTCGGCTCTACCCTCGTCTCTGCCCTCGGTTCCATGCCCTCCTCGACCATGGACTCCACCCTCGGCTCTCGAGGGCGCCTTCGGCGAGATTCGCGTTCCAGCGTGAAGCGGATGCGCTGAGAATCGTAAAACCGAGTGGACCGAGTCTGCGCAATGTACCCTTCCAGAGCCGCTTCGATTTCGTGCATCTCCGCATCCGCGGGAAGCGAACCCTCGAAGGGGTTGTCGATCGCTCGGCCATCGAGAGTGAGGGTGGCGGCGGAAGGCTCCGCAGCGATGAACACTCGGTAGGTGGACGTGGCCACCGCGGATTCGGCGGCGGGAGCACGCTCGGTCGGATCGGGTTCTCCCGGCTCCGGTTCGTCAGAAATGGAGTTGTCTGTCGAAGGTGCGGCCAACTCCTCGGACCCACCCTCATCGCGGTTCAGGCTGACCGCCGCAAACGCCCCTGCAATCAGCCCTGCCGCGGCAAGGCCGACCGCGAAGAACCACACTGTTCTAGGCTTCTGCATCGGAGGCTCGGTCGCGGGCGCCGCGCTTCCGCCGCTCACGGCGTCCGTGCTGTCGGCAAGCTGCGTCTTTCCCGTGGGGTCGGCGCGGAGGCTTTCTCTCACCCCGGAACTCGCCCGCGGGTGCTGGGGGACTGCGTTCACCGTTGGGGCATCGGTCAGATCACGGAATGGCGCGAGGGCCTCAGCCACGTCGGAGACGGAGTCGAAACGCGCGTCGCGCTCTTTGGCCATCATCCGATCGACCGCCGCGACGAGCGGCTCCGGGAGGTCGGGCCGAAGTTCTCCCAGCGGAGGCGGCGCCTCGGTGCAGAGCTTCACCAAGAGCATGGGATACGATTCATCATCGAACGGCGGTGCGCCCGAAAGCATCTCGTAGGTCATGACGCCGAGCGCGAAGATATCCGCCCGGTGATCGAGGTCCTTGCGCCCCGAGGCTTGCTCTGGAGCCATGTAGTGTGGGGTGCCCACCGCGGCGCCCGTTTTGGTGAGCTGGTGTTGAGTGACGGTTTCGAGAACCTTGGCGATTCCGAAGTCGAGCAGCTTCACGAAGTCCCGGTCGGACTTGCGCTCGACCAAGTAGACGTTGTCGGGCTTGAGGTCTCGGTGCACGATCCCACGCTCGTGGGCCGCCCCGAGCGCATCGCACACTTGATCCACGATGTGAATCGTTCGGCCCACCGACATCGGGCCATCTTGGGTTAGTGCGTCGGCGAGCGATCGGCCTTCGAGAAACTCGAGCACCATAAATACGGCAGCCCCGTCGGCGCCCATGTCGTGGATCTCGATAATGTGCGGATGTGCGATCGCCGCGGCCGCCTTGGCTTCTCGTTGAAAGCGGCGGACGCTTCCTTCATCCCCGACGAAGTGCGAGTGAAGCAGCTTGACGGCGACGCGTTTGTCG
>JBCCZL010000406.1:0-9230 GCA_039187775.1 Myxococcota bacterium
AGGGCGGGGCTGGGTCCGGGCACGCGGACTCCAACCCGGCCGTCTTTGCCAAGGGCGGGATGAAGGGGCGCCCGTTCGGGTAGCACCAACGTGAGCGGGCCCGGCCAGAACTCTTCGGCGAGCCGCGCGGCCCGAGAAGAGAACCGTACGACCTCCTTGGCCACATCGATGCTCGCGGCAAGGAGCGCGATCGGTTGATACTCCGGACGTCCCTTGATCGAGAGCACGCGTTCGATCGCCTCGGGAACGGTGGCATCGGCAAGGAGACCGAATGAGGTTTCCGTCGCCGCGGCAACCACCCCACCGCGCTGAAGTACCGCGATAGCGCGGGCAATAAGTTCCTCGGGGATCGCCACCGGTTTAGCGTCGCGCGTGATGGCCGATGTCTCGGCGATACTGCTTGCCCTCGAAGCGGATTCGGTCCGCGGCCTGGTACGCCCGTTCCGCGGCGATATCGATCGTCTCGCCGGCGGCGGTCACCGAAAGCACGCGACCTCCGCTGGTTCGGTAGGTTCCGTCGACGACCTTGGTTCCGGCGTGAAAGACGGTGACTCCTTCCACCGCGTTCGCGTCGCCCAGACCAGTGATCTTTTCGCCCTTTTCGTACGGGCCGGGATAGCCACGGGATGCGAGGACCACCGCCATCGCGGCAGGCGCCGCCCAGTGGGGCTCGTGGCCCGCGAGGGTTCCGCGGGCGGCACCGTCGAGGAGTGCGAAAAGTGACCCGCCAAGGCGAAGAGCGATGGTTTGGCACTCCGGATCGCCGAAGCGAACGTTGTATTCGAGGACCCGCGGAATGCCCGCGTCCACCATGAACCCGATGAACAGCGCGCCGGCGAAGGGACAGCCTTCGGCGCTCATCCCTTTGAGGGTCGGTCGGACGGTGGATTCGATGATCGCCTCCTCCACCTCCGGAGTCACGACCGGCGGTGGCGAGTAGGCGCCCATCCCGCCGGTATTCGGTCCTCGGTCCCCATCGAAGGCTCGCTTGTGGTCCTGGGCCGGTGACAGCCGAACGAAGTCGTTTCCATCCGCCACGACGTGATAGCTCACCTCCTGCCCCGCGAGGCGCTCTTCGATCATCACCCGGTCGCCCGCGTCTCCGAACGCCCGGTCGACCATGATGCGTCGAACCGCGGCTTCGGCTTCGTCGGCATCTGCCGCAACCACGACCCCCTTCCCCGCAGCGAGTCCGTCGGCCTTCACCACGAGCGGCCGGTCTTCGCTCCGACAGTAGGCGATAGCGGCATCCGCTTCGTCGAAGACTCTGAATGACGCGGTGGGGATGTCGTGCCGTGCCATGAACTCCTTCGAAAACGCCTTCGAGCCCTCGAGCCGCGCCGCGGCCCGGTCCGGCCCGAACACCACGCGTCCGGCAGCGCGGAGTGCATCCGCCGCGCCGGCCACCAAGGGCGCCTCGGGCCCGATCACCGTAAGGTCGGGGTCTTCCGCCTGGGCCAGACTGACGATCGCCTCGCTGCTGAGGTCGCAGGGGCGGTTGGTCGCAAAGGAAGAGGTCCCCCCGTTCCCGGGGGCGCAAATCACTTCGGTGACTTCCTCGTCTCGAAGAAGCCGCCACGCCAGGGCATGTTCCCTCGCTCCCGAACCAATGATCAGAACCCGAGCCATCGCGCGAGAGTAGCAGCTCCCCGACGGCAGATCGTGGCCGAGCATCACGCACTAGCCGACCTCAACGGCCGTGCTACCGTCGCGGGGTGAAGTTGGGGGAGCGGGTCTTCGGGTGGGTCCTCGCAGTGGCAGCGTGCGGAGGAGCAGCGTGCGGAGGAGTGCACACCGAAGCCGCCACCTCCACGAGACGAGCAGTCTCGGCGACCGAAGAGCCCGCGATGGCAGTGTTCGATCAAGAGTTCACCAATGCTCCGCGATGGCATCGACGACCGGAACCTCGCGGCTCGCTCAACGAAGCTCTTCAAACGCTCTATCCGCCAGAAGCCCGAGCCGTCGGCATGGAAGGCGAGGTTCGGATGCGGATCCGAATCGGCCGGGATGGGAGCGCGGAACCTCTCCGGTCTGAGGGACCTCAAAACGTCATCTTCGACCCGGCGTGCGCCCAGTTGATCCGCGAGTCTCGATGGGTGCCGGCGCTCGACGCGGAGGAGCAGCCGATGACGGTCGAAGTCGACTTCACGTGCTCCTTTCGCATCGGACCCGGCGCGTCGGCTCAGCCGACCCCGAGCGAGCTGCTCGACGACCTGTTCCAGCGGCCTCGTCCGCCCCCGAACCTCGACCGACAGCTCGAACGGTTTTACCCGGAAGCGGCCCGCGATCGACACCTCGGTGGCAGCGCGAGAGTGTTGATTCGAATCCGCGAGGATGGATCGGTCGAACCGCTCCAGATCCTCGAAGGGGTGTTCGTCGAGTTTGTGTACGCGTGCGTCGACATGCTCCTCCAGGTGCAGTTCCGTCCCGCGATCGATCAGGATGGCCATACGGTGAGCGTGACCGTTCCGTTTCAGTGTGACTTTCGCGCAGTCGGGGGTCTAAACGCCGACGAGCTTGTGGAGGAGAAGCCGCTCGGCCACTCGCTGGAAGATGGTTCGCCGCCCGATCCTGCAGGTGGCCCACCGATCGGGGAGTTGGCGGAGAACCGGGTTCCTACGAGTCGTTCGGGCGGAGGAGCACCTTGAGAACGCCAGGCGCGGCGGCTCGCTCGAACGCGGCGACGGCATCGTCGAGGGCAAACGTCTCGGCGAGGAGCGGGGTTGGATCGACCCGGTGTTCCGCGAGGGCCGACAGCGCAGGAGGGAAGAGACCGCAGCGCGATCCTACCACCTGAAGCTCGTGAATGACGATCTGAGCGGTGTCGACGGTCGGCTGTTCGGCGACCGTGCTCTTGAGAACGAGCGTTCCTCGGGGCCGAAGGCGATCGATGGCGAGGCCGAGACCCGCCGCGGATCCAGTCGCTTCGACGACCACGTCGAATCCACGGGTGTGGTCGTTGGCGTCGGCAAAGTCCGAAAGGAGCATCGTGTCGGCTCCGGCGGCGGCCGCGATCGCGAGCTTCCGCGCATGCTTTCCCACCACCAGCACCGAAGCATGCGGCAGTAGCGCCATCGCCGCGAGGAGCCCGAGTTTCCCATCGCCGAGGACCGCGATGCGTTGTCCCGAGTGAATGTCGACCTGCTCGAGGATTTCGAATGCCGCGGCGAGCGGCTCGGCAAACACCGCCGTCTCCGAAGCAAGGCCCTCGGGAACCTGGTGAAGGTTTGCCGTCGGCATCGTGACGTGCGAGGCGAAGCATCCGTCCTTGCCGAGGATTCCGAGCACCGTCCGATTCGGACAGTGTCGTCCAAGGTTCATGGCGCACAGTGAGCAGCGCTGGCACGCGAGATTGATCTCCCCGACCACCCGCGCCCCAACGAGTTCCGAGTCGGGGGCCTCCTCGACCACTCCAACAAACTCGTGCCCAAGGGTTCCCTCGAAGGACATGTAGCCGCGCACGATCTCGAGGTCGGTGTTGCAGATGCCCGCAAGCTCGACTCGGATGAGCGCCTCGCCGGGACCGGGACTCGGTGGATCGATCTCCTCAACCTCAAGCCCCGTCGCACATCGGACCGCTTTCATGCCTTCGGTGTGCCGATCCTGGCGCCGCATTTCAAGCTTTCAGCGCTTGTAGGGATCGGTGGCATCCTGCGGTTGATTTCGTTGATTGACGTCGCTACCTCCCTCGACCAGGGAACTGGAGGAATAGCATGGCGGCGATCCAACGGGCATTGATCTCGGTGTCGGACAAAAGCGGCATTGCGGAGTTCGGCAAGGCACTGAAGGAGCATGGCGTCGAGATTCTCTCCACCGGAGGAACCGCTCGCGCGCTTCGGGAGGCCGGCATCGAAGTGACCGACGTGGCGGAGTACACCGAGTCCCCCGAGGTGATGGACGGCCGTGTCAAGACGCTCCACCCGCGCGTCCACGGCGCGATCCTCATGCGAGATCAAGCATCGGACCACGCCGACCTCGAGACCCTCGGAGGTCGCCCGATCGACCTCGTGGTCGTGAACCTCTACCCCTTCGAAGCCACGGTGGCCGCCAACGCTTCCTTCGAGGACACCATCGAGAAGATCGATATCGGTGGTCCCTCCATGGTCCGGAGCGCGGCCAAAAACCATGCGCGGGTCACGGTGGTCGTCGACCCCACGGACTATGCGGAAGTCACCGGAGTACTCGCGGAGGGCGCCTCGCCCGAGCTTCGGGCACGATTCGCGGCCAAGGCGTTTCAGCACACCGCGGCCTACGATGGAGCGATCGCCGGATACCTGAGCTCGCTCGGCGACGGTCAGAGCGCCGAATTCCCGGGGACCCTGACCCTTCAGTTTCAGAAAGCCTACGACTGTCGCTACGGCGAAAACCCCCATCAGCGCGGGGCGTTTTACATCGAGCGGAACGCGCCGAAAGGGTCGCTCGCGCTCGCCGAGCCGCTTGGCGCCGGCGGAAAAGAGCTCTCGTTCAACAACCTCGTCGACCTCGACGCGACGCTGGAAGCGGTGCGGGAGTTTACGGAGCGGCCCGCCGCGGTCGTGGTCAAACACACCAATCCCTGTGGGGTGGCAGAGGCCGACGACCTCGAAACCGCATTTCGAACCGCCCGAGCTGCCGACTCGGTAAGCGCGTTTGGCGGAATCGTGGCGCTCAACCGCCCCTGCGACGAACCCACCGCGGCCGCGGTCACCGAGTCGTTCATTGAGTGCATCGTCGCGCCGTCCTTCGAGGGCGAGGCGTTGGCGCTCCTCCGAAAAAAGAAAAACCTCCGCATTCTCGCGGCCGGCGAATTGCCCCGAGACCATGCCGCGCTTGCCTGGAAGCGGATCGGAGGCGGACTCGTGGTGCAAAATCGAGACGCGCAGGGAGCGGGGGAGGCACGCAACGGGAAGGTGGTGAGCGAGCGGGCCCCGACCGACGAGGAGATGGCCGCGCTCGAGTTCGGCTGGAAGGTCTGCAAGCACGTGAAGTCGAACGCGATCGTGTTCGCCAAACCGGGGCGCACCGTGGGCGTCGGCGCAGGACAAATGTCCCGGGTGGTCAGCGTGCAGCTCGCCGGCGAGAAGGCCGGAGATGAATCCCGGGGAGCAGTGATGGCGTCGGATGCGTTCTTTCCGTTCCCCGATGGGGTCGAGGCGGCCGCCAAGGTTGGCATCACCGCGGTGGTCCAGCCCGGCGGAAGCAAGCGCGACGATGAAGTGATCGCGGCGGCCAACGCCGCGGGGATGGCCATGGTGCTCACGGGAGCCCGCCACTTCCGGCACTAGACCGATGCGGGCTTAGCCACCCGCGAGCAAGTATCCGCTTCTGGGTTCGCTTCGCTACCCTGCCAGGAGCTTACCCGATTTCGTCGTGGGCCCGCATGTGATCGGCGGTTCGCTTCGCCCAGGCGTGGTACGTTCCCGCTTCGATGTGCGCGCGCGCTTCCTTCATCAACGCCCCGTAGAACCAGAGATTGTGCTGGGTGACGAGCCGGGGACCGAGCATTTCGCCCGCCTTGAAGAGGTGGCGAAGGTAGCCGCGACTAAACCCGCGACAGGTCGGACACGTGCAGGCGCTGTCGAGCGGCGCATCATCTTCGGCATGGCGCGCCTGCTTGAGATTGACCCGCCCCGACCAAGTGAGCGCCTGGCCGTTTCGCGCATTTCTCGTAGGGAGCACGCAGTCGAATAGGTCCATTCCGGCACCGACCGCATGAAGAAGGTCGTAGGGAGTCCCCACGCCCATGAGATAGCGCGGCTTGTTCGTCGGCATCTTCGGCACCACCTCCGACAGGGCGGCGTACATCGCGAGAATCGGTTCCCCGACCGAAAAGCCCCCGAGCGCCACCCCGTCCACCGGCAGGTCGGCGATCTCGCCAAGATGCCGAAGGCGGAGATCCACTTCTGCCGCCCCCTGAACGATGCCAAAGCGCGCCTGGCCTTGCGCCGCCGGGGCGGCCAGAGACCGGCGCGCCCACTTCGTCGATCGATCCATCGCCGCTTCGATCGTCCGGCGCTCCGCGCCTCCCGGAGGGCACTCGTCCAGCACCATCGCCACATCGGAACCCAGGCAAGCTTGCACCCGCATCGACTCCTCGGGGGTGAGCCGCTTTCGACTGCCGTCGAGGTGCGAGCGAAAGGTCACCCCGTCGTCATCGATGGTGCGAAGTTCCGAAAGCGAAAACACCTGGTACCCCCCGCTGTCGGTGAGGAGCGCATGGGGCCAGGCCATGAACCGCTGCACTCCTCCCCGTCGCTCGATCAACTCGGCGCCCGGGCGAAGCCATAGGTGGTAGGTATTGGCGAGGCAGATGCGCGCTCCCGTCGCTTCGACTTCCGAAGGCGTGAGCCCTTTGACTGTAGCCTGGGTGCCCACCGGCATGAAGGTAGGCGTCTCGACGGTCGCCCGCGGCGTTCGAAAGCGACCCCGCCGCGCATTCCCGTCTCGGGCGAGCTCCTCGAAAGAAAAGCCCTCCGTCGGAAGGCTCACGTAAGCACTCCGTCGGCGATCAACATGGCGTCGCCGTAGCTGAAAAACCGATAGCGCTCGGCCACCGCTTGCCGATAGGCCTCGCGAATCAGCTCGATGCCCCCAAACGCCATCACCAGCGCAAGGAGCGTCGACCGCGGCAGATGAAAGTTGGTCATCAGCCCATCCGCGATCCGAAATCGGAACGGCGGATAAATGAAGAGCGACGTCGACTTTCGCTCTGCGACCACCGCCCCATCCTCGCCTGCGCTCTCGAGGGTTCGAAGCGCCGTAGTGCCCACCGCGACCACCGGACGCCCCTCGGCCTTGGCCAGCTGGAGGTCCATCGCGGTCTCGGGCAGGACCTCGTAGTGCTCGGCGTGCATCCGATGCTTCGTCAGGTCGGCCTCGCGCACCGGCGCAAAGGTGCCCGCCCCCACGTGAAGGGTGACGGGCGCAAGTCGATGGCCCTCTTCTGCCATCTCACCGACCAGACGCTTGGAGAAATGGAGCCCCGCCGTCGGCGCGGCCACCGCCCCGGCGCTTGCGGCAAAGATCGTCTGATAGCGTTCTCGGTCCTCCGGCGCCGCCGCGCGCCTGATGTAGGGCGGGAGCGGCATCGCCCCAAACGCCTGGATCGCCGCGGCAACCCCGCCCTCCGCCCGGAGCACCACCTCCAGCCGCCCGTCGTTGCGTTTCCAGAGCACCTCGGCCCGGAGTGCCCCTTCGGCAAAGATCACTTCCGAACCTTGGCGAAGCCCCTTGCTCGCCTTGCCCATAGTGAGCCACCGCTCCTCGGTGTCGCTCTTCTTCATCAGTGGCTCGAGCAACAGAAGCTCAACCCGCCCTCCACTCGGCTTCTGGCCGAGGAGGCGCGCAGGAATCACCCGAGTGTTGTTCACAATAAACAGCGAGGGAGGCAGCAACTTCGGCAGGTCACGGACCTTTCGATGCGCTATCCGACCGCCGGCCCGATCGACCACGAGAAGCCGCGCCGCATCACGATCCGCCAGCGGCGCCTGTGCGATCAGAGCTTCGTCGAAGTCGAAGTCAAGTTCGGAAGTCTGCACGAATCTCTCAACGCCAGGCTTGCAGCGTGCCGCGGACCGTCGCCACGTACACGGTCCCATCTTTGCTCAGCACCGGGGCCAAGTCGGTTCGGTTGCCGGTGTTCACGCGCCAGCGAACTTGTCCTTCGGCGTTGACCGACAGAAGGATCCCTCGCTCGTTGACCGCCAGAAGGTTGTCGTTCTCGTCAAGGACCGCCCCTCCGAGGAAACTTCCTTCGCCCGTGAGCCGCCAGCGCTCGGTTCCCGTCGGCCCCACGCACACGAGCGCATCCCCCCGGGTGGGAACCCGAACCGACCCATCTCGGGCGAGCGCCAACGTTCCCGCCGGGCTGACCGGTGCCCCGAGCGCCGTGGTCGATCGAAGGGTCCCGCTCGGCGCCAGCTGTCGAAGGTTCTCGTCCTGGCCAACCACCCACACGCTCCCGTCGTCGGCTACCGCCGGCCCCGAAACGATCTGGGAGCCGATCACCGTGGTCGCGATCACCTCTCCTTGGGCATTCATCCGAAGCAGCCGGTCCGATGCGGCCACCCAGATTCCCCGGCTTGTGGTCCACGCGATGCTCCCGCTGACCTGAAACGGGATTGCGACCCGGAACAACCGCCGACCGTCCGCATCGAAGCGATGCACCGCCTGGTCGAATGCACCCACCACCGCCGAACCATCGGCGAGCACCAGCGGTGAACCGCGGACCGGTCCACCCACCGTAGTCTGCTGCCGAATCTCTCCGCTGCGGCTTAGAATCACCAAGGTACCAGCGTGAGTGCCTACCACCAGATCTCCGGTGGGCGTGATCGAAGGAGTGGCGGATACGAAGCCGAGCCGGGCGGTAAAGAGAACCGCGCCATTGGGCGCCACCCCCGCCACTCCCGCCGCGTTGGCGACATAGATTCGGCCTTCTTCATCGATCGCAGGAGCCGACGGCCGACCCGCCCGAATCCGTGCCTCCCAAACCTTGGTAGGTTCTCGCTCGGGCGACGGAGCATCGATACGACCCGTGCGCCGTGCATCCGCCGCGCCGGTTGGATAAGGGTGCTCGGTGCTCACTCCATAGGGGAGCTCGGTGTAGCGACCCACCCGAACCGGTCGGCTCTCTGCGGGCACGGCCGCGAGCCACCCGACCGCGAACACGGCGACAAACCCGACCGCGCGACCGGCCCACCAAACGGCGTTCGTTTTCCGCCGGTTCACGGCGTCTCCGGCGGGGGCTCGGCCACGACCACCTGAAACTCGTAGGCGTCGAGCGCGTTCGCCTCTTCCCCATCGCTGAGCAGGTCGACGGACACCTCGAAGCAGGTGCTGTCTGCGGACCCCGTCTCGATTAGAGCGCTCTCTTCCCCCGCGCCAATGTCCGCGTGATCGATCTTTCGACTCTGATGGTTCTCCCGATCGACGACCCGTAGAACGAGGTCGACCCCTGGAACCCCAGACACCGTGGCCCGAAGGTTCGTGCCGTTGTTGCTAAGGCAATAGTTATCGAGATCGCCGGCCCACCCGACATAGCCACTGCGCGTCTCGCCGATTGCGAGCCGCGTCGCGAGCTCGAGCGAGTCGTTGACTTCCGCTTCGTCTTCGGGCGCCACCTCCGCGTAGTCCCAGGAGATCTGATAGGCATCCGAGATATTCTCGGTTGGCGGTTCGCCAGCGATCGCGACTTCCCGGACCCGGAGGTAGTACACCGATCCGGCGAGCGGAAAGTTCGGGATCCGCTCGGG
>JBCCZL010000407.1:0-9229 GCA_039187775.1 Myxococcota bacterium
GCTTCGTCGAGGAACATCTCGACAAAGCTCTGCTTCTTGGCGAGATGCGGGTGGATCTCTTTCAGCGCGACCACTTTTTCGAAACCCGCGGCTCCTTCGAGGAGCGCGATGTGCACCGCGGCCATGCCGCCGGATGCGAGCTCGCCACACAGCCGATAGCGACCGATTCGGCGGCCCATCTGCAGCACCGGAAGGCCGGGCGAAGTCGGTTCGACCTTCGCGTCGACGGTCGTCTCCTCCGGCGGGGTCTCGTCGGCAGGGCGGCTTCGGGGTCGGGATCGGAGTCGGCGGGTGGCCACGGGGAGGCAGCAGTCAGGGGGGGCTCGGGAGATCGACCCGAGTATCGGGTTCCTGCACCGCCAATAGTATCACCGTGATCACGACGGCCGCGACCGCTACGCCGGCACCCACCGCCACGAATGGCCAAGGGCTCACGCCGCCTTCTTCCTCGCCATCTTCGACGACGGTTGCTTCTGCGCCCTCCTCGATGGTGAAGAGCTGAGGATCGGAACGGCTGCCCGTGGCCTGAAGGATTGCCTGCCCGGGGCCGAGCAGTTCGGCATAGTAGCGAAGGGCCGGTGGGGGCGGCTCTTCGATCTCGAGCTCTCCTTCGCCTTCTTGCCAGCGGCCCTCGGCGCCCCGGCCGTACACCCGGACGCTCGCCTGCAATCCGGGGGGAATGGCGCGAGCTTCACCGCGGAGCTGGACGCCATCGTCGGTCGGCGTGGCCTCCACCGAGAGTCGCACCGCTTCGGTGGCGCCACGGATCTCGCTGTAGGCTCGTCGGAGCGGGGGTGGGGCCTCCGCTCCCAGCTCCTCTTCGGGAGCCACCGAGGCCAGGATCGCGAGGCTCTGACGCCACGAATCATCGCCGAGGGCGAAGAGGATCGTTGCCTTTCGACGAAGGAGGCGAAGGTACGCGTCGCGGTCGAAGCGCGCGCTCGCTTCCACTCGGTCGAGCGCCGCAAGGGCATCTTCGAACTCCGCCTCCTGAAACAGAGCCTCGGCTTCGGCGAGCGCATCCTGTGCCTCGACCGTGCCGGCGTCAAAGAGCCCGCTCGCCGTGATCGAGAGAACGAACGCTCCGAAGCGCCCGGCTCCAGTGAGCCCCCGAATCGATGTTCCCGCCGCGCCTCGCCGCCGGTCCAAGCTACCCATCGATCCCGGTCACCAATAGTTCCCCGGCAACATGACGGCACGCCAGCCTTGCGCGTCCCGGACCCAACGGTCGAGGGCTGGACTTCCATCGTCGGCGCTCCGCTGAATTCGTCGACGCGCTTCCTTCGAGACCGCGGCGTGAAACTCCATCCCGGTGACGTGGGACCGCTCTTCGGCAAACTCGAGGAGGCGGGTTGCTTTCTTGTCGTCCCGGTGCATGGCGGCGACTCCGGCGAGAGCCATCGCGCCGAGGACATCGGCCCAGGGGGCGTTTTCGGCGCGTTGCCTTTTACCCAGCCGGAGGATGCGGCGCTCGAGTTGCCGTCCCTGCCGCCCGGAGCCACGGCTCCCGAGCTCGGCGAGTTCGGCGAGTTCGGCGAGGGCGATCCTCGCTTCAAGGTCGTGCATCGTGACCCGATAGAGCTGGAGCTGCATGAGCATCGCGCGCCGGACCGCGCCCTTTGCCGCTTCGAAGCGCCGGCGAGCTTCCTTCGGCCGTCGACGATAGAGGTCGATCTCGCAACCGAGGTAGAGCCTCCAGAAGTGCAGGGCTGAGAAGCCCGGTTGACTCCAACGGTCGATCGCTGCTTGGAGCTCTTCCTCGGCGAGCACGGGTCGGCCCTGAACCAGGTGCTCCCACGCCCGAAACTTCACCCGGAGGTAGACCTCGAGGAACCGGTCTCCGCGCGACCGGGCGTCCGTGAGGACCTCCGGATAGCGGGCGAGGATCTCGGACCAGCGGCCCAGGCGATAGAGTGAATCGAACAGCACGATATTGGCCGTCGCGAGCTGCCACGCCGCCCCCGTGCAGCGACGGCGAAGGATTGCATCGGCGCGTTCCTGGAAAGTGACGGCGTCGTGCCAGCGTCCTTCGAGCCACGCCGCCCCGCCGATCGAACTCTCGGTGAGAGCTTCGACGAATGGGTCGGAGACGGTGCTCGCGAGTTCGCGCGCCCGCTTCGCTGCAAGGCGGGTTTGCTGTGCGTGCTTGGTGCCGACGGTTGCGGAAAACGGGACTTCCACGGCCATCGCCTTGGCGATTCGGTGCTGGTCACCGGACTCTAGCGCCAGGAGAAGGTGCTGGGCTTGAAAGGTCCCCGCCTTGACCGGGTCGACCATCGAGAGCCCGATCGCAACGGACCAGCAGGTGTCGACGCGAAGTCGCTGGTCGTCGCTCAGCGGCACGGCCTCGCCTCCGCCGCTCGGGGTTTGGCCGCGAAGCTTGAGCTGGGCCCGCCGCGCCACGAAGAGCCCGATGGTCTCCGCTCCGCTGCCCGGAAAGCGAAGCCCCACTTCGGGAAGGAGGCCCCGGAGAAGATCGGTCGCCTCGTCGACAAGCCCGCTGAAGAGCAGTTGTTCCGCGGCGCGCCGCTGGAGTTCGAGCCGGTGATGCTGACCCGCGAGCTCGCTCGCGCGCCGATAGGCGCGGGCGGCTTCGACCCCCCGTCCCGCGTGTTCAAGTGCGAGCCCGAGTTGCTCGCGAACTCGCATCAGCTTCTTGCGCGGCATCGACGGGCCGAGGTCGAGGGCCAGCTGGAAGAGCTCGGCCGCCCGCGCGAACGCCAGTGTGGTGTGGGCACGCTCGGCGGCGATCAGCGCAAACTCGGTGGCGCGCTCGAGGTTTCCTGCGGCTCGGTGATGAGACGCCAGCCGCTCCGGATCCCCGTCGTGAGCCTCGAGCTGCTCCGCGAGCAGCCGATGGTAGTCCCGCTGCCGGGATTCCGAGAGCGTGTCGCGCACCGCCTGCCGAATGCGATCGTGATAACACTCGATGTCATCCTGGTCGGCATTGCTCCGAAGCCGGGCAAGGTGAAGCGCCTGAAGGCGCTGCACGACCGTGGGGAGCCGTGAGCGAACCGAGTCGCCGGCTGCCGCATACAGGCTGCCGGTAGCCACCTCCAGCGGAACCGGCGCGTCGCTGACCGACAGGAGTTCGAGAAATGTTCGACCCGGCGTGGGAAGCTCGGAGAGTTCTCGAAGCACCATCGATCCAATCGAGACCTCACCGCCCTCGTCGGACGCCGACGCCTCCGCCGACTCCGCGTGCCGCGCAAGCAAGTCGACGAAGAGCGGGGACCCTCGAGATTCGTTGGCAATGAGCTCGAGCTCCTCTTCCGAACCGGTCGTGCACAGGGCTCGGGCGAGCTCCCGCGTGTCGCCGGGGCTGAGTTCGACGAGGTCGAGCGAGTGGGCTTCGAGTTCGGTTTCGCCGAGCTGACTCTGAAAGGCAGTGAGAAACTGGCTCGACGCGACTTCTTCGGATCGGCAGGTTCCGATCAAGAGCGCCCGGGGGGCGTCCGGACCTTGAAACAGCCGGGATAGCACTTTGGCGCTTTCGTCGTCGCCCCACTGAAGGTCGTCGATGAACAGGACCAGCGGCCGTCGATCGGAGAGTCGGCCGAGGAGATCCTTGAGCGCAAGGAACGCGCGGCGCTGCCGTTCTTTGGGGTCCGGCACGACCTGGACGTCGTCGGCCGCGGCGGCAAAGCTTGGAACTCGGCGAATCACCGGAAACAGCTGAACTAGGTCGGCGACGTGACGCGGGCACAGTCCCTGCGCTTCCGCTTCGCTTACCCGGAGGAGATAGCGCGCGAGACTGTCGATCAGACCGTCGAGTGCCTTGTACGGGAGCGACTCTCGTGCGTAGCAGCGACCCTCGAGCCACACGTTTCGCCGCTTCTTCTGAACCTTGTGATGAAAGCGCCGAACGACTGCGGTCTTGCCGATGCCCGACGCCCCAAACAGGCACACCGACTGAGGCCGCTGGCGGGAGCGCTGGAGGAGCTCGCTGAGCTGCGAAAGCTCTTCATTTCGGCCGACGAACGAGTGTCCGGAAGCCGCTCCCCGTGAACCACGGCCGGATTTCGGCCGGTCCTTTTTCTGGGTGAGGATTCGGTCGATCTGTTCGTACGCAGGCCGGGCTGCGGGATCCCGGGATAGGAGCCCGTCGACCAGCGTCTGGAGGTCGTCGGGGGCGCTCGGGTTCAGGCTGCGGATGCTCGGCGCGTTGTGAATCTGCTTTTGATGCAGGAGCTCGTAGGTGCTGCCGGAAAACGGAAAGGATCCGGAGAGGGTGCGGAACAACATCGTGCCGAGCGCGTAATAGTCGGTGGCGAGGGAGATCGGCGCCCCTGCGCACTGCTCGGGCGCCATGTACAGCGGGGTGCCGAGGATCGCGCCGGTCCCGGTTCGCCCATCGCTTTCGAGGTCGACTTCTTTCACTAGGCCGAAGTCGAGGAGCACGACATGGTCGTCGGCGGTGACCTGGACATTGCTGCACTTGAGGTCGCGATGAAGCTTGCCCTTCTCATGGAGCGCGGATAGGCCCTCGTTGAGCTGAGCGAAGACTCGACGCACCCGCTCGAAGTCCATCACGCCGTGTACGCTCAATGCATCTTTGGAGACGGGCTGCTCCGCCGCGTAGCGAGGCCCGCGGAACGCTTCCATGCTCTCCGGTTCCGCGTCGAGGGTCTCGGCATGATGCGATTGGGGCGCCACACCGATCGCCCGGGCGAGGGGCAGTCCCTCGACGAGCTCCATGGTCACGTACCACTGGCCGTCGTGGACGAGGAGGTCGTAGAGCTGGACCAGGTTTTCGTGGCTGATGTTCGCCAGGGATCGGAACTCGCGCTTGAATCGATAGATCCCCTCGGGGCTCAACTGGCTCAGGTGTTTGAGGGCAACGACCGCATCGCGGTGTTTGTCCACGGCTTCGTAGACCACTCCGAAGCCGCCCGAGCCGAGGCGGCGAAGTACCTCGAACCGCTCGGGAAGGTTCGGGGGCGAGAGTTGGGGGTGGGCTTCGGCGCTCATCGGCGTAGGACCCCTGAGGGGCGTGGGCGGACCCTCAGGCACCTCATCGTACCCAAAATTGCCGGGCTGTATTCGGGATTGGCCCGCCGCGGAGGCCGGATCGGCGGGCGGGGTCCGCGGACGACCGAAACACTCTGTATCTCCTTGAATATGCTCGGTATATAACCTGACATCGAGACGCTTCGAGGTCGGTCCGATGTCTTCCTCGGGGCCTCGGGCCCGAGATCGCCACCCCAAAAGAACCGTCATGCCGAACACGCAACCCTGGGCCTCCGTACCTCGCTCACTTCTTCGAGCCGATCGTCGAGAGCTCACGAACCTCCCATTGAAGGTGCTCGAAGGAACGATCCCCCCGGACCTCGCAGGTCATGTCTTCATGGTGGCGCCGGTGGGCACTGTCGAGAGCCAAGGTCTCCCTGACCCTGCGGGAAACACGGTGATGAACGGCGACGGTCTCATCTTGCGCTTCGACTGCGCCAATGGGGAGGTGGGGGTGACCACGCGGCTCGCCCGCACGCCGGATCTCATTGCCGATGAGGCCACGGCCGGCTCTGGGTTGCCGCTGTCGTTCTTTAGCAGCGGGATCGCGCGAGTGTCTCCCTTATTGGGGGTGCGCGACTTTGCCAATACCGCGTTTCTTCCGATGCGCCGTGGAGATGAGACCCGGCTTCTTCTGACCTACGACGCGGGCCGACCCGTCGAGATCGACCCGCTTTCGCTGCGGGTGGTGACGCCGGTAGGGGCTTACTCGGAGTGGCAGGCATGCACGTTTGAGGACCTGCCGTTTCCGCTCGTGCTAAGTCCCGCGCATCCGGCTTACGACCCTGCCACCGGAGAGCTCTTTACCGCCAACTACGGCCGCTCCGCTGCGAGTTTCTTGAGCACGATCCCGTTCTTCCGCCGGTTCTCGGCGATTCCGATCTTTGCCGCAGCGGCGGTCGAACACGCGGCCGACGCGGTAGGCATGGGCGCGCGCACTCGTCGGTTCTTGCGCGGTGCGGGTCAGCGCCTGCGTCGCTTTGAAAACCGGGTCAACGATGCGATCGGGAAGGTCCCGAACGTGCCCGAGGACTTCACCGACGCGGTGGTCTGGGACGGTGACGGTCCGCTTCGGCGCTTTCGTATGTACGACCGAGTGACGGGTCTTCGAGTGGAGATCCGGCAGTCGATCCATCAGGTCGCGGTGACGCGGAACTATGTCGTGTTTCTCGACACGGGCTTCAAGATCGGTGCTGACCAAGGCTTCAACGATCCCGCCCCTCGCGCCGGGTTTGTCGACCGCGCACTTCGAGCGTCGCTCACCACGCCTCAGGATCCCAACACCGTGCTTTGGATCGTGGCCCGGGCGGACCTTGCGAAGACCGCGACGGAGGGGATCCCGGAGGTCAAAGCGACGCGGGTCGAGTTCCCCCTCGAAGCAGACCACTTCGTTGCCGACTACGAGGATGACGACGGCGTCACGGTTCACGTCGCCCACGCCAACGCCACCGATCTTTCGGAGTGGGTGCGCGACTACGATCGGAGCGCATTCAATGACGCGCCCGCGCCCAACGACCTTCGGGGCATGCTTGCCGTGGGGGCGATGGATCTGAACCGGCTCGGCCGCTACACCATCGATCCGATCGATGGCACCGTGACCGATGCCCGGCTGGTCGCGAAAGATGACTGCACCTGGGCCCTTGCGCTCTATGCGGGTCGGGGACTCTTGACGCCCGAAGACAATCCGAACCGCGTGCGACAGATCTACTGGGCCTCGGAGGGGTTCTTCATCGAGCTACTGACGGAGTTTGTCTACGAGCTGTACGCGGACTACCGGCATCGGCTGACCCCGATCGAAGAGCTCCTCAACATGAAGGAAGCGGGGGGGCGCCCCTCGTCGATCTTCCGCCTGGACACGGGGGAGATGCGGGTGGCGGACCGGCTTCGCCTTCCCGCGAGCCACATGGTGGGGTCGATGCAGTTCATCCCTCGCGCGCGGTCGGGAAGCGAAAACGGAGCCGAGTCACCTGCATCGGATGCTCGGGAGGACGCGAGCTCGGAAACCGACGGGTATCTCATGTGTACGATCTATTCGCCGGAGCGGGTCGAGGTCTGGGTGTTGGACGCTGCGAACCTTGCCGGCGGCCCGCTTTGTCGCCTCCATCACCCGGAACTCGTGGTTGGATTCTCTCTGCATTCCGCTTGGTTGCCCGACATCTCGCCTCGCGATGCGGCCTACCGAGTGACCGCGAAGGAGGACTTTCCCGACCTCGATCAATACCGCTCGGACGCGAAAAAAATACTCCTCGAACGCGTGATTCCCGAGTTCTACGGGGATGACTGAGCGGGGGAGGGGTAGGCCGTCGGCTTGCTCCGGGTGCGGCGGGTGGTTAGGCTCGGGATTGGACGGCCGGGGGCTGGTCGCTCAAGGATAGACGACGTTTGGAAGGCCCAAGTAGCGCGCTCATCGCGATCGTGGGGACAACCCTAGCTGGAGTTTTGTTTTCCGCGATCGAGGCTGGCCTCGCCGCCCTTGGCGAAGATCGGCTTCGTGCGATCGCGGAGAGCGAAGATGCCGACGCTGCGATCGCCGCGCGGGTGCTTCGGGAGCATGGCCCCCTTCAAATCCGTCTCCTCGCCGGCCGAATTCTCTGCGTGGCCGCGGCCGCGGGATTGGCGGCGTACAGCTTCCGATCTGCGGAGACGGCGTGGGCCCCCCTGCTCGTCGCCCTCGGAGTGGGCGTCGCCTATGGATTGTTGAGCGCAGCGGTGGACGCGATGGTTCGGCAGCGCGCCGGGCGCTGGACCCTTCGAGCGGTGCGGCTGCTTCGGCCCTTCGAGATCCTCACGATTCCCTTTGCGCTTCCTCTCCACCTTTTGGGACGGTTCATCGAGCGTGAGATCCCCGAGGCGGCCCCCGACGAAGACGCGGAGCGAGTGGCCGAGCTCGGCATCGAACGCCTCATCGAGGAAGGGCGAGAGGAAGGATCGCTTGCCCCGCAACACGCTGAGCTCCTTCAGTCGGTGCTCGAGTTCAAAAACACCGTGGCCCGCGAGGTGATGGTCCCTCGGACCAAAATGGTGGCCATTGAACTCTCCACCACCATTCCGGAGGTCCTCTCGCTCATCGTGGACAAGGGCCACAGCCGCTACCCGGTCTACCGCGAGAAGGTCGACCAAGTGGTCGGCGTGCTCTACGCGAAGGATCTGTTTTCGTTCCTTCGCGACGGCGAGAAGATGGAGAACATCTCCCTCGCCGACCTCATTCGGCGCCGGGTGTTCTTTGCTGCCGAAACACAGAAGATCGGAGCGCTCCTTCGCGAAATGCAGGCGCGCCGGCTCCATCTCGCGGTGGTGGTCGACGAGCATGGGGGCACCGCGGGGATCGTGACATTGGAGGACGTTCTCGAGGAGATCGTCGGAGACATTCGCGACGAGTACGATAAGGAGACCTCTCAGCTTCTCCAGCTCGAGCAAGACCGCTATATCGTCGACGCGGGTATGTCGGTATACGACCTTGAGGACCAGCTTGGCGTGACGTTCAAGGCGGAAGATGGAGACTACGATTCTCTGGGAGGCATGCTCGTGGAGCTCGCTGGGCATGTTCCGGAAGTGGGAGAGTCGATGACCGTCGGCGACTACAAGATCACCGTCCGGGACTCCGATGTTCGCCATGTGCGCCGAGTCGAAATTCGGCGCGCGCTGGGTCGCAGTCAGGGCGGAAGCCTGGCGGCGGAGTAGTCGTGCGCGCGCTTCTTCCGCCGGCCCACAAGCCGATCGCTTTCCTCAGCGACGTCCACGGGAACCTGACCGCCCTGGATGCAGTGCTCGAGGAGGTTCGGGAGCAGGACATCAACCAAGTGATGGTGGCTGGCGATCTGCTGCTCGGCGGTCAGGAGCCCCTTCAGGTCTGGCGGCGCCTCACTGGAATCGGAGCACGTTGCGTCAGTGGCCCCAGCGACGTGGCACTGATTTCGATCGACCCAAGCGATCTCCGGCCGAGCACTCGCGAGGAAGAGAGCAAAGCCGCAGCATTTGCCGAGGCGCGCGCGCAGATTGGCGATCTTGTGGTGGAGCAGCTGAAACGTCTCCCCGAGCGGCTCCGCTTTCCTTTGATCGATGGCGGCGAGGTGGTGATGGTGCACGGTTCGCCGCGCGACGCCTCGGAGGGAATCAGCCACGAGATGAGCGACGACGAGGTCCTTTACCAGGTCGATGGCGATCCGGCGGACATCGTGGTTTGCGGCGGGACCCATGTCCCATTCGAGCGCCGAATTGA
>JBCCZL010000408.1:0-9207 GCA_039187775.1 Myxococcota bacterium
GCCGCGCGGTGACCTCCTCGGGCGAGTGGGTCTTCAGCCACTCGTCCCAGGTGTCGCGCGGAGGGAGCCCGCGGCGTCCCACGAGTACGAGGTTGACCTTCGCCACATTGGCGCAGTGCTCGGCCATCACGAGACCAAGTCCCCCGAGGCCGCCAGTGATGAGCAGCGTCATCCCGTCGCGGAGACCCGGCGCGTCCGGGGTGGCGAGCGGTACTGGCCGATAGCGAAGCGCGTAACGCTTATCGCCGCGATACGCCGCGACCCCGTTGCCGGGTTCCGCCTGGAGCTCTTCGAAGAGCGAGTCCGACAGTCGCTCCAATTCCTCGGTGACGGTCCGCTTGCCCGCAAACGGATCGGCGAGGGCCATGCGAAGCCGTCCCCCGAAGAGCTCAGCGCGCGCTTCCGGAAGCTGGACATCGAGGGTGCGGCAGGTGATGCCGGGAAGCTCGCGGGGGATCACCCGTGCCGGCCCGAGCACCGTCGCCTTTTCAGGGTAGGGCAGCGCTTCGTCGCGGACCTGCTGCATGCCGTTGGTGAGCACCGTGAGGTGCAACGGGCGAGGTACGCTGTCGTCCTGGAGCGCTTTGCCTAGGAAGAAGAGACTGTAAAACCCTCGCTCGAGATTGCGGTGAAAGAAACTGCTTCCCGGACGAAAGGTCTCTGCTGCGGTCAGGAGCCAGCCGTGCACGATGCGATCGGGTGCGTAGCCACTTTGCACGAGTTCACGGATCAGCGTTTCGTAGCCCTCGGCGCCCCGCTCCGGCGACAGGGTGAACGCGGTGGGGGACTTTCGTCCGTAGGCGTCGCCGGGAAACACTCGAACGACATTGTCGCCACGGTCTTGAAGGCGCCGCGCGAGGCTTTCGCCGACCCCGAGATCATCCATGAAGAAGAGCCAGGTGTGCGCTTCCGTCGTTCCAAGCTCCGGATAGTGGCGCGTCCAGAACGGTTCCGAGCCCCAGTCCTCGACCCGATCGATGCGGGCGGCCTCGGTCTCGGCCACCGGCGCGTGCTGGCCCGGCTCGATAAAGTAGGGCTGGTGCTGAAAGGCATAGGTGGGAAGCGATACGCGCTGGCGGTCCTCGTCGAAGAGCGGGGACAGGTCGGAGACCGCGCCGGCCGCCCAGAGGCGCCCGAACATGCTTCCGAGATATGTGCGATCGTCGACATCTTCGTCGCGGTGACGGAGCGAGCCCACCGCATTGAGACTCGGCATGGCGCGCGGGTGGCTTCGAGCAAGCGAAGTGAGGGTTCGACCCGGGCCCACTTCGAGGAGCACCCGGTTCGGCTCTTCGAGGAGCACGCCAACGCCGTCGGCAAAGCGGACGGTTTGGCGCACGTGCTTGGTCCAGTACTCGGGACTTCGCGCCTCGTCGTCGCGAATCCAGGTGCCGGTGAGATTCGAGACGAACGGAATGGTTGGCGCGCGGAGGGGAATCGATTCGAGAAACGCCCGAAACTCGGGAAGCATCGAATCGAGAAGCCGCGAGTGAGCGGCAATCGGGATCCGAAGCCGCTGCGCTTCGATCTCTTGTTCGGCGAGCTGCTCTTCGAGCGCCTCGATCGGTCCGGCCGGGCCCGACACGCACGCGAGTTCCGGTCCGTTGATGATCGAGAGCTCGAGCTCGGGGCCCATGAGCTCCTCGACCTGGTTCGCGGGGAGCGAAATGCTCAGCATCGCGCCCGGTTCGCTCTTGTCCATGAGCTGGCCCCGGAGGAGCACCAGCGACAGGCAGTCTTCGAAGGAGATGACCCCCGCGATGCATGCTGCGGTGTTTTCTCCCATGCTGTGGCCGATGAGCGCAGCGGGTCGAAGACCGCGGTCCATCCACAGCTGGGCGAGCGCATACTCGGTGAGAAAGATCGTCGGAAGCTGGTAGCGCATGAGTGCGAGCTCTTCATTCAGCTCGTCCGGCGCGTCGGGAAAGAAGAAGCGGCGGTCGTCTTCTCCGGTCTTGTCCTGGAGAAGACGAAGGCCGCGATCGAGGGCGTTCCGGTAGACGGGCTCGCTTTCATACAGCCCGCGCCCCATCGCCGGGTACTGGGATCCGCCGCCGGGGAACATGAACGCGAGGGATGCCTCACCGTCGACGGCGGTGTGGGTAAACACGCGCCGAGGGTCGGGCTCGCGCAGCAGCGCGATGGCTTCGTCCTTCGTGCGGACGGCGAGCACGCGCCGACGCGAAAACGCTTGTCGACCTTCGGCGAGGGTGAACGCCACATCGGCGAGGGACACGTCGGCGCTTTCGAGGTGGGCGAGGAGCCGTTTCTGGTAGGCGTCGAGGGCCGCGCCGCTCTTTCCGCTAAAGCAGAGCAGTTGAAACGAGTCCTCCTTCGAGTCGGGCACGTTTCGAAGGGGAGCTTCTTCGAGGACCGCGTGTGCGTTGGTGCCGCCGACGCCCAGGGAATTCACGGCGGCGCGGCGCGGTGCGCTGTTCCGCGGCCATGGGGTAAGCGCGTCGTTGACGATGAACGGGCTCTCCGCAAACTCGATCGAAGGGTTGGGCTTTTCGAAGTTCAGCGTCGGAGGAAGCTCGCCGTGGTGGAGGGCGAGGGCGGCCTTGATGAGGGACGCGACCCCCGCGGCGGTATCGAGGTGGCCGATATTGGTCTTCACCGACCCGATGCGGCAAAACTGCTTCTTGTCGGTGCTTTGGCGGAACGCCTGGGTGAGCGCCGAGACTTCGATGGGGTCACCCATCGCTGTGCCCGTTCCGTGGCACTCGACGTAGCCGATGGTATCGGCGGCGACTTCGCCGAGCTCGTGTGCTTCGACCATGGCCGCCGCCTGGCCATCGACGCTCGGCGCCAGATACCCGACCTTCCGTGAGCCGTCGTTGTTGATCGCGCTCGATCGGATCACGGCGTAGATGTGATCGCGGTCTTCGATCGCGTCCTCGAGCCGGCGGAGCACGACCGCGCCGGCGCCGCTTCCGAACACCGTGCCCTGACCGCGGTGGTCGAACGCATGGCAGTGCCCGTCCGGGGAGAGCACTTCGCCTTCGTGGTAGAGATATCCGCGCCGGTGGGGAATCTCGATCGTCACGCCCCCGGCGATCGCCATGTCGATCTCGCGGCCAAGGAGGCTCTGGCAGGCGAGGTGGACCGCCACGAGGGATGTGGAGCACGCGGTTTGCACATTGACCGCGGGCCCTGACAGGTTGAAGAGATACGAGACCCGCGTCGCGAGGAAATCTTTGTCGTTTCCCGTATGGCGCAGGAGGAACATTCCAACGTCATTCACCAGAGCGGGATTGCTGCAGAGATTGAAGTAGAAATAGCTTCCCATTCCGCAGCCGGCGTACACGCCGATCGGTCCATCGAAGCGCTCGGGCGGATGCGCCGCATCTTCGAGCGCCTCCCAAGACACTTCGAGAAAGTGACGGTGCTGCGGATCGAGGATCGCGCTCTCCTTCGGACTGAATCCGAAGAACTCGCCATCGAACATTTCCATGTCCGACATCGCGCCCGCGGCGGGAACATAGTTCGGCTGACGGAGCCGAGCGGGGGACTCTCCTTCGGCGAGAAGCTCGTCTTCGGTAAAGAAGGAGATCGACTCCACCCCGTTGCGGAGGTTGTCCCAGTACTCGGCCGGCGTGTCGGCGCCGGGAAAGCGGCACGCCATGCCGACGATCGCAATATCGCTCTCGTTGATTTCGTCAGAGTCGCTCATCGAGGCGTGATGATAGTGGCAACGCCTCCGCCGACGGTAGGTCGAGCTAGGAACCGCTCAAAAATCCAGGGCAGCGGCCAAAAGCCTCAGATCACTAGGGTACGGTCGTCCTCAGCGGCTGGCGGTGCGCCAGGTTTCGAAGTACGCCCAATGGCTTCCCTCGGGGCGGAGGCCGGGAAGGAAGTCAAACTGGCGCCCGGTCCCGATCCAGGAAGGCACGATGACTTCGGCGCGCCGTCGGTCGGGGCGAAGCGTCGCGGTAAAATCCCGGATGGAACTGTCCTCGGCACTCGCGCCGGGGCGGACCGCCACGACCACGTCGATGTCGTCGGGAACTTCGCGGTCCAGGGTGATGAGAAGCACGGTATCGCCGTCCCCTCCGGCCACTCCGCCGCCGAGTTCGGGAAGGGCGTCGATAAACGCGCGCTCTTCTTCGGCGGTTTCCAAAAGAAGCTCTTCCCATCGGTTTCTCACCGCTTCGATCGAATAGCCGGCCGCCTGGAGGATGTCGCGCCAGCGCTCCTCGGCCCCGAGATCGTCGGGGGCGTCCGGTCGGGCCAGCGAGTCAAGTACCTGGGCCACGGCCCGGTCCCCGTAGAGGTCGCAGAGCGCCGCGGTCCACACTTCGCCGAGGGCGTATTCGAGCCGAAAGTCGTGTTCTCGCCGGAGCGCGGGTCCGTCGAGGAGGGTCCGATGCTCGATTCGATGCCGCTCCCAAGATGCCGCTGCGATCCGGCGTGCCTCAGTGCGCTTGTCTTCGCCTTCGACCACGGTCAGCGCCAGGTATTCGGCGCTCCCTTCGGCAAAGAAACCGGTGAAGTCCGCGTAGTCCCCAAGGCGGAGATCGCTTCGGGTGTGCTGGATCGCATGGGTCACCTCGTGCACGAAAGTCCGGTCGACGTCGCGCGCCGCTTCGTGATGGATGAGGCTCACCCGGACCTTGGTCCACGCGGCAATGCCGAGGTGCCCGGCGCTTTGGTCGGTCAGGTCCACGGTGATCTTTGGGATCTCACCCTCGAGCTCCATGACCCGCCGAAGCTCCGCGAGGAGAGCTTCGGAACGCTCGACGAGCGGAAGCGCGCGGTGCCGAAGGCTCACCGGATACGTGAAATGAAAATGCTCCGTTTCGGCTTCGGCGGTAGCGAACGAGACGTATTCCGCAGTCGGCTCCTCGAGCGCATTCGGGTCCTCGACGTCGTCCCAGGGGATCAGGGCCACCAACACCCCTACGATCGCGGTGAGCACCACGCCGGCTGTTCCGCAGCCGAGGCCCAGCCGGCCGCCCACCGAGCCGCGAGCCCGCTCGAACGCTCCACTCAGCTGGTCGCCCGCCCGGGTCCAAAGCAGGCCGCCGAGTGCGAGCGCGATCAGCGAAAGAGGAATGTGGATCGCCAGAAGCGTGAACGGGAATTCGATCGCGCTTCCGACGAACTGGTAGCTCATGATGTTCGACGGATCGAGGAGTTCGAAGGCTGGAGAGATCTCGGCCAGTCGAACCACGACCATCGCGAGCGCGAAGAACGGGATGAGCCCGAAGCGCCGGAGAAAGCTTGCGAGGATCCCGTAGCCGTAGATGACCGAGACGAAACAGCCCCGAAGGAACAGCGCGGTCATCGCCGGTTGAAACGACCACTGCTCACCGACGAACGACTGGGTGTTCGGGGCAATGAGGAGTCCGTTGGTCAGCGCCCCCATGCCCACGGCGAGCCAGAGGACAAGCAGTCCGGAGCCGGCCTTGGTGAGGAACACCCGCGCTCGACTGAGCGGCAGGGTGTAAAGAAACTCGATCGTCCGGTCCTCGTGCTCTCGCGGGTAGGCCGCGTAAGCCGCGATGAGGCCCAAGATCAGAAGGGCAAACGCGTACGCTCCTGCGTCGCCGCCCAGGTCCGACGCCACCGTGACCCAGGTGAGCTCGTCGAGCCGCTCGCTGATCGGTCGGGAGATGAGGTCCCCACTGATCACCAGCACCGAGACCACCAACACGCCGGTGAGGGCGCGGAGTTCCTTTCGGAGCAACGCGATCATTCGATCGTCAGCCTCTCCGCGCCAACTCGAACCGCGCAGTCGAGTTCGGGGAGCACCCGCTCGAGGGCCACGAAGGCTCGCTCCCCCGGCCCGTAGCGTCCCTCGAGCGCGACCGTGGCGGTGTCTGCGCCGGCCGGCCACGCGCGGTCGGTTCGCTCCAGCTCCAGCTCGCGAAGGACGTCGTCCTGGGGGCCCAGTCGGGTGTGCACCAGACTGAGCGCGCCCGCTTCCGTGCTTTGGGAGGTGGCGGTTCCGACCACCCGCCGAAGTTCGCCTTCGATGGTTTCGACCCGGAATGTGCCGTCCAGCTGGACGTCGGACACCTCGACCCGAGCGGTCGCGAGCTCGGCGCGCCATGCTTCGAGCCAGTCGTCAAAGCTCTTCCAGCTCTGTTCTTCGATCAGCTCGGGAAGGGCGAGGCTCCAACGTTCGCCGAGGCTTCGGAAGTCGTCCTTCGGCGGCGCCTGAAAGAGGGCGCGGGCAATTTGTGCGATTCCATCCGGGCCAATGAGAGACTCCAGCGCTTGGAGGCCCGATGCGGCGAGCGCGTCGGCCATGGGGCGGCCCAGCATTTCCCGGGCTCGGTACCAGTGAATGACGAGGTCTCGGTCGATCGTCACCTGCGTGCTCGCCACCCCCGCGCGTCGACGAGTCGTCGCGTCGTCGGATCGTTCGCCGATACGCCGAGAAAACCCATCGAGAAAGAATGCGCGCGGCTCGAAGTTCGCTCGGCGGTGGGTGTGGGCGAGGATCGCCTCGCGAACCACCGTCGTGTAAAGACCGCTCCGGTCGAGGTCTGCTTCAAACAGCGCACCGCGAACGAGCACTCCGTCGCCTTCGCCGAGACCCACTGGCTCGAAGGTTCGCCCGTCCAATGCCGCGCTCGAGGCGAGCCGAATCTGGGGCAGCGAATCCCAGCCGAGACGGTCGGGAAGCGGGCCGAGCGTCGCCTCGAGCTCGTCCATGATCTTCGCGGCCGCGGTTGTCGTTGCCTCATCATCCGAGTCGTAGGCAATGACGATCGGGGCCTGCTCGCTTCGAAGCACCGCGGCGTCTTGGGGAAACGCGAACGGTGGGGCCTCCGTCTTGGGGTCCGCGGCGGAGATCGCGATCAGCCCGATGAGCAGGATCGCCCCGACGGCACTCTTTTCTCGGGCGCTCATCTTTCGCGAGAGGCTCTCTGCGAGGGAGCCTTCGTTCACGATCGCGAGGCCGGTGCCCACCACCGAGAACCCTGCACCGATCGCGAAGGTCACCGCGAGGTCGGACCAGGGCATGGTTTCGCGTTCGAGGGGAAGGGTCTGGTCCACGACCGCAAAGAGGCCGAAGCGTCCGAGCTCGGCACCGGTAAGAGAGTCGAGCGCGAAGATCAGGAACACGAGCGAGGTGTAGATCGCGAGGCGAAATCGCCCGGTAAAACCCATTGCGAAGAGGAACCCCCACACCGCAAAGGTCCAGGCCACGGTTCGGCTTGCCATCACGAAGAGGAACCATCCGTCCACGGGCTCTCGAGTGACCGCGAAGAGCGCGGTGAGAAGGAGATGCCCCACCGCCGCGCTTTCGAGAGCAAGGAGCCCAAGCGCGTACTTGAGGAGCACCATTTCCCAACGCTGCATGGGAAGGCCCTCGAGGAAGAGCTGGGTTCGGTTTTGGTACTCCGCGACGATCAGCCGGTTTCCCAGCACCAGGCCAATGAGCGGCACGAACAGCCGGAGAAAAAAAGCGTGGGCTTCAAAGAGGGTGAGCGATGCGGGTGCGAAGGCCACGCCCGCCATCGTGAGGCCCGCGATGGGAAGCACGACCAGGGCGAGGATGAGGAGAAACGGGCCGTGATGCTGGCGTTCTTTTCGGAGGAGGGCTCGAAGCCGGCTCACGTAGGTCCCCGGACCAGTTCGATGAATAACTCTTCGAGCGGAAGGAGTTCGACCCGCCAGCCGTAGCCCTCCAGTTCGGCAAAGCGCGCGGGGTCGGAGGCTTCGACGAGATAGATCGGAATCTCGTGCCTGCGACGCTCTTTCACTACTCGAAACGCGCTCGGGTCGGTGGCCGGAGGCGGCGGCTGATGCTGGACTTCCGGAGTCTCGGGCGAAAGGCGGCGGTAGCGCATGCGAAGCGCCTCGACCGGTCCTTCGTAAAGGGTCTTGCCCCCATCCACGATGCCCACGCGGTGGGCGGCCACGTCGATCTCATCGATGAGGTGGGTCGAAAAGAAGGTGGTCGCCCCCGAGTTCTCCGACTCGTCGGAAATGAGTTCGAGAAACTCGCGCCGGGCCACCGGGTCGAGGCCCGCCGTCGGTTCGTCGAGGACCAGGAGTTTGGGTTGGTGGGCGAGGGCGAGGGCGAGCGCGAGCTTCACCTTCATGCCGCCCGAGAAGCCGCCCACCCGCCGGTCCCGGGGCAGGCCCAGGCGGTCGATGAGCCGACGAAACGCGTCGTCGTTCCAGGTGGGGTAGAACCCGCGCACGAAGCGGCCGAGCATCGCGGGAGTCATCCAGTGATAGAAGGTTTGCTCCTGCGCGACGTAGCCAATTCGCTGCCGAAGACGCACGTGGTTTTTCGGCGTCGCAGGATCCCCAAAGAGCCGCACCTCTCCTTGGGTGCGCTTGGTAATCCCCATGATGATACGAATCGCGGTCGACTTGCCGGCGCCATTCTTTCCGAGGAAGCCGTAGATCTCTCCAGGACGTACGTTGAGGTCCAAGCTTGTGAGCGCTTCGACCTTGCCGTAGCGCTTCTGAACCCCCTGTAGCTCGAGAACCGTGTCCACCGCGAAAGGGTAGGCTCGGCGGCCGCGAGAGTCATCCAGCGTCGGGGAGCTTCAGGAAGGACACTACGGCAGGTGGTATGCTCCCCCGGTGCGCTGGCTGTGGCTCACGATTGCCCTCTTTGGCTGCGATCGCTCGGTGGACTGGACGATCTCCGCGCCGGCGGGAACGCAGGCCGGGTTCGTGCAGGTTTCGGAGGCGGCGTGTCCGCAGTTGGACGACGACGTGCTCGAGGTTGTGCACGAGGAGTGGATTCCCGCCGTCAACGGAGCGATGGGCCCCCGCGCCCCGTCGCTCGGGGACGACGGTGAGCCCCACTGCTTTCGGGCATGGGCCCTCGACCGTGACTGTCGCGTGATCGGCTTTGGGCAGACGTCGGCAGTGCCGTCCGACACGTCGACGATCCGGATCGACGTGTCGTCATCGAGTCGGACGGTAGACTGTCGCCTCGGCAACTGCCCGAGCTGCCAGTCGGGAGACGGCGGGCCCGGGGACGCGGAGCGGCCCGACGGCTCGGTTGACGCGCGTTTCGATGGTCCGGTGGTCACCGAGCTCCGTCGCGTCGGCCCTACGGTGGGAAGCTTCACTCCTCGACAGGTGAGCTACGAGTGGCAGGGAGGCGAGGGGCCATACTGTGTCGAGCTCCTGACCGCCGGGGATGATGGTCCGTTTCGGACGGCGTGGGTTTCGCCGGAGATGATCGTCGACCAGAACTTCACTGCGGAAACCGATCTTCCCGGGAAC
>JBCCZL010000409.1:0-9178 GCA_039187775.1 Myxococcota bacterium
GGAGACGCGCCGCTCGGCGAGCGAGCGGAAGCGCTCCAGGTTCCGGGAGGCTTCGCCCTCGGGCCGATCAGTCCGCTCGAAGAGGAGGACGTGGCCACCGTGCTCCACGTTCTTTTGCCTGATTTGGCGGAAGCGCCGGCTCCTCTCGTCGCCGCGATCACCCACCGATCGAAGGGCAACCCGGGGGCGATTCGCCAGCTCGTCTTCGCGCTCCTCGAAACGAGCCTGTTTGTCCGGGATGAGGACACGGGCCTTCGCGTCGACCTCGACCAACTCGCGGGCGGCGATCTTCCAGTGACCCTGGAGGATGCGATCCAGCTTCGACTGGATGCACTCAACGCATTTCAGCGGGAAACGCTCGCCCGCGCAGCGACCGTGGGCGACCGGTTCTGGGACGGCGCGATCCTCGCCCAGATGCGGTCCGAGCGGGACATTCCCGGCGAACGGACGGACCCAACATCGATCTGGCCCAACGACGAGGATCTCGCGGCCCTCCATCAGGCCCTTACGATTCTCGTCGAACGCGGATTCGTCGAGCAGCAGGAGCCGTCGGACCTTCCCGGGGCTCTCGAGTTTAGCTTTCAGATGTCCGGCGTTCGGGATCGAACCTATCTGACCGCAGACGAATCGCTTCGGATCCTCCGGCACACCGCGGTCGCGCGCTGGCTTGCGGTCACCGCCGAACTCCGTCGCGAAGGCATCGCCGCGCTCATCGCGCCGCACCTCGAAGAGGCGGGCATGCCGCGGCGTGCAGGACGGGCGTATCTCGAGGCCGCATCGTATGAGCGAAAGCACCTTCGGACCAGTACCGCCCTTCGCTACATCGAAAAGGCCCTGCCCCTGATCTCCTCCGACGACGTCGTCCGCAAGATCGACGCGTATCACGAGCATGGCTCCCTCTTGAGCACGGTGGGCCGGTACGACGACGCCATCGATAACTTCACCGACATGCTCCGGCTCGCTTGGGGCATCGGCGCGCGCGGCAAAGGCGGTGCGGCGCTGAATCGGATCGCGCGGGTCCACCGCCAGCGCGGCGAGGTGCAGTCGGCAGAGTCGATCCTGACTCGGGCCCTTTCGATGTTCCGCACCGCGGGAGATCTTCGGGGGGTCGCGGCCACGCTCGACGATCTGGCCCAGGTGTACAACCTGCTTGGCGACTCGAAACGCGCGCTGTCGGCGGGGGGAGAAGCGCTCGAGATTCGACGGGCCCATCGCGACAAGCGAGGAGAAGCGGTTTCGCTGCACACCCTCGCATCGATCGAACTCAACCGCGGCAATCTGAACCGCTGCGAGGAGTTCTTTCGCCAGAGCCTCACGATTCGCGAGGAGATTCGAGACCTCGAAGGCATCATGCAGTCGCACAATGCGCTCGGGATTCTCGCGTTCGAACGGGGCGACAAAGCGACCGCGGCCGAGGCGTGGAAGGCCGCCCTCTCCACCGCCGAGGAGATGGCGGACCGTCGAAACCAATCGTATCTCCTGAACAACATCGGCGAGGCGTACATCGCCCAAAACCGGCTGGAGGACGCGGCGGCCTCCCTTGCGCGCGCACGTGCGCACGCGACCGAGCTGGGCGACAAGCGCGCCCTCGCGGAGATCGAGCGCAACCTTGGCTGGGTCGCGGTGAAGCGCGGCGGCGATGACGCGGAAGAGACGCTCGAGCGGGCGCTTCGCCTGGCCAAAGAGTACGGCGCGAAAGACATGATCGCCGCCGCCTATCGAGCGATCGGACAGCTTCGGGCGCAGACCCTCTTCGATGCGAGCGGCGAAGCGGACCTCCGTGCTGAAGAGAACTTCCTTACGAGCATTGACCTCTACCGAGAGATCGGGAACGAAAAGGAAGCGGCGCGCTCCCTCGCATCTTTAGGCTTTCATCTCATCGAGCGGGGCGAAATGGAGACGGCCAAGGAGCGACTTCACGAAGCCCGGGCGATCATGCGCGGCATGGGCCTCGCCGAACTCGAGCGCGTGGACCGTACCCTTGCCGAGCTGGGCGCGTAGCCCGCGTCGGTCACCCGAGGTGATGGTTCGCGTTGGAAAATGCCCCGCTTTCGGGCGCGAGGCGCGCCCATGGGTCACCGATGCGGGCCAGCACCGTCCGCGTTGAAGGGCCGCGATGAGGGCGGCCTGGTCGGTGGTGGGGTTGGCCGTGGCGGGCATCCTCTCGATCGTCGGGTGGCGGAGTTCGGTCCATCAGGAACAGCTCGCGAGCGAAGCCGCGCTTCGCGGCGTTTCCTACGTGGGAAGTGACGCGTGCGCATCGTGCCACCCGGATCATCACCGAAGCTGGCACCGGACCTTTCATCGAACGATGACCCAGGAGGCGAGTGACGACGCCGTCCTCGCCCCTTTCGACGGCCGGTCCCTGACCTATGGCGGCGTAGTCGCCACGTTCTATCGAGAAGGCGAGGAGTTTCGCATTCACTTTTCGGGGCCCGGCCAACCTCGAACCGCGCGCGTGGCGCGCACGGTGGGCTCGCGGCGGTACCAGCAGTTCCTCGCCCGAGAAGGGAACGTTTACATTCGTTTGCCGGTGGCGTGGCACATCGAGGAGCGTCGATTCATCCACATGAATAGCGCGTTTCTTACGCCCGACCCCCAGGGTCTCGACGAGGGGCGCGTGGACGCTGCCGACTACGACCGCCACGTCACGCGCTGGAACGACAATTGCGTCTTTTGTCACAACGTGGCGCCGAACCCCGGGCTCGACGGAGATCGGTTTGACACCGAGGTCGCCGAGCTCGGAATCGCGTGTGAAGCCTGCCACGGCCCCGGGGCGAGGCACGCCGCCGAAAACCGCGATCCACTCCGCCGATATCGGCTTCATCTTGGACCGGAGGCCGACCCCAGCATCGTGAATCCGGAGCGTTTGTCTCCGGAGCGGAGCTCGGAGGTCTGCGGCCGTTGCCACGGGCAGCGAATCACCGATGACCTCTCCGCGTTTCTCGTGCGGGGAGACCCGTTCATTCCTGGGGAGGACCTGTCCCGGTACAGCGAGCCCCTCTTTCATGACAGCTCACTCGATGGCGAGCGGGTGTTCGGCGCACGCTTCTGGTCGGATGGCACCCCGCGGCTCACCGCCTACGAATACCAGGGGCTCCTCCAGTCCTCGTGCGCCAACGACCCAGAGTTTGCATGCACGAGCTGCCACGGTATGCACGAGGGCGACCCACGCGGTCAGCTTCGACCCCGCGACGACGAAGACGAACTCTGTACGACGTGCCACAGCGAGTATGCGGACGCAGAAGCGGAGGCCGCGCATAGCGAACACCCGGCAACGCTCGAATGCACCGACTGCCACATGCCGAAGGTGGTCTATGGACTCATCGGCGCGCACCGATCGCACCGAATCGAGATTCCGGATCCTGCGGCGGACCGACCCGATGCATGCACCCTCTGCCACGTAGAACGCTCGAAGCACTGGGCAAGCGCGGCTCTCGGAGTGGATGGCGAAGTGCGCGAAGGCTCCGCGCTGGAGCGGCTCCTCGCCGCGGGGGATCCCATCGAACGTGCCCTCGCCGCGGCGGCCCTCGGCCGACCCAACGCGCGAAACCGTGCGCAGGATGGACAGCGGATGGGTCTCCTCGTCGACGCGATGGTCGAAGACTCTTACCCCGCGGTTCGGTTCATCGCGGCGCGGAGCCTCCGGTCTCTCGCCGCGCCGATCGAGCTCGACTATCGCGAGCACTGGGGTCCGACCGAACGACGCCGCTGGGCCGAAGCGTTTCTTCGGGCGCAACCCGGACTGGTGCTCCCGGATCCCGCTCGGCAGGCCGCGCTTCGAGCGGAAAGCGAAACCGTGGCCATCGAGATCGGCGAGTGACCGACCACGAACGGGAGCAGCGGGCATCGCTTCGCTTTGGCTGGACCTGGCTCGCGCTCTCCGCGGCATTTGGCGTCGGGCTCGAAACCGCCCATGGATTCAAATGGGCTCCCTATCTCGACGACGAGCTCGCGCGTCTCCTCCTCACCCTTGGGCATGCGCACGGCGTGGGGCTGAGCCTGGTGGTCTTGGTCTACGCGTTTGCGGGCGCGTCGCTCCATCGCGGGCGCCTCCCGGGGCATCTGCTTCGGGCGGGCGCATTGCTGATCCCTCTCGGATTTGCGCTCTCGGCGATCGGGCATCCGGAAGGAGATCCGTCACCGCTGATCGTGCTCACCCCGCTGGGAGCGGTCCTCCTCCTGGTCGCGCTGTTCTGGACGGCGGTGCGCACCTTCTCCCCGGCGCCGCCGATGGGCGACTAGGCGATAGACGGGAAGACCGTCGTCGATCGCGCGGCGCTCGCGATTCGAGATCGCCCCGAATGGGTTCGCGTCGACGGACTCGGGAGGCGCGAAGGCTGCGTGGGTCGCGATGAGGTCGCGATAGTCGACAAATCGTTCTTCGACGTCGGTCTGAACAAAAAGCGCGCCCCCATCGGAAAGAAGCTCGGCCGCGGCATCGAGAAATGCGTCGCTGACCACCCGCCGTTTTTGGTGCCGCTTTTTCCACCACGGGTCGGGAAACTGGACAAAGATCTTCGACACGGCGCCCTCGGGCTCCGACCGGCGAAAGAAGTCCAGCACTTCAGCGGCAAAGATGCGCACGTGGGCAAGGCCTCGTCTCTGCCGTCGGGCTTCCACGCGGGTTGCCCACTTTCGCTTGATTTCGATACCCACGATCCGCGAATCCGGGGCGCGGGCCGCTCGCTCGAACACCGACATGCCTCGCCCAAAGCCCACATCGATCTCCAACGGACCGGCCCCCACCGACGGCTCGAATAGCGACGGAAGGACGATCGCGCCTTCCGGCGGCATCGGCGCGATTTCGCGATAGCTCTTCTTTGGGGGCGCGGTCACAGCCCGCGGTAGTAGCGCAGACGAGCGCCGGTGCCGAGTTTGAAGAGGCGGATCGGGGAGAGGCTCACCGGGAAGGCACCGGTGCGCGAGAGGTTTGACACGGGAAGCCGATTCGTCGATGGTCTCGCCGCGTGTACCTCGCGCGATACGCATCCCTCTATGCCGCCTTATTCCTTTCGGGGACTGCGGCGCTCATCTACCAGGCGACCTGGGGCCGAATGCTCTATCGAGTGTTCGGCGTCGGCGATCTGGCGATCGCGACGGTGCTGGCCGCATTCTTCCTCGGCCTCGGCTTGGGCTCGGCCTGGGGCGGTCGCTTTGTGCAGCGGCGCTCCCGTCCGGCCCTGACCTACGCGGTCTTCGAGTTCGGGATCGGCGCCTACGCGCTCCTGTCCCTCCTGATCATTCCGAACATCCACCTCGTGTATTCGGCGTTTGCGGCCGGGGCGTCGTTTACGTCGCTCACCGTGGTGCGATTTCTGCTCGCCATGGCCATCCTGCTTCCGCCGACGGTGTTGATGGGGGCGACGCTCCCCGTCCTCGTGAAGGTCGTCGCCCGAACGGGGGGAGACTGGTCGCGGAGCGCGACCTGGCTTTACGCGACGAACACCCTCGGAGCGATGACCGGCGCCGGAATCACCGGGCTCTATCTTGTGCCTCAGTTTGGCGCGCGGCTCAGCGTGGTGATCGCCGCCGTGTCGAGCTTTGTCGCTGGCGCCGTCGTGCTGGTGCTATGGCGGGGCGCCGATCGATGGACCGAGGCTCCGGCCGAGCCTCCCGGGGCCGAAGACCCGAACCCCGCGGCTCCATCCCCGCCGCGGGAGGCGCCAGCCTCAGCAACGAGCCCCTCGCTCGCGCGCTCCACCGACGAGGATCCTGACCCGGGCCTCGCCGACGCCGGCCTCGCCGACGCCGACCTCGCCGACGAAAGCGACGATGCTCAAGCGCACGCCAGCCTGAATCGCGATGCCGCGTCGGAGGCCCTGTCGTCGGAGGCCCGGTCTTCAAACGCTCCGCCGTCGGATACCCTGTCGGCTGATACCTCGCCTCCCGCGGAGCAGCTTCATCCCGACAAGACCGGGCTTCCCCTTGCGTTGGCCCTCGCATCGATCGCGGGCTTTGCCGCGCTGGCGAGCGAAGTCCTTTGGACCCGGGTCCTTCGCATCATCGTGCAGGGGACCACCCCGGCGTTCTCGGCGATGCTCGTGAACTATCTTCTGGGGATCGCCTTGGGGTCGCTCATCGCGGCGCGGCTGCTCCAGAGCCGGGCATCCGCCGCACGGATCTTCGGCTGGACTCAGATCATCCTCGCCACGTTGACCGCGCTCGCGATGCTCCTCACACCGCAGCTTCCCCGGATCCTCGGTCTCCTTCAGGAGGGCAACTCGATGGAGCCCCACGAAACGTGGATCGTCCTCGTCCTGTCGCTCTTCCTCCTCTTTCCCCTCGCCCTTGCGCTCGGCACCTCGATCCCGTTGGCCTGGCGGATCGCCGGCGGCGACGCGCGCGATGCGCCCAAGCGCGCGGGTCGGGTCCTCGCATGGAACACCGTCGGTGGACTCCTCGGTTCGATCGCCGCCGGGTTTCTCATGGTGCCAAGCCTCGGGATCGAAGCATCGATCATCATCGTGCTAATGATTCACGCGTTGGCCTCGGCGATCGCGTTTTACGCCGCCGCGCGCCCCCACGGAATGATTCCCCGGGTGGCGGCCCTCGTGGGTCCGGCGATTTTGGTGGCGCTCGTCCTCAACGCGCAGCCGTCGATCGAGGTTCCGTTCCTGCTCCACGCGCGAAACGACCCGCTCAACGGGATCCTCCTCGGACCCGGCCAAGGATTCGAAGAGGGGGTGGTGTTCATGCGCGAAGGCCGAAACACCACAGTCACCGTCCTCGAAGGCGACGCGTTGCTCCGGCTCTACAACGACGGCCGTCCCGAGTCGGGGTTTGGAGGAAGCGACCCGGGGTTCGGCTCGGAGCTCGCGATGCTCGGAGCATCCGCGGGTCTATTCGCCGACGAGCGAGAGCGTGCGATGATCGTCGGCCTCGGAGCCGGCCATACCGCCACGATGGCCCTTGCCGGAGGGTTTAGCCACGTGGATGTCGTCGAACTGGAGAGCGCGGTGGTCGAAGCCGCGCGCTATCTCCACGAAGCGCGGGAAAAGCCCTTCCCCCTTGACGACCCGCGGGCTCGTCTCATCGTGGACGATGCACGGGCCCAGCTCGTCCTTGCCGAACCGGGAAGCTATGACGCGATCATCTCCCAGCCGAGCCATCCCTGGCTTGCCGGTTCGAGTGCGCTCTACACCCGAGAGTTCTTCCGCGAAGCCAAAGACGCCCTTCGCGACGGGGGGGTGCTGTGCCTTTGGGTCAATCTCTTCCGCACCGAAGTCCGCCACCTCCGAAGCGTGGCGGCCACGCTTCTCACGTCCTTCGAACATGTGCAGGCCTTCGTGGTCGAGGACTCGAGCTTCATTCTGATCGCGTCGGACACGCCCATGCCGATCGACGACGAGATTGCCCGGCGGGTCGCCACCGAAGAGTTCCGTCCGTACCTGAGTCCGCTCGGTCTGGACGACGTCCTCGACATCGCCGCGGTGCGCGAGATCGATCCACCGGGAATGCCCACGTTTGCCGAGGGGGCCTCGGTGATCGTCGATGACCGGCCGGCGTTTGAGTTCGAGCTCGCCACCACCTCGGCTTCGGCGTCGATCTACTACGAAGACATCGACCGGGCGGCGTGGAACATCCCCTGGGTCAGTCCTGCGTCCTTTGCCGCGTTCCCCGAAGACGACCAGCTCGAGATCGTGCTGGTGCGTCTCCAGGAGGTCGCGAACCGACCCACCGGCATTCGGCGGGTGAAGGACGCGCTCCCGAATCTTCCCCTCGAACCGAGCCCTCGGGCGTATCTCGAGGGTGCGGTCGCCGAGGCCCAGGGCGACATCCGGGGTGCGCTCGCCGGCTACGACGCGTCGGATCTCGCGGTGGCGGCAACCGCAGCGGATGAGCTCCGCTACGACGAGCGGGCCTATCACCGGCTCCTCCGACGGGTCTCCGAACGAACGGTCCTTCCATTTTCGGCGCGTCCTGCGCTCTCCGCGGCCCTCGGCCTCGAACACCGGGGATACGCGCAGCTTGCCCTCGATCTCGCGAAAGAAGTCGAAGATCCGGGCGATGCCACCCTCGTCCAGGTGCTCGAGGCTTGGCTCCTCGGCTGCCCTCAGCTCCTCGGAGCGGAGGCACTCGGTCTCGAAGCAACGGCCGATGAGCACGTGGCGTTTGCCGCGGAGCGGTGCGCTTTCGAGGTCGGCGACACCCGCGCGGCGCGAAACTATGCGGAGCTTCGGATGCGGCAGCGCCGGTCGGTCGCGGTGAACTCGGCGGATCTCGGCAAAAAAGCGCAGGAAGGGGGGAACAACGCGGCGGCCCGGCGGTACTACCGCCGCGCCCTCATGGCCAATCCTGCCCACGGCCCCGCCGCGGCGAGCCTCGCGATCCTCCTTTCCGACGCAGACCGGGCCGAGGAGGCCGAGACGGTGCTTCGGGACGCGCTTCGCGCCGCCGAGGGGCTCCCATCTTCCACGAGCGCGATCCAGGGGGCGGCGGCGCAGCTGGGCATCACCCTCTGAACTCCATCTGCCCGAAATCTTGCGTTGTTCTTGACCCTGTCGCCTTAGATGGCGTATCCAGGGCAAGCGGACGGGGCTGGCTAGCGTCGTCCCGGAAACTGCACTCGAACGGACGGAGCTACAAGCGTGCCGGTCAAGATCCTCGTCGCCGATGACAGTGTCACGATGCGGTCCATCATGCAGATGACCTTCGCCGGCGAAGACGCCGAGGTCGTCTCCGTGGACAGCGGCCAGAGCTGCGTCGAGCAGGCCCAACGGGTAAAGCCGGATGTGGTCTTTGCCGATGTGAGCATGGCGCCGATGGATGGCTACGACGTCGCAAAAGCGATCAAGAGCAACCCGGGCACTTCGAATATTGCCGTCATCGTGCTGACGAGTCAGCACAATGCGTTCGACGAGCCGCGCGGAAAGAGCTCCGGCGTCGACGATCACGTCGCCAAGCCCTTCGACAGCCAGGTCGCGATCGACAAGGTCGGGGAAGTGTTGTCACGGCCCCGCGCATCGGTTCCCGGCGGTGCGAGTGCGGCGGCTCCTGCGGCCCCCGCCCGACCGCCGACGGCTCCGCAGAAGCCACCCCGCACCCCCACGGTTGCGTTTGGCACCAATCCCCGGCCGGGCACGCCGGCCGCTCCCGCCGCGCGACCCAAGGCGCCCGGACCCGCTGGGCGTCCGGTTCTCGAGCTCGCCGACGATCCGACCCCCGCTCCGCGGCC
>JBCCZL010000410.1:0-9160 GCA_039187775.1 Myxococcota bacterium
CCCGCCCCGAAGTTCGTTCCGGGTTCTGTCGAGGAATCGGGTTCGAGGTTGGTGGGCCTGGCGACGAAGGACGGCCCCAAGGCCATTCGAGGAGAGCATCGCGGTCCGGGCTGCCGAGATCGGACCCGAGGGCCGGCAACAACCCGGAACGAACTTCGGGGCGGGGGTACTAGCCTTAACGCAGAGCGCCCGGTCACTGGACCGGGCGCGCTCAGATCAAAGACTTCGCTACTGCGCGGGGTTCGCAACGATCGCGATCGTGTAAGCGCCCGTCTCGCCAGGCTGACGAGAGTTGGCCCACACCTCGTACTCGCCCTTGGTCGGGGCTGTGGTGTTGATGGTGGCAATGTTCCCGCCGACTCCATCGGCCTGCTGGTCAAACCCTTCGGGACCGTGCATGTGAAGGAACGGAGTCAAGCCTTCCGCAGTACTCGTCATCGTGACGGTGACGGTCCACCCCGCATCCGCCTTGAACTTGTACGGGTCATAGAAAGAGCCATCGTCGGGATGGGTCGCGTCGCTCTCTTCGAGAGCCCCGGATTCGTTCATAGCCACCGGGTCGAGGCTGCAGCCGGAAAGGAGCGCTACGATGGCGAGGGCGGGGATCGTCTGGGCGAATAGTTTCATCGCGTTTCCTCTTTCTCGTCGACGGGCGACGTTCTCGGCCGAGGGTATGCGATCCGACGTTCGCCTTCCAAGAGCTATCCGCCGGCGGTCTCGACGAAGGCCACCGTCACGGTCAGCTCCGCGCCATCGCTGGTCCGGTCCGTTCGGCGAATGAAGACGCAGGGTTCGCGGGGCGAATCGTCCCGAAGCCGCTGTCGCGGGTCGGCGAGCTTTCCCGTCGCGATATCAAAGCGATCCCCATCGGCTCGTACCCTCACCCACGAAAGTTCCTTGGGGACCTCGTTCTCGTGACCAAAGTGGAGGGGCCGCATCGACGCACCGTCCCGTGCGACCCACGCCCCATAGATCGAGTTCTCGCGAAGGATCGGCGCGAAGACCGTTTCTTCCAGCTGGGCTCGGCTGACGAACGCAGGGTCCGCATCCACCGCTCGCCGCGCCCAGCGCTCGAACTCCGCATACTCGGATTGGTGTGGCCCGGCGAGATCCAGCGCGAGGTCTGCGGTGAGATGAGTGGTCGGCGAGTCACATCCGAGCAACGCCAATACCAGCGCCAAAGGATGCCACCCTCCCTCGACTCGCAACGGTCTACTCCTCCGGCGGCTCGGATTCTACATCGACGTCGCCCGCGGTTTCGTCGCGGGTGATCGAGTAGCGCACGAGAGCGCGAAGAATCTGGTTTCGCTCCAAATCTCCGATCAGTCGCTTCACGTCTTCGTAGATCGATGGATCGGTCAGCAGAGCACCCACCGTACCCCGTCCGGCACGAATATCGGACATCAACGCGGCGAGGTCAGTTGTTGCCTGGGTTACATTGTTCAGAATGGCGTCGCCCGCATCTTCATAGACCAAGTCATGGACCATCCCGTCGCCGGTCCGGACTTCCGCCATCAGAAGATTCGCCTCGCCACTCATGTCGGCCAAGTTCTCGACGAGACGCGCGCCTCCGCTTCCGTAGATCAGCTCGTGCGCCGAACCATCCCCCGCCCTCACCTCGTCCACGATCGCCCGCGTGCTCCGACTGGTCCGGAGGAGCTCCGCGCTCGCAAGCTCCACGTTTCGAAGAGTTCGGTCGAGCCGGTCCGCGTAAGAAGGGTCCTGAAGGAGCCGCGCCACGGTCCCGTCCTCGGTCGCCGCCATGCGGGTCAGAATCGCGAGGTTGTGGGCAATCTCCTGCACGTCTTCACCGAACTGATCCTCCGCCAGTGGCTCGGTTACCGTTCGGAGGTTCGACACCGTGCCCTGCACATCGTCGATGATCCCACCGGCCGCCGACAGGTATTGGCTCAGGTCTCCCGAATCTCCGGTGGGAACCACGCTGCCGGGAGCGAGCGGCTCCCCCTGCCCCGCCGAAATGTCGATCAGCTTGTCGCCGAGCAGCCCTTTGTTGCCCACCGCGGCACGGCTGTCTTCCCGCACCAGATGGCTCACCTCCTTGAGCACGCTAAAGCGAACATGGACTCTGCCGTCGTCGCCCAGCGCCACCTCGCCGACCGTTCCAACCCCCAGGCCCGCGATCCGAACCGGGCTTCCCGCCCGAAGACCACTGACCGAATCGAAGACCGCTCGATACTCGACCTTCGAGCCAAACACGGAACGCTGGTTTCCGATCGCGAATGCGATCGTGGCGCCGATCGCAATCGCGGCGAGCACAAAGATCCCGACGCGGATGGCGATTTGGCGGTCTTGGTTCATTAGCCCCCGAACCGTAGCAAAGTCTCCGCGTCGTCCGAAAGCGGCGCGTTGCCCTCGATAAAGTCTCGCACCCGCGAGTCGGCGGAGCTCCGGATCTCATCCGGCGTGCCGGTGAAAATCACCTGGCCTTTGTGGATCATCGCGATGCGGTCGCTCACCGTGAACGCGCTCTGCATGTCGTGGGTCACCACCACCGATGTAATGCTCAGTTTGTCCTTCAGGCTGAGGATGAGCCGGTTGATCCGCGTGGTGTTGATCGGATCGAGACCGGTGGTGGGCTCATCGTAGAGGAGCACTTCTGGCCGCACCGCGATCGCCCGAGCTAGGCCCACCCGCTTCTTCATGCCTCCCGAAAGGTCCGCCGGCCACATCGACTCGATGCCCGGAAGGCCGACGCTGGACAGCGACTCCGCGACCCGCTCGGCGATCTGCGACTCGCTCATCTTGAGGTGCTCACGCAGGCCGTAGGCGACATTTTCGAACACCGAAAGGGAATCGAAGAGCGCCGCGCCCTGAAAGAGCATCCCGATCCGTCGTCGGAGCCCGCCGAGATCTCGCTCGGCCATTCCGATGACCTCTTCGCCATCGAAGCAAATCGACCCGCCGTCCGCGGAGAGGAGACCCATCAGCAGCTTGAGCATCACGCTTTTGCCCATGCCCGAACCGCCGATGATGGTGAGCGACTCTCCCCGGTGAATGTCGAGGTTCAAGTCCTCGTAGATGTGTTTGGGGCCGAAGGACTTGCGGACCGATCGAAACTCGATCAGCGCCATGTCCTACTCGCTGCCTCCTTGTGCGGTGACGATCGCCCGAAGTGCCTGATGGGCCATCCGAGCTTGGTAGTCATCCGCGAACGGCGCCTCTTCCTCTCCATCGACGGTCTCCCGCGGTGCATCGCGCGACACCTCCACGGCCTCCATCGTCACCCGCTCGTCGAGATGCCCCTCGAGGAGGGCTTCGCTGATCACCTCGCGCTGAATGCCCTCTCGAAGCGCCTCTTCACGGATCTGCTCGATCTCCATGTCCGGCGCGACTCCCTCGGCCTGAATCGACCGGCCGCTCGGCGTAAAGTATCGCGCGATCGTCAGCTTGAGCCCCGACCCGTCGGGAAGCTCGATAATGTTCTGCACGCTTCCTTTGCCAAAGGTCCGCGTGCCGACCACCACCGCGCGCCCGTGGTCCTGGAGCGCGCCGGCCACAATCTCGGCCGCCGACGCCGAGTAGCCATTCACCAGCACCACCATCGGCCAATCGGGTCGAGTCCCCGAGGAGGACGCCCGCGCTTCGGAAAGCACACGGTCCCCACGCCCCCGAGTGGAAACGATCGTCCCCCGAGAGAGGAACTCGTCGCTCACGAGCACCGCTTCGTCGAGCAGGCCCCCCGGGTTGTTGCGGAGGTCGAGGATCACCCCGCGAAGGCCTCCTCCCGCGCGGGTCTCGTCGACCGCGATGTCGAGCGCGCGGCGCAGCTCACGGGTGGTGGTTTGCTGAAACGACTTGATGTGGATGTAGGCGATCCGATCGGGCAACACGCGGGCCTCGACCGCCTCGACCCGAATGATCTCGCGGGTCAGCGTGACCTCGATCGCGTCGTCTTCGCCATCGCGTCGAATGCCGACCTGGACGTCGGTCCCCGCCTCGCCGCGCATCAGCTGAACCGCATCGCCGATGGGCAAGTCGCGGGCGCTTCGACCCTGGATCGTCAGAAATCGGTCGCCGGGCTGAAGCCCTGCGCGGTCCGCCGGGCCCCCATCGAACACCCCGAGAACGGTCAGCCAACCATCCTGCACTTCGATCTCCCCGCCGATGCCGCCGAACCTGCCCTGGGTGTCGCTCGTCAGGATTCGGTACTCCTCGGGGTCCATGTAGGTGGAGTGCGGGTCGAGGCTCTCGACCATCCCTCGTATCGCCCCGTACACCGCTTCCTGCTGATCGATCTCTTCGATCCAACTCATTTCGATGTGCGCCAGCACTCGCGCGAAGATCCCGAGGTTTCGGTAAGGGCTTTCCGTCTCGGGGGTGGCGTGAGCTGCCGACGCGCCAAGCACGAGGCCCAGGACCACACCCGGAACAAGACCGGGACCGAAGCGGCGAATCCACCGGCCGAAGGTGGGGCTGGCGCGGGGTGTCGGAGTCATGCGGAGACCCCTCGCAAAGAGCACTCGATCGTTCGGAAACATCTTCTCATCCGACGGAAAATTCGGTTCACAAGCAAACCTCGTTGACGGCTTTTCGGTGTTCTGTTGTAGTACCACGACAGACAGTCACCTTCCGCTTTCGCATCCCTCCGCTGTTGGAGTTCGGGTTTTGGAAGCGGTCAACGGGGAGAACATGGGCGGAACCGATAAGCGTAAGCAGAGCCTCTACTTTCCCGAGTCGATGCTGCAGGATATTCAGCACGAAGCGGCACGATTGGATCGTTCCCTCTCTTGGATCGTCCAGCGGTGCGTGAAGATCGGCTTGTCGGAAATTCGTAAGCTCCCGTCGGTGAACGACATTCCAGAGGACGGCGCCGGGACCTGACCCTTCGGACGGGCATCGACCGTTCGTCGCGCTCGTATCCGGTTCTCAACCAACGGTCCCGTCCAATGGACTATGACCACCAGTCGTTTGTGCTCGCCGAGGACCGCACCCGGCTATTTTTCGGGGTGCGCGGAGCCGGTGAGACCTTGGTGCTCAATGATGGCATCGGCTGTGATGGCTTCGCGTGGAAGTATCTGCAGCCGGCGCTCGCGAAGACCCATCGGGTGGTGCATTGGCACTATCGCGGCCATGGGCGAAGCGGTCCGCCCGCGGACGCCGCGCGGCTGGACGTTCCCACCCTCGCCCGGGACCTGCGCCATGTGCTCGATGAGACCGACACGGGCAAAGCCGTGCTGTTCGGTCACTCGATGGGGACGCAGGTGGCACTCGAGTTCTACCGGCAGTTCCCCGATCGAACCGCTGGCCTCGTCCTGATCTGCGGAACCTACGGCAAAGTCACCGAGACCTTTCACGGGACCGACGTGCTCAAGACGGTTCTACCCCGGCTGATCGAGTATGCGCGGGATCACCGCGACCTTTCACGAGCGCTGTGGGGCCGGGTGCCGGCGGGGCTCGCGTTTCGGCTGGCTCGGTTGAGCGGCGAAGTCGACGGCCTCACGATTCGAGAAGAAGACTTCCGGGTGTACTGGGACCACATCAACCTCATTGCGTGGGACGTGTTCCTGCCGATGCTTCGCCTCGCCGGCGAGCACAGCGCCGAGGACCTGCTGGAGCGAATCTCGGTGCCGACGCTCGTGGTGGCGGCCGAAAACGACACGTTTACGCCGAAGGAACTTGCCAAGGAAATGGCGGAGCGAATCCCGAAGTCCGATTATCTTCTGCTGGCCGGCGCAAGCCACGCGTCGCCGGTGGAACAGCCGGAAGCGATCCTAAAGCGAGTCCGCCACTTCTTGGCACACTGAATACCGACTCGATCGGACGAGCAAAGCCGCAGACCCGATTGCTGGTCTCGACGGTTCAACTCAGGGGCCCCGTGTTGCGGCTCCTCGACTCCGAGGACTCGACCTACTGGTACTCGACCCGGAAGAGCTGCTGGCCCATGAGGATCATCGACCCTGCGGGAATCGAGTGATCCCCGCGCACCCGGATGAAGGTGCCGTTGGAGCTTCCAACGTCGGTGAGTAGAACCTTACCACCTTCCTTGTGAATCCGGCAGTGAAGGCCCGACACATACCCATCATCGGGGAAGATGATGTCCCCCCGCTCGCGTCCGAGATGCATCCCGTCGGGGGGAACGCAGTACGAGTTGCCGTGGGTCTCTCGCCCGATCACGAGACGCATTCGACCGATGAAGCCCGGATCCGGGCTGCCCATGAGCTGGATGCCATCGCCCGGGCTGGCGGGTGGCTTCATGAGTTCAAACCGGATGATCTCCTGGCCGATCCGGAAGATCGCGCCGTCGATGAGCTCGTGCGGCTGCTCGGGCGCAATGCGCACATACACCCCGTTCAGGCTGTCCGCATCGGTGACTCGCAGCTGACCCGCGTCGAAGCGAAACACCGCATGGCCCGGGGACAGATAGGAATCGCTGGAGAAGATTCCCCCGGCGTCGCGACCGATCCGGGTTTCGTTGGCCTCGAGGGGAAAAGCTTCGCCCTCCGAACCGTCCGGTCGAATGAGAATGAGGGAACCACGCGCCGGCCCCCCGCTCGGCACCGGCGCTGGCGGCTGCGCCGCGGGCACCGCAACCCCACCATCGAGTGCAGCAATTGCATCTGCAAGTGGGTGACCACAGGTCCCGCAGAACTTGAAAGTCGTCGGATTCGTATTGCCGCACTTCGGACAAGTGACCGTCTGTCCCCCGGCGTCAGCCGCGGGTGGTCCCGCCGGTGGCGAAGGCGCCGGCGCGGGGCCCGATGGCACCGGAACCGGTCCCGGCGATGCGGAAGGCGCCGGACCCGACGGCACCGGCGCGGGGCCCGCCGAAACAGGAGCCGCCATCGGCGCTGGGCCAGGCGCTGGACCCGCTGGAAGCGGAGCGGGGCCGGGACCGGCAGGTGCAGACACTGCAGGTGGACCGGCGGGCGTAGGCCCGGCACCGCCGTCTGACTTGGATGAGAAGCCGGCAGGGGGCGTCGGGGCCGTGAAGTTCTTGGGGGCCTGCGCTGCGTCCCGGGGTAGTTCCGCTCCGCAGCCAAGACAAAACTTGTAGTGGTCCTGATTCTCTTTGCCGCACCTAGGGCAGATGATCACCTGGCGCCTCCCACGTTCTCGGATAGCTAACCGAGGGAAATCGTTGTGCGAGCGAGGATAGAGGCCGAGACCAAACATGGTCAAGAACGGACCGGCGCCTGGGCTCCGGGAATGGGGCTCTGCTAAACTCCGGCGGGCCACCATGGCCAGCTGCACCGAATGCGGCGCGAAAATCGTGCCAGGGGACCAGGAATGCCCCGGTTGCGGCGCTCCGATCCCCCCGGAACCCGACGAGCCAGACCCGTTTCTGCATCGGACGATCGCTGGCAAGTATGAAATCACGGAACTCATCGGGAGCGGGGCGATGGGCCGGGTCTACCGGGCGCGCCAGGTCGCCCTCGACAAGTCGATCGCGATCAAAGTGATGCACAAGCACCTCGCGAACGACCCGAAGGTCTCGAAACGGTTTCATCGTGAGGCTCGAGCCGCAAGCCGGCTGTCTCACGCAAACTCCCTGTCGATCCTCGACTTCGGCGAAGACGACGACGGCACGCTCTACATCGCAATGGAGTTCTTGGATGGGGACGACCTCCTGACCGTGATCGAGCACGACGCACCCTTTCGGCCCCGGCGCATTCTCAACCTCATGGAACAAGTGCTCGCGGCGCTCGATGCGGCGCACCTCGCGGGGATCATTCACCGCGACCTGAAACCCGAAAACGTGATCGTGCTCGAAGATGCGCGCGGCGCCGAGACGCTTAAGGTCTGCGACTTTGGCATCGCCAAGATCGTCGAACAGGAAGGCGGCTCCGCGATCACGGTGAGCGGGTTCGTTTGTGGCACCCCAGAGTACATGGCCCCAGAACAGGCTCGCGGTGAGTCGCTTGATAAGCGCGCTGACATCTACGCGGCCGGGTGCATGCTGTACCAAATGCTCACGGCTTCACTGCCGTTCACCGCCGAGTCGGCCCTCGGAATCATCACCCAGCACCTGACCCAACCCGTCGAGCCGCCGCGACAGCGAAAACCGGCGTGGAAGATCCCGCGGGTCCTCGAGGCAGTGTGTCTCCGTGCGATGAGCAAAGATCGCAACGAACGATACGCCGACGCCCCTGCGATGGTGGAAGCCCTTCGGCAGGCGGTCGCCGAGCTTGGAGACGTCGCGAACCATCCACTCGGTTCACGAGACGACCCCACCGAGGACCCCGAGACCGAATCCCAAACGGACAACCGACCCGAGAGGGCGGAGTCCGCGCCGGCGGAATCGCCGAAGTCCAATCCACCCGAGCCGGGCTCCTCGGAGGGCCTCCGGAACTTCGTTGCCGTCACCCTTGCGGTGGCAGGCCTTGCCGCGATCGGGGTCGCCCTGCTCGGAAGCCACGGAGCCGAAAACGAAGCATCGCTGGTGGGCGCCCCTCCCCCGCCGGTGGCCGTGCTCACCCAGGACGCCGCCGTGGCGCCCGATGGGCTTGACCTCGGAGGCACGCCTCCGACGGTACCCGACACCGAGCTGGCTGGGCCTCCGGTTCCACCGGAAACCCTGCCTTCGTCTTCCACCTCCGAACACCCCGAAGCCGCAACTCTTCGAACCCCACGTCCCGTCCGACCGCGGGAACCGCCGGAGGAGGCACCGCCGGAGGCAGCAACGGAGCCGACCGAGGCCCCGGAAGAGACGGCGTACGACCAGGGCCGCCGACTCTTCCTCGCCAACGATGTTGCGGGAGCGATCCGAGCGTTCGAGAGCGCCGCACGAACCGCTCCGAACAACCCTCGGGTCCACAAGCAGTTGGGGCGCGCGTACATGCGTGCCGGCGACGTCTCGCGAGCGCGATCTGCCTACCGCCGCTATCTCGAGCTCGCGCCGAACGCGAGCGACTCCGCGATCATCGAGCGGATGATCGGAGAAGAGCCCTAGCAGGTTGCTGCTAGTCCTTCACCCGCGTGACATTGATCGCCCTCGCGACGGATCCACCACCGTCCGCCGCACCGACCGCTTCGCTGCCTCCTCGAAATACCTCGGGTATTCCTCGTCGGCTCGGCACGACGGCGACTACTTGTTCCTCGGCCGTCAGCTCCTGCGCGTCGAAATGACGGTCTAGTCCTTCACCCGCGTGAGCTTGGTCGATGATCGGGGTGGAGGCGCCGCCGGCCGTCGTGCCGAGCC
>JBCCZL010000411.1:0-9159 GCA_039187775.1 Myxococcota bacterium
GGCGGAGACTCTACTCCACCGACCCGCTGAACCGCGCTCCACACCTGACCCGGCGCGAGCTCAGATGCTCCGGGAATGCCCAGCGACGGGACGTCGAACTCGAGACCATCCGGATTACGCACGAATGCGCATCGACGGTCGCCGTCGATCACGCCCCGGGAGCAGTTCTCCGTGTCTACCGGACAGGCCCCACAGGATCCGGTGACACTACCTCCTTCGGCAGTGTCACCGGACGAACCCGCGCCCCGGCAGACGCGGCGTTTGTTATCGGCGATGAAATTAGCGTTACCCAGTCGTTGTGCGGTGAACCAGAGAGCGACTTGAGCGAGAAAATCGTCGCTCAGGCGGAACCGGTGCCTCTCGGGTCCCTTTCCACAAGCGGCAACGCCCTTTACGCCGGTCAAGAGCTGTTTAGCTATCGGGACATCGTGCCTGGTTCGCGTCAGACGCTCGCGTCTACATCGAGCGGAGGCCCGTTTGCACTAGGCTCCTGGCCGACCTACTCTCGCTCCAATCTCGATCTTGGCACGCATCTCGGGCGCGCCTTCGTTGTTGGCGAGCAGATCACGATGAGCCAAACGCTGTGCGAGGCGGTCACCACGAGCATGAGTGCGCCGGTGCAAGACTGCGCGACCCTCCCCGCCCCCGAGCTTTCTCCGCCGGTCGCGGGAATGACGAAAATCATGGTTTCTCGGAGCGTTCCCGGAAGCGTGATTCGAGTGTGGTCAGACAACGGAGGAGGCGAGGAGATCGTGGATGGGAGCGGACGGGAATTCGTGCTAGAGCGTCCACTTGTGTCCGGGGAACAGCTTGAGGCGATGCAGTCCCTTGGTAGTTGCATCGCATCCACCCGCTACGTGGTGACCGTACCGTGACCGCACCGAACTCCAGACGGCGGCGAATCAGCTCCGTAGTTCTCTGTGCGACTCTCCTGAGTCTCTTGTTCGCCTGCTCATCAAGCGAATCACCGAGCGAACCCATCCGCTTCGATGCCTCACTTGCGGATGCGACGGCGCCCACTGATGCTGAGATGGACGGGAGGGACTCTGAAGATCTCGTCACGTGTGGAGCTCCCAACATGCCCCTCAATAGTCGCTTCCCTCAGCCGCCCGAGCTCCCTCCCGGCTGCGAGCGGTTTTTGGGCTCTGTCGACTTCATGAACGACCACGAGGCTCGCGACGCAAGGCTCTTGAGCGGGCTTCGCGTGATCGACGGGCAGGTCACCTTCTTTCGGAACTACAGTCTCGAGAGCTTAGATGGCTTAGACCGGCTTGAGGAAGTGGGGCAGCTGACGATTCGCGACACGGCGCTGCCGTCGCTTGCCGCGCTGGGCCAACTGCGGCGTGTTGACGGTGTCTTCGGTATCGCGAGCAACCGGAACTTGCAGGGGTTTCGGGGCCTCGAGCGGCTCGAGTCGGTCGGCTCCCTTAGCATCCTCGGCAATCCCGAGGCCACGTCGCTCGATGGGCTGAGTGGACTTCAGGAAGTTCGTGGCAATGCCCGGCTGTGGGATCTTCCGCGCGCCGAAATCGATGCGTTCGTCGCTCGCGTGCGCATCGATGGCGAGGTGGACGTGATCTACTCCGACGAATAGTCAGCGGAGGATGTCGAGGGCGCCGCCTTCGCAGTATTCGGGTTCGCCGAAGGTGTTGCTTTCGATGCCGTAGGCCTGTTGAAGCGCGACGAGCATGCGGTTGTGATTCACGTGGTTCCGGCTATCGAACGGATCGGCGTACTGTTTCATTCCGGTTTGCAGTTTGCCGCCGGCGGTGCCGAAGAACACGAAGGGAATCCGCGTCAGATAGTGGTGCGGGTTCGCATTTTCGCTGGTCCAGAGCACCGCCGTGGAATCGAGGAGGCTCCCGTCGCCGTCGGGCGTTTCCTCGAGACGCTGAAGCAGGTAGGCAATCTCGCCCGCGTACCAACGGATCCGATTGTTCCAAAGGCGCGTCCGCTCCGTCTTGTCCCGGTCGTTGGGATCGACGGCGGCCTCGTCGCGACGGGCGGTGGCATGGCCAAGGCTGTGGCCCTGGTTGTCGTCCCCCAGCCAGGGAAAACGGATGTGGTAGGCCCCGGTGCTGTACTGGAGGCTTCCAACGCGGGTGAGGTCGCAGGCGAAGGCGGAGACCAAAAGATCGATCTGAGCTCGCGAGATGTCGGGCACCGCGTCGCGCGAGGTGCCGAAGTCGCGGGGCCGCTCCGGAGCGACGCAGCCCGCACCCATCCCTCCCACGCGGGTTTCGAGCTCGTCGATGAAGCTCAAGTGACGGTCGAGGCGCTGCTGGTCCGTGGTCCCCACCCGCTGACGAACGCGACGAAACTGATCCTGCACCGCGTCCACGACCCGCTGGCGTCGTTGGCGGAGCCGCTCTCGCTCCTCGGCATCGGTGTCGACTCCCGCGAACAGGCGGTCGAACACTTCCTGCGGGTTGTCGACGGGCGAAATGGGATCGCCGGGGCCTCGGTAGTTCAGCCGAGTCCGAACCTCGCTTCCGATCACGTTGGCCCGAATGCCGAGTTCGAGGCTCTTAAACCGCGTGTTGCCACGCACTCGCTCCGCGATCGTCTGATCGATCGTGATCCCGTTGCCCCAGCCAGCGGTCGCACCCCCACCGCCGCTGAACTCGCCGGTGTTTTGCAGGCGCCGACCGGACAACAGGGACCCCATGCCCGTCTGATGCATTTCGCCTTCGCTATCGAGGGCCGACTGGAGCTTTACCCCGTCGAGAATCAGCGACCGATCCCGATACGCTTCGAGCGGCTCGAGAGTGGTCCCGACGAATGTGCCTCCCGGCTCGGGATAGAAGCTCGGTTGGTGCATGCCGTTGCCCTTGAACACGACGATGAGGCGCTGGATGCGCCCGTCGACGAGGCCATCGACTTCGTCGGCCGAAGCTCGCCGGGACCGCATGGCTTCGAGAAATGGAAGGGCGAGCACGGAGCCTCCCACACCCCGGAGCACGGTCCGGCGACTCAGCGGCTTGATCATCGGTCCTCCTCGATTCGGTGCAGGCGAAAAGCGGGGCTTTCCGCGATCGCTCGCATGAGCTCGCGGAAGTCGCCGTCGGAATCGTCAAACGCGGTTCGGGCTTCGTGCACGCTTCGTGCGTCACGGGCATGGAGCGGTCGGCCCACCGCATAGCGAAGCCAGTGCTCGGCCACGCAGTGACTCACCGCCGGCGAGTCCGCGAGGGTGTGGGCGAACTCCACGGGTCCGGAATAGGTGCTTCCGACACCTTCCACGAGATTGAGGACGGTGGCTTCGGCCTCGATCGGCCGTCCGCTCTCCGAGGTTTCGATATAGCGGCCGGTCGCGTCGAAGTTCCCGAACAGATACCCGATGGGATTAAACAGCTGGTGGCAGCCAACGCACGGCTCGACGCCGGTGAGCGTATCGAAGCGCTCCCGACTCGTGCTGTCCGGGTCGACGGGAGGCGGTGTCAGGTCGACGTCCATTGGCGGGGGCGGCGGCTCGCGACAGAGGAGCCGCTCCATGACGAACACTCCGCGCGCGATCGGCGAGTCCTGATCGGCGAACGCGAGCTTCGCCATCATCGCCGGATGGCTGAGGAGCCCGGCGCGCTCTTCGGGCGCAAACCGATAGCTTGCGAGCGGAGCGGTCGGCTCGAAGCCGTAGAGGGGCGCGAGGTCTTCGGTGAGCGCGAGTTCCGAGGTGGTGAGGAGTTCGCGGAGGCCCCGGTCGAAGGTTGTCGCAATGAAGCCATCGAAGCTCTCGCGCCAGCTCGTCCCGGCCCCGGCGAAGGTGGGGTCGCTCTTTTCGAGCCGACTCATGGCGTCGAGGGAGAGCCACTGCTCGTGAAACGACATCACGCTTCGGCCGAACCGCTCGTCGTCGAGCATGCGCGCGACTTCGGTGCGGAGGGTCGCGGGGTCCGACAGGGCGTTCGAGCTCGCAAGATCCAGGAGCCGTTCGTCCGGTCCGGAGTTCCAGAGAAAGAAGGAGAGCCGCGAGGCGAGCCCGAAGTCGTCGATCGGCGAGGCACGGTCCGGTGTGGACCCGGTTTGGGGTTCTTCGAAGCGATAGAGAAACTGGGGTGACCGGAGGACGACTTCGATCAGCAGGCGAAGCCCCTCCACGGGGTTGTCCGCCTCGGTGACGAGTGTCGACAGCGCTTCCTGTTCATCCGCGGGGAGCTCTCGCCGAAACGCCCGTTGAAAAAACGGCGCGAGGGTGGCGACCGAACAATCGTCCAAGCAGCCCACTCGGGTGGCCAGGGATTCGGAGTTCATCGAGGCGGCGACGTCTTCGGCAATCGCCGCGCGAATGTCCTCCGAGAGAAGACTCGCTTCGTGCTGAAACGCATTGTTGACGAAGAGGTCGACGCGGTTTTCCGCCGGCAGGTCCTCCGCGGGCATGACCCCGAGGAGATCGTACGTAGCAAACGCAAACTGCCGCGTGGTGAGGAAGCCGGATGGCGCCCACGCGACATCGGGAGGGGCCGACTCGTCGATCAGCTCTTCCCGAAGATCGGGGCCCCGAGGCGTTTCCGAGAGACGGTCGAAGGTGCCTTCGCATCCTCCGATCACCATCGCCAAACCGATCCACACGCGCGTCATCGAACCTCCACGTCTGAGATGGCAGGCTTCGGTGCGCGCCGCTGTCACCCCAGATTCGCTGATGTGCGATGGTGTGCGCCACTGCGTCGATCTCTTCAATCTTGTCGCAGAGAGCAGCTGGCTCAACTGACCCGCGTTACTGCTCCCATCCCCACCAGCCCTCGGGGTTGCGGCCTGAGGGCTGGGCCCCGGTCTGGGGAGGGGTCATCGCCGACCTCGTGGCGGCTCGCTCCATTCGGGAGGCCCGGGGCGGTCGTTCCTGCTGCTTGGTGGGTCGCCGTCGAGCGGCAGGCTCGGGAACCGCGTCCGCCGGGATCGACGCGGATTCCGGCTCGGGTGGATTCTCCGAGGGTGGCAGATCACGTTCGGTGCTCATCGCGGAGGGTGGATCGATCGTCTCGGCGACTTGGGGTCCTGCAGGCTCGGGAGTGTCGTTCGGAGTCGATGCTTCGGATGGGTTCGTCATCGCCCATGCTCCGATCGACACGGCGAGGGCCGCGAGGACACCTGCGGCGACGAGCCAGGGCGCCTTCGACGTTCGCGAAAATGGCGTGACATCGACGGACTCGGGCTCTTGTAGGGGATGAAGCTCTTCCGGCTCGCCGGCTGAGGCCTCTTTGCGGAGAGCTCCCTCTGCCTCGGCAGGCGGATCCTGTCCCGACACGACTGCCTTTTGTGGGTCCGCCTTGAGCGCTCCGGCGATCTTGGTTCGCTGTTTCTCCTTCGACTCGGAAAAGTGGTGGTCGAGGTACGCGCGCACGCCGAGCTGGAGCTCGGAGTCGCCTTCGCAGATCGTTTCGAGCCGGCTCGCCACCTCTTCGCCATTCGCGGGGCGGTGGTCCGGCTCTTTGGCGAGCAGCTCCATGAGCAGCGACACGAGTTCGGAGGGAACGTCGCGTCGGTGCTCGCTGATGTCGGGGACCGGGCCAAAGAGGATTCGCTGAGGCACATCGGAATCCACGCCGCCCGAGTAGAGTCGAGTGCCGCTCAGCATCTCGAAAAGCACCACGCCGAGGGCGTAGAGATCGGTCCGGCGGTCTGGGCGTTGGAACCGAAGCTGCTCGGGGGCCATGTAGCCGAGCTTGCCTTTCAAAATGCCCGTCGCGGTCTGGTCTTGCTGGCTTAGCGCCTTGGCGATACCAAAGTCGGTCACCCGCACCGTCCCGTCGAAGCCAATGAGAATGTTCTGCGGGGACACATCGCGGTGCACGATCTGAAGTGGCTCTCCCTCGTGACTCCGAAGCTCATGCGCGGCGTGCAGTCCTTGAGCCACGTGAAGGCCCACGCGCGCGCAGAGCGATACGGGAAAGTGGCCACCCTCTGGGGCCGCGCGCACGAGCTGACCGAGCGAGAGCCCTTCGACAAAGTCCATGACCAGGAACGGGCCGTCGGCCCCTTCCCCCACATCGATCACGCTCACGACGTTCGGATGACGGATCAGGCCGGCGATCCGAGCTTCGTCCAAGAACATTCGATGGATGGTGGGCTCGGTACGATAGTGCGCGTGGAGGGTTTTCATTGCGTAAAGACGCTCGAACGCCCGATCGCGCTTGACGACTAGGGTTACCGCGCCAATGCCGCCCCTTGCGAGTTCAAATAGCGGCCGGTAGCCGGTGGAGCGATGGGAAGTGCCGCCGGGGTCGTTCATCGGGCGCTCTGATCGGCCCCCGCGTCCCAGGGGCCGGTGAGCGGGCGACGCTCGGCGTCAATGTCTCGCCATTCGCGCCGGCTCCTCCCGTTCTCGTCGTCTGTGGCAAGGTTTCGACCTACCCCGCGAGCCGGGGATTCCTCTCGCAGGTGGAGGTCTTGGGCTCCCTCGTTGATTTCGATAAACAGATCTCGGGGATCTCCAGCCTCGACGTCGATTCGGCTTCCTCCCCGGCACGGGTCCTCCATCGGCGGAGGAACCGGGCGCACTACGTGAACCGATCCTTCGCCAAACGCACTCCGGTCGGTGGATACGTTGTGACCGCTACGTGAATCGATCACCGCGAGGGCGTTCGGTGCGTCACGCGTCCACGACGCGTTGAAGAATGCCCCACGCTGAAACCCGTTGGGCGTCTCGATCGCACAGCCGAGGCGCTGGTGGGCGTGGGCCACCGAGTTTCGAATCAAGAGCTCATTGGCGCTTCCGCCAAACACTCCGATGCAGCCCAACGTGGGCGTGTACGCCCCGCGCATGCACTCCAGCACGGACACATTGTCGACCTCGAGCCGACTCTCCCGACTGTTTCTCAACACGATCGCCGACCGTGCCAAGTCGTAAAACATGCTGTCCCGAACGCGGGTCGTTCCACCGACAGTCTGGATCCAGATGGCATCGGTGGCCGACTCGAGGTTGCGCCGGGCCCCGTCGGTGTGGACGAGCAAGTGACTGAGCTCGACGCCGTTCGCGCGGACCGTGATCGCGTGATAGCCGTCGTTCTTCTCGGGCTCCTGGTTATTCGCGGCCCAACCTCGAATCTCGAGCCAGTCGATACGCGTGTGGGCGGTGCGCACATCGATCACCGCTTCGTCGACGACCTCACCGACTCCTGTTCCGGTGGGAATCTCGAACCGGTGCTCGAGGCGTGCCCCACGTCCCGCGCGGCCTCGATGTCGTTCTACCGGGTGCACGGTGAGGTGGAAATAGTGCGATGGATCGGTGATCGATCCGTCGAACACGACTCGCCCGATAAACGGCGCGTCCGCATAGGCCACACCGACCTCTGCTCGCCCCTCTTCCACGAGGTCGCCTTCGCGGTCGGACTCCCAGTCCTGGAGGGTGTGGTACGCCCGCTCGATCCGAAACGGCACGTCTACGAGATCGCGAGACACCGTGGTCTGCAGCAAGAGGCGAGTGCTGCTGACCCGGCCGAGCACAAACGAACTCTCTTCGGCCGCGGTGTCCGGCGAGAATACGATGCGGTCCCCGGTACCGATCTGTTCGGGGAGATCGGCAGCGGCCACGGTCACTCGAATCCCGGTCCCGTCCACGCTCGCGGCGAATCCGGTATGCACCGGCGCCGTCTCGGTGCCGATCGAACGAAAGCGAAACCCTCTCTCGAGGCATTGGGACGGTTGGCATGGCCATTCGGACGGCCAGTTGCGCACCGTCCAGGCGTCGGATACCGCGCACTCGACCGGAGCGCTCCGGCCCGCCACGGGCTCTGCGTCGTCGGAGGTGGGCTCTAGGCACGCCGGAGCACACGCGCCGTCGATGCACGTTTCGCTGGTTCCGCAGTCGAGAAAGTCGGCACAGGCGTCGGAAAACCGCAACCACCCGTGCCGGCGTTCGCCTTCGCTATACCGACCGATCGCGCGTTCGCGAGCCAACAGGATGCCGCCTTCGTTGGCGCCCGCTTCGAACACGTCGAACGCGAGGTGAAAGCTGCGCGAGGTATCGCCATCGCGCGGATAGATCGGCTGAACGAACGGAAAGCTCGCCTCGGCGTTCGGCCCTCGGAGGACCACCGACTGTGATGCGACTTCTTCGCCCGCTTCGCCGAGCACTCGGACGGTGATGGTCTGCGCCCGCTCCCGGATCCCTGGGTCGGCATCGACGTGAAGGATGACCTGGGTGGCGATGTCCGTGCAGCCCGCGACGAGCACAAGCGCCAACCCCGCGACTTCGAGCGCGCCCCGAGAGCGCGGTTCCCGCGGGGTCAGCGTCGGCCGAACATGCACCGACTTCAAGTTACCACGAGATGTTCTTCCGCATCGAGGCGGAGTCGGGGCGCGGGCGGTGCGATACGTAGGACGGGTTACCAGAGCCAGCCGAAAGAATCGATCCAGACGAGGGATCGCGGCGAGTCCGCACCAAATCGGTCGGTGTATAGTTTGACGACCGAGCGAAAATCGCTCTGCGATCGACGCATCTCCGGTGACAGCCATCCCGGTCGGGAGTGCGAAGCTCAGCGCATGACCCGCGTCACCCCGGCAGTCCATGTGGCGGCCGCCTTTCTGCTCTTCGGGGGCTGTGAGGGACAGTTCGACGCCCTTTCGGGAGTATCGCCACCCGGTATGGAGTCTTCGAGGTCGCCGGAGGGGACGAGCGGTCGGCTCGTCGCAACCCCGCGGTTTCATCGGCTCACCCACACCCAGTGGGAGAACACGGTGCGCGATCTGTTTACACTCCGCGAAGCGCCGAACCTCGCGATCGACTTCCGCGCAGACGAAGTCGCCGAGGCCGGGGAGTTTTCGACCACGGAGCGCCGGCTTCGCATGTCCGACGCGCTCCTCCGGGACTATGAGCGGGCCGCGGCGGAACTTGCGGACCGCGCGACGGAAGAGCTGGTGCGCCGCTGGTTTTTTTCGAGCCAGCTAGACGAGGCTTCAAAGGCTGCGTTCATTCGAGAGTTCGGGCTGCGCGCGTTTCGACGTCCGCTTTCGGAAGAGGAAGAGGCTCGCTACCTCGAGCTCTTCGACGGCGGCGCACGGTTCTTCCCTAGTCTCGAGTCCCACGCCGCGGGGGTTCGCATTGTGGTCGAGGGACTGCTTCAGTCCCCTCACTTTCTCTATCGCGTCGATCTTTCCGAGGGCTCGAATGAGGACGGCGCGATTCAACTCGACCCTTATGTACTCGCGTCCAAGCTCTCCTAC
>JBCCZL010000412.1:0-9143 GCA_039187775.1 Myxococcota bacterium
CCGAGAGTTTCGGTACATGGTCCGCGGAAGCGGCGGGGAGTGGGCAAGAAGCTCGATCAGCTGGCCCCAGCACTTTGGAGGTCACCTTCCTGTTCGAGTCGACAACGACATGCAGCTTCACCTTCTCTACGTTGCGATCGAAGGCCTCGAGGGTCGAGTGGTTCCTCGCGCCGGTGAGCTTCGCTACGCGGTTGGGAGGCCCGGAGGCAACTGGCGCCACAGTATGGTTGTGCCGTTGCAGGACTATGGTGCACGACTCGTCGTCAGTCCCAGTGGAGAGCCCCATATTCTCTATCATGAAAGGGGTGCGATAACGTACGCCCAACGGTCGGGCTGCTTGCCGAATGACTAGATGAGAAAGACTGAGACGAACTGCTCTTTCTCCGAGTTCGCTCCTCACGGCAAAACGGGGAGTACCGGTAGTGTTCCCGCGCGTTGGGTGAGCGTGGGTTCCGAGGCGAGCTGTTCATCCAAGACGGCGCCGGTCCATACGGTAGCCACCGCGGCAGGGAGCTGAAACGGCAGCAACACATTGTGGTCACTGAAGTGACCAGTCCTCCCGATCCGCCGTCCCGAGAAACGCAAGCCAAGGGAGCAAACTCGCGCAGAAAGTTCGGAGGCCGGCAGCCGCCATCGGACGATTGCCGCTCAGTCGAGCGATATCAGCAGGGGGAAGGTTCCTTCGATGCAGCCTTCGGCGTTGGCTGAGGAAACGGGAGTCGCGTTGAGCGTCGACGGCGGAGCGGGGACGGCACACTCGCCCGTAGCCTCGGTGCATGCGTCGCAGGTCCGGTCCACCACCGCAAGCAGGACGTCCGAGGTGGGGCCGTCCGAGAAACCGGCGCAGAACACTTCCGCCGCGCAGTAGCAGCCCTGCACCGTGACGGTGAGCGCCGATCCCTCGCGACAAAGCCGAACGGGAGCCTGCACAAGCGCAGGAACGGTGGACCCGCGAGCGAACTCCCATCTCGCGTACGGCTCCTCGTCGCCGCTGATCCCGATTCCCGCGACGAGCTGCTCCCCGGTGCGTCGGTAGTGAACCCAACCTGGGTCGTGGGTCGGGTGGATGAAGCGGGTCTCGTTCTCCACTACCGAAGCCAGGCGAAACTCGACCGACGGCTGCCCCGCCGGCGAAGCGGTGTACGTGATCGCATCGCCGTCCCGAGCAAGGTGAATCAGCTCGTGATGGGTGGTCTCACCGTTCTCGCTCCGTCGAGCAAACCCCATCCAACGCGACGGCGTCAGCTCCACCCACCGCTCCTGATGGCGCGCTCCCTCCCCAACGGTTGTCCACGGTCCAAGAAGCCAGGACAGCTCCTGAAGGCCCTCACGCTCGCCATCCGACCGCGCCAGAGGCCCGACCGGTGCGCTGCCGCACGCGACCAAAAGAAGCAAGAGTGGGACAACCCGCAGCACCGCTCCGCCTACCTTGGGCGACCGACGATGCGCTCGCAACCGTCAGCTGCAAACGCCGGGTTGCCTTCCGCCGTCGATTGTTTCGGGGGTCATTCCTTCACCAGGACGGATTCGATGGCGTAGACGAGCTCGAACCGAGTTCGCGGGCTTATGTGTTTCGCGGTGACGTCGAGCGACAGGGCCGAGAGCTGAGGGCGAGCTTGGTTGGCTTCAGGCACGTAGATCGTCGGATGCAGGCCGATCGACACGCGAACCGCTTTGCCTTCGACCAGGAGCTCGCGCTCCAGCCCATCCACACCATCGGGACCAATATCAAAGCTCCATCCTTTTCGACCGAGCGCCATCACCAGTCCGCCGTGGGCAGGGCGATCCTTCCAGAGCTCGATGGACTTGTTCGACAGGGGGAGAGAACTATCGATCGAGCGATCCAGCTGGGGAAAGGGCTGAAGGATGTCATAGTCCGCGAAGAGCGCCTGCCACCGGGCAAGCTCTCCCGGTTCGAGTTCGCTGGGATGAGCTACCCGAACCTTCTTGTTCTCTGGGAGACTGAATTCTTCGTCGGACGCATCGGAGAATGTGCGGTCTTCAGAGACCCGAAACGTCGCGGTGTCGACAGCGAATACGATTCGTTCCATCAGCCCGGCAAAAATCGGGTGCGCAAGCCACGCGGTGAAGCGCGCCGGGTCGATTTCGGACCCATCGATGAGGAGGCGCTCGAACCGGCGCACCAGGAGCGCTGCGAGAACGCGCCCGTCGTCCCGGACGAGCTCCCACGCACGCTTTTCCGCATCGCTCCCGCTGGGGATGCGCTTGAGAAGGCCCGACGCGTCGGCAACCCGCGGAGTGAGTTGGGCATCCAGACGAACACGAAAGTCTGTGCCATTAAACGGGAGGACCGGGGGAATCTCCGGAACCGCCTGGTCCTCGTATTCCGTGAGCGAGAACCCGCGTTTGGCCAACTCCGGATCGAGCCGTTCAGCCACCCCACGACGAAGCCACGCCGCCCGACCGTCGTGATACTGGCGGACCACTTCAAGCCTGGCGCTGGGGGAATCGACGCCGACGAGCTGTTGGACAAGATGGAGGGCGCCGTTCTCGTCTTTGTCGGAGAGCCGCTGCGCCAGCTGCTGTTTCAGCCAGGGCACGATGTGTGGACTGCCGAGAATCGACACCGTGTCGACCAGCCACCCATTGACGGTCTTCGACCCCGCCGCGACCCAGGAATCGACACACGCCTTGGCGAGGTTGTCGGCAGACGCCGGGTCGAGCAGTTCGAGAAGCTGAGTCGTGCCCGCATAGTTCCATTCTCTTGCAAAGGAACACAGCTCCAGGACGACGTTGACCTGGTCGGACGAAAGCACCGCACCACTCTTGGTTCGAAGCTCCGAAGTTCGGACAAAGGCCGGGACGGTGCTCGCCTTGTGCGGGGCTCGTTCAAGCGGATCGAGAGCTTGCCAGGCCTCGTACGCGTCTCCGAACCCCGCCTCCCTTGCGTGGCGAACCGCATCGTCGCCAAGCTCTTCATCCAGGAAAGCAAGAAGCCGGTGCGCCTGGTCGCGAGTCTTCGAGGCTTTGTTGAACAGCAGAGGCACAAGCCCGGCCATGGTGTGCGCCGGATACTTGCGTGCCCAGCCGCGCGCGAACGCGCCGTGGTCTTTTCTTCCGAAGAGCACCACCAGGTGCGGAACAAAACCAGTCGTTCCGACCGCGAGCCACTGCTCGAAGTAGTGGTCGATGTGACCAGGATAAATATCGCTGTTCCCGCTCTTCATGTGATCGGGCACCACGGCGAGGAGTCCTTCGATCGCGTCGGCACCGAACACCTCGACTGCGTCTTCGGGGGGAAGCACGCGTTCTTTGTTTCTCACCCACGACCAGTTGAGTTGGTAGATGCCCGGTGGCTTCGAGAGGTTGACATTGGTAGCCGACCCTGAGTTCTTCATGTGGGACGACGCGGAGAGCTCGCCGGTTCCTTTTCGACACGCGGGTGGGAGATCCACCTCCGGAGCAGAGCCTTCAAACGGCCACGGACGGCTTTTTGTCTTCTTCCGCCAGGGAGGGTCTGTGAGAACGGAGGGCAGGCCCTTGGTCGCCGGTGGCGCAGAGGTCACCTTCTTTTGACTCGAACCTGGGCCGCTCGATGCCGGGGTGGACTGTGCCCGCTCCACTTGAGTGAGAACCGCTTGGGCGGCCTTCTTTACGGTTTTGCTGCCGCTCTGGATGAGCGGCCGTAGCACCTGAACCGCAAGCTCAGGCACGGCGACCATATATTCGGTCACCCGACGGGCGACGTCTTTTTGTCCGACAAATGCAGCGACGTCGGCCGCCGGCTCTGCGCCCACGTAAGGAAGCGTTGCGATCAGGGCATCCTTTTCAGGTTCAGGGCCCAAGCACTCTTTGAGCACCTCATATCCTTCCGCCCCGAACACCTGCGCGAACCAAAGGCCGTGCTGACCAGACCAGTGATTCTTGCGCAGCATCGCGACCTGCTTGCGGTTGAATACTGAGCCATAGAGCCGGGGGAGGTCTCCGTACCCCGCTCTGTCTGCCGCCTCCTCGATCAGCGAACTGTCTTCACTCGGAAAGAGGAACGCATACGCCACGGCAAGATCATGCCGATCTTTTTGGCCGGCCTTCGTGACGATCTCCTTCGCCTTGGCGTGAGCCGCTGCGCGTTCCTCCAGGCTCGATGCGCAGGCCCAGTGCCGAAGCCGATCGGTGAAGCGGTGGTCTCCGGCGCTAAAGATTTCTCGGTCTCGTTCCCCGTCCCACTGGCCGCCGTGCGCTCGGAGGTGGCTGATGATCGTCACCGCCCCCACCAGGCCATGTCGATCGATCCATCGGTCGACGATCGCCCGCATGAGCGTGGCCTTCTTCGGCCAGCTGCCCTCAGCCTCGTACACGGCCCCGGCAAGCCATGCCTCGGCTTTCAGCTGCTTGGCCGGAGGCAGCTCGCCCCGAACCGCCGCGTTGAGCTCTTTGGCGGCCACTCGCTTGAGGTTGCGCGCATCTTTGAAGAGCTTTGCGTCGTCGACGGCGCGAACACGCGGCGGGCGGGCTTCGCCAGGGTAGGGAAGCACGGCTTTCTTGAGCTCGTCGGTCCAGCGAAGCACGACTCCACCCGAATCCGCGGTCGCGTCCGCCGAAGCTACAGTAGGGCCGACCTTCTTGGTCGCTGCCTTCTTGGTCGCTGCCTTCTTGGTCGCTGCCTTCTTGGTCGCCGCCTTCTTGGTCGCCGCCTTCTTGGTCGCCGCCTTCTTGGTCGCCGCCTTCTTGGTCGCCGTCTTCTTGGTCGCCGGCCTCGCTGCACCCGTTTGCTGGGCAGTCTTCTGGTAGCCCTTCTTTACCTTTTTCTCAGCCGCCTTCCGAGCCTCCGCCATCGCCTTGTCCGCGGAATCGCACTCCACCTCTTTCGTCTGGCCATCGGTCCCGATTCGCCCCCACTGCGTGGTAAGCGTGGTTCCATCGACTCGCACCGCCCAGAACTTCGACGACTTTCCGTCCACCAACTCGTAGCGCTCGTTCATGCGTTGAGTGTTCACAAGAATCGCGCCAGTCGAAGCTCGACAGTTCTCAATCCAGGCGCGAGACAAGGTGGCGCGCTCGAGCAAGGCCTGCGCGTCAAACCTCGACGCAAACCTTGGTCAAGGTCCATGGACGCCGATCCCGGGAGCCGCTTGCTTAAGGTAACGGTGCAGTGAGACTTCACCGCCGGGTCAGCGAGCCGATGAGGCCACCCACACCGAAACGCCGTTTCCTGAAGGCACGAACCTATGAAGGCATGTTTTTGTCGCGAAGCTCCTCCACGAGTTCTCTCGTGACCATCTCCAAGCCGCGTTGCTGCGCGGCCTCTTCGGCCTTCCGTTTGGCGAGGGGCCGAACGAAGAAGGGCACCTTTTTTATCATCGCCTCAGCGTCAGGCGCCCAGCGTATCTTCGTCTTGGCCATGGGAGCGGACCGAGCTTACCCAACGCGTGGGCCTCTCCTCAACCGGCTCGCCTCTGGCTCCGACGGGCTCCGCCACGAAATCCGCACGGGCTCAGTGGAGCGGGGGTGGAAGCACGGGCTCGGGAAGGAGCTGGCCGCTCGGCGGACGTTCGAACTCTCCGGGTTCTGCCGGACGATCGGTCACTGCGAGACATGCTTCGACTCGCTCGAGACCGTAGCCGAGGAGTCCCTGGTGCGCTTCCGACACCGCGGCGGTATAGGCGTCGCTCCGGCGCGCCGTCCGCACCGCGGCGGCGTACTGAGCGATCGCGCGGCACTCGACCGGCGCGAGAAGCGTCTCGACTTCGGTTTGAAATCGAGCCTCGAGCTCGGCCCGAAATCCCGGCCGCTCTCCCGCAGGCACCCGCCGGAGCGCGGCCTCGACGTCGGCCGGGAGCACGATGGGGAGGGTCTGAATCGCCTGCGCAAGCCCCTGGTCGAGTGCACCGTCAAGCACTGCGGCATCGAGGCTCCGGCCGAGGACTTGAAACTGGCGCACCCGCGCAAGCTCGGTTCGGAGCGCCTCGATCTCCACCTGGCGCGCCGCCACCGCGGTCGACAACGCTTCCACATAGTCGATCGCAGTCCGCGCGGGCCGGACGCGAAGCGACGCTCCGGCGAGCTCGGCAACGAGCGGACGCACCCGTTGAAGCGCCGCGGATGCGGCGAGCCGGGCTGCCTCCGAACCGGGAGACAGAGCGAGGTCCTCGGCCAACGCAACCACCTTTTCGAGCTCGGTGCGCTGGGTCCGACCTCGCTGGAGCATGGCAAACCAATACTGGGCCTCCACCAGATCGGCGCGAGGCTCGCTTCGGAAGCGTTCGAGAAATGCCGATAGCGCCGGCCGTGCTTCTCGGGTCCGGCCCGATGCGGCGAGAAGGACGCCAACCTTCAGAAGCGCTTCGCGCTGAGGGTCTCCGTCAAGGCGCGCGCCCACTTCCCGATACGCCAGGGCGGCCTCTTCGACATCGCCGCGCCGCTCGAGCACGAGCGCGAGGTTGACCCATGCATCGCGGACGACAGTGGCCACCGCCAGATCCTCCATCCCCCCGTAGGGCTCGCTCACGATCGACCGATAAAACCCAGCCGCCGCCTCGAGGTCGGCGATTCGCTCGGCCCGAAGGCCGCGCTGAAACAGTGCGCGAACGGTCTCTTCGGGCGCCGCGTTCGGGGCCGCTGAGGCACGCCGATACAGATCGTCGGCTCGCTCCGAGTCACCGGCGTTCGCCGCCGCCGAGGCCGCCTGCTCGAGGAATCGGGCGGGGGCGTCGGCACTCGCGGCCGCCGCTTCAAACGCCGCCGAAGCCCGGCGGTATGCGTTTCGATCGCCTTCCGACTCGGCCCGCGCAAGAAGCTCCTGACCCACATGCTCCCGAAGCGACGACCGAAGTCGTGGAACACTCGCCGGAATGCACGCCGGACCTTCGGCCAACTCGCAGGCCGCCGCCCGATAACCGAAATCACAGCCACACGCCTCGACCCGATCGAGGATCGTGGTCAACCGTGCGGTGTCCCGCGTGAGAATCGCCATGTCGCGGAGAAGCATCCAGCTGAGCGCCGCCGGCTCACTCGCGCCCTCCGCCGAACCATCGCATCCGGCCTGCCAGATCGGCGCGACGTAGGCGCGGGCCTGGGCAAAGTGGCCGTAGAGAAAGAGCAGGCGGCCATTGTTATAGCGATAGGCCCGACCGAGCGGGTCGCTCGACGCATGGTCCCCGAGAAGTGCGAGGTGCGCTTCTCGCTCCCGAAAGAGCTCCTGAACGAGCGCCGGGGGATCGACCGAAACGGCACGTCGATTCGCCAGGGTGGGCGCGTCGGGAATGCGGAGCCCACCTTCGATCCGACTCTGCCGGTCTACTTCGCCCTGAAGCGACCGGACCACGCCTTCGGACGCCTCGAGCGCATAGCGCAGCCCTTGGTCACGAAGCTCCCGATAGGTTGCCGCCGCCTCCACGAAGCGCTCGGACCAGTAGAGAGCCTCGGCAAGGTGGCGGGTCACATCCTCGGCGCGGGGATGCTGACGATGATCCGAAAGCCAGCGCCGGTAGTGATCGACCGCGCGACCGTATCGGAGCATCGCATCGGGACAGGCCGCATCGCCGCACGCGGCGCGAAGGCGCTGCGCAGAGCGGTGCACACTGAACGCCACCGCGAGGGCCGCATCCCGGGTGGCCTCGACGCACTCCTCGCACGCTTCGGACAGATGTTCGGAGAGCCACGCGAGGATACGCTCGGCCCGCGCGAGCTCTCCATCGCGCTGATAGGTCGAAAGCAGCCCGCTCGCGCTCTCGAACGTTTCGCCCGCATCGGGAAACCACCGAGTCATCCGATCAAATAGGCCCTCGGCCAGCGAGTAGCGTCGATCGGCACCGAGCACCTCGCCGAGGGCTCGATACACCCGGACGGCGTGGTCATCGGCGGGCGATAGAAGGCCCGCGTCAAGTCGATCGAGAAGGCTCGTCGGATCCGTGAGATCGTCGGCCTCGCCATCCCCATCCCAGTCCCCCTCGTAGAGAAGGATTGCAAGATACAGCTCGGCCTCGCGGTCCAGCTCGCCGCCCTGACCGGTGCCCTGCCCGCCGCGAAGCATCGTGGAAAAGCGCTCGAACGACGCAGGGTGGTCTCCCAGCCGGAAGAGCGTCCACGCCACCTTGTAGGTCGCGAGTCCGAAGAGCCGGTGCGACGAATCTCTTGCCGCACGCTCATAGGCCAAAAGCGCGCGGTCGAGTGCGTCTGGGGCCGGGTCGTCCGAGAAATGGAACTCGCCGATCCGCATCCACGTCTCGATGGCCAAGTCGGAGGTCAACGCAGGACATGACCGGTAGTCGTCGCCGGGGCACACAAACGCCGCGAAGGCATCGCGAGCGCCTCGCTTGTCGCCCGTCTCGTCCAGGCAATACCCAAGGAGGTAGTGGATGTCGCCGATGCGTGAATACCTTGGGAACCGCGCGACAAGATCGCGATACAGAGCCACGGTGGACGAGAAGTCGGGCCCGACCGCTGGGTCGAAGTCCTGGGCTCCATCGAAATAGAGCTCCCCGAGGCGAGCCATCGCCCGTGGGGTCTCTTGCCGGTCGTTCGGATAGCGTCGAAGGAAGGTCTCCAGCTGTCGGATCGCCCGCTGCCGCGCATCCTGTTCGGCCTGACTCTCCGCCGCGATGCGGTGTCGATAGCGTCGTCCGAGCTCGCGTCGTCGCCGACGAAAGCGCTGATCGATCATTCGCTCGAGGGCCGCCGCATACGCCTCGCCGGCCTGCCGGTAGGCTCGAGCCTGCCGATCGAAGTCGGAAAGGCCGGTTCCGTCGGGCGCGCTGGCGCCTTCGATGGCGGAAGGATCCCGCATAAAGGAAAGGGCAGGCGCAGACTCGTTTTCGAAGGGCCCGCAGGTGTCCTGTCCGGAGGCCGCGCTCGGCAGGGCCAGCAGGGTGGCGAGGGTAGGGACCGCGATTCGCATCGAGCTAGCCGACTCCCCGGCCGGCGCGGTCGATCCCACGGGAAACGACGCAGCGAACGCGGTTTCCTCCACCAAGCTCGCCGCCGCGACGGCGATATCGCGCGCTGACCCACTCGCGACCTGGGTGCGTCGGGACCCCTCCTCCGTTTCGAAGGTCACCACCGTCCCAGAATCCACGGACTCGACACGGAGCCGGGGGAGACCATCCGAGGAACGAAGCTCGATGCCGAGGGGCTGGAGCTCGACCGCGAGGGCCCACCGGACATCCGGGGAGAGGGACTCGGCG
>JBCCZL010000413.1:0-9143 GCA_039187775.1 Myxococcota bacterium
CCACAGGCTCGAGCCATCCTCGTGGCTGTGCCGACCGCCGGCGCTTGAGTCAGAGGACGAGGCCGAAAGCGCCGCTTCGTGTCGATCTGCGCGTGGTCGGCAGGTTAGCGACCGGCGAGAATGCCGAGCATTGCCGCCACGTCTTCGGCTTCGGCTTCCGCCTCGAAGGCGATCACATCGCCTCCGTTGAGAAACCGTTCCGAAGCCGAGCTTTGGCCCCAGAGGACGAGCTGGGTGTCGGGGGCCAGGTGTTCCGAGAGTTCTTCGAGGAGGAGCTGATCGACCCCGTTTCGGCCATCCACGACGATCAGCGGCTCAAAATCGTGGACCTGGAGGGCCGCGATCACCGGTGGAGCCTGGCTCGTGCGAATCACCGCGGCGTACTCTTCCATGGATTTGGAGATCTGGTGGTACGCCGACAGATCTCCGGTGAGCATGAAGATCGTCGATATTCCGCGCGCTCCCGCCGGCACCGTGGTCTTTTCGTTGCCTCCGCCGAGCTCCGGCACGGTGGACACGCGAGAATGAAGTGGAGGGATGGTCCGCGGTCGAGTGGGCGGTTCGGGAAAGAGATGCACCCCCGATTTGGATTCACCGTCGACGCCCTCCATGATTCCCGACATCGACATCGTTGGGGGAAGAATCGACGAAAGCTCCGCCACCACCATCCGAGCGACATCTTCCCCAAAGAACTGGGTGAGCGCTTTGTGGAGCGACCCTCGGACAAAAGCAGAGAGCTGCTCTCCTTCGGAGGGCAGCTCATGTTGCCCGGCGAACTCGAGGGCAAACGCAAGGACCATATCGTGGGTATCGGGCGCGACGTACGCTCCCAACGCTTCCCGCAGCGCATACTCCGTGAACGCCCGGTTGAGTTGGCTAAGGTCTGCCGGATGCAGCGGAGGCTCGGACCAGCTCACCTTAGGGAGATACGGCAGTTCGCTCGGCTTTTGTGGTGGAGGCCTTACAAAATCCGAACGGGCGACCGACCTTAGGTGGCCGAGTTTTCGAAGGCCAACTCCTCGACAGGCCGATACTTCGTTCGAAGAACCGCGCCGAATCCCACCACCGCAGCGATGAACACCAGGGCCGATCCCAGGTACGGGATCAGCGACAACGCGAATAGAATCGCGGTTCCCGCCGCGAGCTGCAGCACCGCCTTGCCTTTCAGGCGCTCCACCGGCAGCCCTGCACCGATGACTCTCGCCGCGGCGGCCATGCCCACATAAACGCAGAGCGGCAGCGCGAGACCCATCACCACCGCCACCGGAATTCCGATGATCGTGATCGCAAGAGCCGCGATAGCAAACAACCCTCCGACGATTCCGAGCAGGCCGGTCGCCCCCGAGCGGAGCGGGTCTCGAACCATGGCCACCTGGACCCCGTCAAAGCGAGCTCGGGTCACCCCCATAAGGACCAGTCCAAGGAGAAACAGGAGACCGTAGTTCAACAGGCCCGAAAACAGATCGGAGAAGAAGCGCGCGAAGAACCCGGCCTCTTCGGCCGGCGCGTCGTGGGCCCCCTCCCCTCCGCTCCCCTTCCCTCCATAGGTCACGGTCCCTCCAAAGGAGAGCACTTCGCCGCCGATCACCCCACCCTCCAGCACGTCGATATCCCCACCACCGGAGACCACATCCCCCTTGATCTGCCCCCCCTTCGAGGATCAGCACATCGCCTCCCATCGTGACGAGGTCGCCTTCGACCACTCCGCCAATGGTCGCATCGCCTCCCATGGTGACCACATCCTTGACGACTTCGTCGGGTCGAACATCGACATCGCCGCCGAAGGAAGAACGGCTCGATTGGGCAAGCGCCAGGCCGGGAGCGCTGCAGATAAGAATGGTCAAAAGCACGCACGTTCGTCGCATGATGTGGTTCCTCGTCGATTCGGGTTTCCACCACCGCAGGCGAAGCGCCGCGGGGCGAAGGCGGCCAAGTCTCGACGCGGCGCCCCCTCGGGCTGCCGCCGCGTCGTACTTGGTTTCCTGCCTCGCCGATCCCTACGGAGGCCTCGAGGATCCTATTTCAGATTTTTTTGCCCGCCGTTTCGACGGTTAATTTGAACCGCTGAACCTCGTTGCGGGTTCGCTTGGCTCACATCAGTCTGAGCCGGGCAAATTTTCGTCGGCGCCGAGCGCCGGATGGGCGCACACTATCAGTCGAGCTCGCCGTTCTTGGCCTTGCTGACCCACTTGCGAATCTCTTCGTCGATCACCGAAATCGCCTTCGACTTGAACGGACGAAGAAGAAACGGCACATCGAGGTCCATTTCGATGGCCTTGGCCTTGAGCTCGAGCTCGCCTTTGAGACTGATGCCCTTCGCGGTGAATCCGACCTTTGCTTTGTGGTCTGTCACCCAGTCGATCGTCGGGTCGTACTTCGCAAAGCGCGTGCTGTAGGACTCCCAGGCTTTGTCGGCCACTCTTCGTGCGGTGGGGAGGTCCAAATCATGGTCAACGGCATGTCGCATGGCGCCGAGCTTACCTCGACGATGGGCTTCGGTACATGTTCTGGCCGGGCGTCGAATTCTGAGGAAGCATCGGGTCGGGCGAAGGGTCCGCGAACACCTTCTCCAGTGTCAGTTCCACGGACTCGATGGTGTCGACGCAGAGCGCGTTGCCCGCACCGTCGAGGAGCACCCGTAGGTCCGGGGCACCTTCCGCCCAGCCGAGCTGAAGGGCGCCTCCGCGGAGCTGAAGGTCCTCGCAGGTCAGCGGCGCGGCCTGCCACACCGACTGCTCGACGAATACCAGCTCCTCTTGGAGCGTGAACTCGATGAGGTATGCCGGGGCCCCCTCGGCTTCGGGGGCCTCCACTTCGGCGCTGCAGCCCGCGAGCACCCCACACAGGAACGCGAACCGCAAGAACGAGAACCGCGAAAACGAGAACTGGAACCCCGAGAACCAGCTCGTCGGCGCCCATCCCCGAAGTCCCCGCCGACCTTGCGCGGGCCCATAGATACTCTTCATGTTCGATCTCCGCCGGGGCGTAGCCCGTATTCCTTGACCAGCTGAGACAGGCGCGGCCGCTTCATGCCAAGAAGGGTCGCCGCCCGGGAGATGTTTCCTGCCGCATCGCTCAACGCTCTCGCAATGCAGTCGCGCTCGATCTCTTTTTTGAGGTCCCGCAGCGAGAGCTCACCGCCACGAAGCCGGTGATAATAGAGCTCGGCGTCGCCCTCGGCGCCGCCCGCCGGCCGATGCTCCGCGGGGCCTGGAGGCCCGGAATGACGCCGAAGCTCGAGGTGCTCCGGCTCGATCGCCGCTCCATCGACGAAGAGCGTTGCCGCGCGAAGGCAGTTCTCGAGCTCACGCACGTTCCCCGGCCAGTGGTACCGCTGAACCTCGGCCAACGCCGCGGCCGAGAGACGCTTCGGTGCTTCGCCCCGCTCCCGACCCAGTCGACCGAGCACGTGAAGAGCGATCGGCGCGATGTCCTCCGGCCGGGACCGGAGGGGCGGGGCAAAGAGGGAGACTTCTCGAAGCCGGTAATAGAGGTCTTCTCGAAACTCACCCGCTGCAACCATCTGTTCGAGATTCCGGTTGGTCGCAGCCACGACCCGAACATCGACCGAGATCGGCTCGTGGCCACCCACCCGCTCGAAGGTCCGTTCCTGAAGCACTCGAAGAAGCGCCGCCTGAACCCGCGGCGAGATTTCAGCCACCTCGTCCAGAAACAGAGTCCCCCCGTGGGCCATCTCGAAGCGGCCGCGCTTGCGCGCGTGCGCCCCCGTAAACGCCCCCCGCTCGTGCCCGAAAAGCTCGCTCAGGAGGAGGGTCTCCACGATGGCCCCGCAGTTCACGCACACGAGGGGCCCCTCGGATCGCGGCGACAGTCGATGAAGCGCCCGCGAAAGGAGCTCCTTGCCCGTCCCGCTCTCCCCGAGGACCAACACCGTGCAATCGCTCGGCCCAACGCGGCGGAGCTTGGTAAGGAGCCCCTTCATCGCCGGAGACTCCCCGACGATTCCTACGATGCCGCCATCCAACCCCGACCGCGTCGCCGAGCGCTGACCATCGCGGCGCCGCTCGGTTCCGTGAAGGGCAAGGAGCGAGCGTCGAAGGCGCCGATCATCCCAGAACGGCCGGAGGTCCGACGGCACCCGCCCGCCCATTTGCGCATCCAGCTTTCTCGCCCGCGTCAACATCTCGGAGGAGGCACCGAGCTCGCCTCGCGCATAACGAAGGCTCGCCAATCGAATCAACGCTTCGAGATGAAACTCGTCGTCACGGGCAACCTTGGCGCACTCTTGGGCTCGCTCGTACGCTTCGAGCGCGACTTCGGAGCTTCCAGTGGCGGCCAACACCTCCCCTTCCGCGAGCGCCCACTCGGACGCGCGAAGTGGGGGGAGGTCCGACGGAATCGCCGCGGTGAGGAGTGACCGCGCCACCGGCTCCTCGCCGAGCGCGAGCGCGACTCGGACAAGCCCGGCTCGAGCGGCCACCCCTCGCACCGGATCCGTCCGCTCGAAGATCCCGAGGGCGGCGCCAAATGCCGTTCGTGCGGCGAGTGCGTCGCCCTGCTCGAGCTTGACCCGACCCCGAAGCAGCAGACCATCGGCGGTGGCCCGCGGTGACAACTCGGCCCCTCCCGCCTGGAGCCCGAAGCGACACATCCGGAGCGCACGACTCGAGTCGCCGAGGGTCAGATAGAGCTCGCCTAGATTAAACGCACAGCGAGCGAGCGAAGTTCGGTTCCCGACCAGCTGAAGGGCCACCATCGCTTCTTCGTAGCCTTCTCGAGCCCGGACATAATCGTGTCGGAGGTGGGCGACCACACCAAGGTTGAGCGCGGCGAGGGCCATGCCCTTGCGGTCTCCCCGGGCCTCGGAGAGCTCCGCGCAGCGGCGGAGCGAGCGCTCGGCGGCGTCGGTGTCGCCGCGGGTCAGATGCGCTACCCCCATGCCCCCGATCGCGAGCGCCGCGTGGTCGGGATGCGCCAAGAGTTCCGCCGCTCGGTGATACGTCTCGTAATGCTGAAGCGCATCCGCGAGAGCGCCCTCCGCCAGGGACACCTTGGCCCGCGTCTGAAACGCGCGAAGCCGCGCGTCGGCCTCTCCATTGCCTGCGATGACCTCCTCGGACAGGCGTCGGGCTTCTTCGAGCTCTCCGTTTTGAAACCGAAGCTCGGCGAGGGTCGCGCGAAGCGATGCGCCCTGGCGCGCTGGGTCTTGGTCCGATGAGGCTGGGCGCGATGGGTCTTGGTCCGATGAGGCTGGGTCCGATGAGGCTGGGTCCGATGAGGCTGGGTCCAATGAGTCTTCGATGGCGCCGGCGATCACCCGAAGCGCGGCATCCCGCTGTCCGCTTTGCACCAATACTTTGGCGAAGAGCTCTGCCCGTTCTCGGTTTCGGTCCTGTTCGTAGGCCGCCCGAGCCGGCGCCACCGCCTTATGGAACTGCCCGCTACGAAGGTAGAGCTGGGCCAGCTCGAACTGGGCCCACGAGCGTTCTTCGGACCCCTTCGTCATCACGGAAACCGTCCCGGCGAGAAGCTCCGCGCCCTCGGCGTACGCGCCCCGATCCGCGTGCCATCTTGCCGCCCTCGACCCAAGCCGCTGGCAGGCTCGGGCGTCGCCGGCATCCGCCGCAAGGCGGAGCGCACCGCCAAAGTCTCCCTGGGCTTCGGCTTCGGCGGCCGCCCGCGCGCGAAGCTCCGCAAGGGTAGAGGCCTCCTGACCCGCCAGAACCGCCGCCCGCATCTCGTCGTCGAAGAACTCCCAGCCCGATGCTCCGGCAAACACCAGGCCCGCTCCGGCAACCATCGGGGCTGCCTCCCGAGCGACCTCGGGTGCCAGATCCGCGATCCGCGCGAGCTCTTCGAGGGGCGTCGGTCGCGACAGGATCGCAAGGACTGCAAGGAGTTTCCTTCCGCCTGGTCCCAGCTCCTCGTAGGCGTCCTGGACGAAGGTCTCTACGCTCGGAGGGGCGCTGTGCACGAGCCGATGGATCGATTCGGGCTTTCCTCCGGTCGCCTTGAGAAGTCGAGCCACCACCGTCGGCTGCTGCAACAGATCGCGGAGCCCCGCTTCGTCGAGGGCAGAGAGGGGAAACCGAACCGAGCGGGGATGCCGACGAAGCTCCTTCACCGATCGAGACGGGGACTCTGGCCGACAGCCCTCCACGACGATGAGGAGTTGCGCTTCGGGATCGATTCGATGCTCATCGGAGGCCACTCCGAGAAGGCTCGCCACGAGCGCCGCCGTCTCCGCATCGATCAGATGGTAGTCGCGCAGCACCAGCACGACGGGACAGCGCTCGGCAAGCCGGACGATCCCCTGCCGAAGAGCCGAGAAGAGCGCCCGGCGTCGGTGACCGTTCTTAAACGGGTCCGACGACGGGTGACTCAGCCACAAACGATGGCACCCGTGGTCACAGCGGAGCGCAGCGAAAGGAAGATCCCGCCCCACCTGTTCGACTCCCGCCTGAAGCAGCTGCTCGAAGATCGCTTCGATCGGTCCGAAGGGAACGCCGCGCCGGCAGCGACCGCTCAGCACGATGCCCGGGCGGCTGCTCACTGCATCGAGGAACGAGTCGACAAGGTGCGTCTTGCCCGCTCCGCGGGGACCTTCGATGAGCGCGCAGCGCGGGCCGCTTTCTGAAAGCCCGGAAAGGAGTTCCAGCAGTCGACCAAGCTCCCTGCCCCTGCCGAGAAGCCCACGCTCCATCGCGCTAGCCTACCGCAGTTCGCTCCATTGCGCTCGTCGTGCGCTCAGTAGCGAAATCCGTGAACGTACATCTGATCGTTTGGGCTCGTCGTCGATTCCGTGCCGATAGTCGTCGCACCGACGTAGCTTCCGGTGACCACCACTTCGCCGGCCTTGAGCGCGACGCCTTCGACCGTCTCGTCACCGGCGCCCCCGAACCGATACACCCACTGAACCTCTCCCCCGGGGTTTAGCGCGACTACCAAACCATCCCGACCGCCCGCCGACGCCACGGGAACCGAGCCCACCTCGATGGTTCCGGTGAACGAACCTCCCACCAGGATGAGCTCGCCGAGCCTCGCGACGGTCCGAAGGTTGTCGATCCCTGGTCCCCCGAAGGTCATCTCCCAGACCGCACCGGTCGCGCTGAACCGTCCGAGATACCCGTCGGTCATTCCGCCGTAGGGGAGTTCTTCGGGTCCGGTGGTGACCGCACCGCCGACCAACCCCGCGACGATGCAGTCGCCATTCGGAAGCGCCACAGTTGCGAGAAAGGTATCGCCGCGATCCGAACCTTGGGTGATTCCCCAGAGGCCTCCGCCACTGGTCCGCGTGCCGAGCACGTAGCCATCCCCGCTTCCGCCGGAGTTGATGCTGCCCTGAGGCGTGCCGAGATCGATGTTCGTGTCGAAGCGGCCGACCGAGCAGAGCTGCTCACCATGGATCGCCACATCGTTGCCAAACGCGTTGCCACCGGAAGGAAACGCCCGGGCGGAGAGCGGAGGATTCGGAAACCCGGACAAGATCGCGAGGAAGCCGTCATCCGATGCCGCCGAGGGAAGCGCGATACCGTTGAATGCGAGCCGGCTTCCGTAAGTGCCGGTCACCGCAACGAGCGAAGGCGCCGCGGCGATGCCTCGGCCCTGGGCGTTGGCCCCGTCACCCGGATATCGACCACGTTCCAAAAGCTCGCCGGAGGGATCGAAGGACAACAGGAGAACGTCCTGCCGGTTTCCTCCATCGAGCACCACTCCGCCGAAATCGGTCTGTCCGGACAAGATCCCGCCCACGAGAAGCGCCGTGCCGTCGGTGATGTCCACGGCCCGAAAATCGGTGAGCGAGGTCCCGCCGTAGGTCTCCGCAAACCGCAGCCCCCCCGCGTCGTCAAACCCGGCGATGAACGCGTCGAGTGAGCCGAGCGCAAGGGTCACCTCGTCATTGAAGGTGATCTCGTTTCGAAACGCCCCGATCACCACGGGACCACTCGCAGTCATCGCCACTCCATTCACTATCGCGGTCCCCGCGCCCGAGGTGAACAAGGTGTAGGCCGGAGTGAGATCGGGAGGATTCGTCGCCTCGCGGTCCCCCGGGCGGTCGGAGACGACCGCATCGCCAGGCGCGTCGAGGCTTCGATCGGCCAACGAACCGTCGGCGACCCCCGCCTCTTCGAACTCACACCGGCCGCAGCCAACCGCAAGAAGCAAGAGCAGAGCTGGAACGGGCCTCACAGGCGCGAAGGCTAGCACGGGCGCGCCGCTCTCGGAGACTCGACTCCGGTGCCTCACGGGTCCGGATTAGCTCGAAAACACTGCAGCGAAAGGGCCCGGGGACAGACCTCTCGGAAAGGCCCCCGCCGGCGGCTCGAGCGGAGCCCCCGCACTGAGTGGCGAGGGACTCCCCTACTCGCTGAGGCTCGACCGCTTCGGTCGCCGATTGCAGGCGAGGATCTTCTTGCGAAGCCGCAGCGCGTCCGGGGTGATCTCGAGGAGTTCGTCCCCATCGATCCACTCGAGCGCGGATTCGATGGTGTGCACCTTGGGCGGGGTGAGGATCACATTGTCATCGCGGCCCGCCGCGCGAATGTTCGTGAGCTTCTTCTCTCGCGTAATGTTCACGTCGAGGTCGCTCGGCCGATTGTGTTCACCGAGGATCATCCCCTCATACACATCGGTGTTGGGACCGATGAAGAGCTCTCCCCGGGGCTGGAGATGAAAGATTGCGTAGGGCGTGGCCCGACCTTTCCGGTCCGCCACGATCGCGCCGTTCTGTCGCCGAAGCATCGGGCCGCCCCACGGCTGCCAGCCTTCGAAGAGGGTGTTGAGCAGCCCCGTGCCGCGGGTCTCCGTCATGAACTTCGAGCGGAACCCGATGAGTCCGCGGCTCGGCACCACGAACTCGACTCGGGAGCGACCGAACCCGAGCGTGGTCATCTGAGTCATCTTGCCCTTCCGGGCACCCAGGCGAGTGGTCACCGCCCCGACGAACTCGTCGGGCACGTCGATCACCACCCGCTCGACGGGTTCGCAGAGCTCGCCGTCGACTTCCTTGGTGACCACCTCGGGCATGCCGAGCGCGAGCTCGTACCCTTCACGGCGCATCGTTTCCGCAAGGATCGACAGCATCAGCTCGCCGCGGCCGAGCACGAGGAACGCATCCGATGAAGCGTAACCTCGCCCTTCGAGTGGAGGAGACCGATTCATCGGATGCGTTCCTCGTGCTC
>JBCCZL010000414.1:0-9142 GCA_039187775.1 Myxococcota bacterium
ACAGGCCGCACCGAGAACAGCAGCACCACGACGGTGACGAGGTAACGGGTGGACCTCACGACCCGCAGGACCGCTCGCGTGATTTCAACCGCGCTTGATTTGCGGCGAGACGGGGTCGTGTCGCTCGAGGAGCTTGTCGGTCACTCGGCGAGCGGGTCGTGAGGTCCACCCGTTACCTCGTCACCGTCGTGGTGCTGCTGTTCTCGGTGCGGCCTGTGGTCTCTCAGCGACCGGCGCTAAGGGTGAGCGGCGAGCGGATCGCGGGTGGGTTGATGGTCGGAACGGTGCCGGCGGGGACTCGTGTGGAGGTCAACGGGCGGCGGACGCGAGTGTCCGCGCGCGGCACGTTTCTTTTGGGAACCGGGCGCAACGGGGGCACGCTGGAAATCCGCCGCAACGAGTCAGGGCGAAGCACCGTCGACCAGATCGATGCGCGTCCTCGCGAGTACCGAACCGAGCGGATCCGTGGCGCACCCATGGCGCTGGTGCGGCTCGACGGGGCCCTTGGACGCCAACAGCGGCGCGCCGATCAACGGCTGGATGCACTTCGGCGGAGGGACACGGAGGCCCCTGCGTTCGAGCGCGGGTTTCAGATTCCGCTCGAAGGCCCGCGGACCGGCTTCTACGGAAGTCGGCGGCTCTTCGATGATGTCCCCGGGCCGATCCACTGGGGCCTCGACATCGCCCGGCCGTCCGGGACCCGAGTCGAGGCTCCCGCCGGCGGAAAGGTGGTGCTGGTCGACGCGTTTCCCGCGCAGGGCCGAATGCTCGTGATCGATCACGGTCACGGACTGATGTCGTCACTCTTGCACCTTCGCGAAACCGGGGTCCGCCCCAACGAGCGCGTGCGTCGGGGCCAGGCGGTCGGCACGGTGGGCGCTACCGGCCGCGCGACGGGGCCGCACCTCGATTGGAGAGTGCACCTCCTCGGCGTGCCGATCGACCCCGAAACGGTGCTCGAAAGCCTACCGCCATGACCGCCGACAAGCCGGCCAAGACCACGGCGTCGGTCTTGTGTCGCGTTTTGAGCCACGGACGACTCGCCGTCGTCTGCGCTGCGGTCAGCAGCCGAGGCGATGGGGTCCGAGGGCCACCGTGTCGACCCACACGTTGCTCGTTTGGCCGTTGTTTGCGTGGAACTGGCGCACGCCAAGGTGTAGCTCGCGAAACGGTTCGGGCGCCGCCCAGGTCACGCCCTCCGTACTTCCCGTGACCGCGAGCGACGGCTCTTCCGTCCCATCGATCCAATAGCGGATTTCGTTGGCGCTCCCGTCATATCGCCACTCGACGCAGAACCACTGGCCATTGGTGACGTCCACTGTTCCGGTGCGAACGCCGCCGTGCCGAGCCTGGTTCGACCGCTGGCTTTCGAATCGCCCGTTGAAGTGGGTGGTACCGCGTGAGCTGTTGTCGTAGCCCACGCCGTCCAGTCGATAGGCTGCCGTCTGTCCGTTGGCGACAGGATCCGGTCCGGATGCCCGGATGTAGTAGGTGTGGCCGTCGTTTGTGGGGCTGTCGAAGTAGAAGCGGGCGCGTCCGTAGAAGGTTGTTTCAAGTTCACTTGGAAGAGGAATCACGAGGAGCGCGCGGGCGCCGCCGGTGCCCGGAACCGTCGCGTGAAAGGACGACGTCCCCTCGAACGCCCGTTCGGTTGAGATCCGTCCGTTGGCGCCCCGATCTTGATCGATCGACACACCGCCGCTCAGCGGGGATTCGAAGTCGATGCAGCGGGACGCCATCGCGGGACAGGTGGCGGAGGCGGCATCAACCATCGCATCCGGAGGATCCGGTTCCGCATCCGGGGGAACCGCCGCGTCTGTCGGCACCGAGGAATCTGGGCGCTGCGAACGCGCATCCACGCTGGCGTCAGGCATCGACGGCACGCGGGTTGGCGGCCTCTCCGTCATCATCGGCAGTGGCTCCATCTCCTCACTGTCCACGGTGCCCTGGCACCCCATCAACATTGCAAGGAGCGGAATCGCGAGCCGTCGAGTCATGCCTCGAGCTTAGTGAGCATCCTCGCGCGCGCCGTTATATCTACTGCACGCGTTACCGCGGTCCCGGCGCTGACCCTGCGCCACCGCGAATTGTGAAGCCCATCTCCAGCTTCACCCCCATGCGCCGGGTGGGCGCGAGCTCCGCCGTGTCCAAATCCTCAGCGAGGGACGCGCGACCCATTCGCACCTTGGCCGGTGGGCCGAACATCTGGACATGCGCGTGCTCCCGAAGCGAGTCCCGCCCGAGTATCTGCGACCGACCGAATGCGACTCCCTGGAGTTCGTGCCCGACCGCTTCGGCTAGAGCCCGCGCCTCGGACTTCGCGCGCCGAGCGCACCTGGCAAGCCACTCCGATACCTGTTCGAGGGACGGTTCAAACACCCAATGAACGCCCTGGAGGCGCGCCTGTTTGGACGACACCACGGCATCGAAGACCCCCGCAAGTCGGTCGAGGTCGTCGACCCGCACCCGAAGCGTGTAGTGGGCCGATGAGGACTTGCTGAAAAAGCCATCGCGCACCTCGGCGCGCAATCCCACGAGCGACACCGCGTCGGGTGCGACGCCTGCATCGACCACCGCGTTCCTGAGCTCCCGAACCTCTTTGGCCTTCTCGATTGCGGCTTGGCCGCTAAACACGTGGCTCCCCCACACCTCGACGGTGAGCTCGACCGCGCTCGCCGCCAACTCCTCTTCCCACTGCTCCGCGATCTCAATGACGTTGTCCATGTCTGACCTCCAGTTCCGACAACGCGGAACCAGGACGCCAGGTGACAAAGAAAAATCTCACGCGGTGAGCACGTACGCTGGCTTCAGGTCAGCACCCGTCCGAGGGCGGGCGCCTACCGAGCAATCTCTTTGCTAGGGTCATCTACTCTCATGCAGACAACCGGTTTGCCACGAACAAACGGGGGAAGGAACACGTTTCCGCGCTGATCCTGACCCTCTGACGTCCCCCGCCCCGGGCTCGACGAGTGCGTCGGCTATCCGCACACGGTCTCCAGTTCGTTGTCGTCGGGGCCCACGATTTCGCGAAGGAAGCGGCAAGCCGCCTCTCGGTGCGTGACGGCCCGCAGCGGACAGTTGGCTCGGTCGAATACGTTTGCGGCCGCAATGTGTAGATCGACGAGCGCCAGATCGAGCGGAGCGAGCGAAAGACCCGTGGTGACGGCTGCCTGGACTTGTGTCAGTCCCTCCCGAATACGGCCTAGCTCTACGAGGGCGGTTCCGCGGAGCAATAGTGCGTGGATGAGAATCCAACCGGTTCCCGAGTGTCGTCCCGCGAGGCGCTCTAGTGAGGATGCCAGCTCCAGTGAGCGAGCTGGCTCCCGACCGTGCAGATCCGAAAGGAGGCTCGCCAACGTCGACCGATCTTGGCGACCGCGACCCCGGAAGTGCCCAAGAAGTCGTTGGAACCTGATCTTTGCGCTGTCCGCACCGTGCGCGGCCCCGATGCGCGCGACCTCTTCCTCGAGTTCTTCCGACGGCGACAGCCATGCCTGTTCGACCATCGCTTTCGAAACGTGATAGACGATGACTTTGACGTCCTCCCCGGATGGACGTCCATACACAAGAAAGTGCTCGCGGCGGTTGGCTCCAAGACCGAGGGTCGCTCGGCCAAACGTGGGCTCGTCGATGCTGGGCTCGATGTTTGCTATTTCGAAGATCCGTGCGACGGCCCCGGCGATCAACTTGGGTGGCAGCTTGACCTCGGCGACCCAGGGGGTATCAGCGGAACGCAGCTCGGCGGTCCCGTCCGGCGATACGCGGAGTAGTTCAGCCGATCTCCGAATCAGTATCAGGAAGAGTGCGTTCGCTACCCGGATTGCCGGTGGGTCGTCGTCCATCCGTCGATTGTCCCTTCGGAGCCGGGTGACCCGCACCCTGGACCCTGGTTCAGGCCTCGGATGATCTGATGCAAGGGCGTCGGTCTATTGGCCGACGCCCTATGACACTGCGAGCCCTCAGATTCGAGGGCTAGGCGGTAAACCACAAGCAGCGCCGCCGAGGAGACCTCGGTCTCGAAAGTCCTCTAGCTTCTGCGCCGGCGAAGAAGTGCAAAGGCTAGGAGCACGACCGCCAATCCACCAAAGTTAGCGCTTCCGCCGACCGAGCAGCCGTCGTCGTCTCCGCCCCCTCCTCCGGTGCTCGCATCCGGGGTGCCGGTGCTGGCGTCGGGCGTACCCGCTGCGTCAGGAGTCACGACATCCGCATCTGGGCCATCGGCATCGGGGACATCGGCATCGGGAACGTCGGCGTCGGGGACGTCGGCGTCGGGGACATCGGCATCACCCGGGGTGCAGCCCGCCATGGCGGTCCAGTCGCGCCTCGAATTTCCGGGGTCGCAGGTCTCGCAGCGGTTCATCGGATTCATGTCGCCCCGCTGGAAACAGCTTCCTTCGATGAGGCAACAGTTGCCGCCACAGCAAATCGCCGACTGTACTGAACCCACCGAATCGCCGTCGGATTGGACCGCGCAGCCTGCGGTCGAGATGGCGAGCATTGCGCTCGCGAGGAGCATCATGATGCGCTGCCAGACCGCGTCTGCACTTCCGATTGAACCGTACATCATCCTTGCCTCCCGAGCTCTTTCGCTTACACCGTACCGAGAGCGTGCGTGCCTCGTCAACCAAACTACTCCACAGTTTCGCCTCAATGGTCGTATGTGGGGCGATGCTGGGGTTGTACTCCGGCGTAGCCGCTGCCCATGGTCGACCACCCAGCCTGAACCAGCTTCACTTTCGGGGGGATGTGATCCTGGCGCAGGGAACGTTTGGCTTGGTCCGAAGTGACGATGGGGGCCAGAGTTTCTACACATACTGTGCGGCTGCATACGGGGTGGATGCGCGAAACCTGGATCCACGGATCCTTCTTGGACCCAACGACAGGGCGCTAGTGGGCACGTACGATGGTCTTCTACAGCGAAACGAGTGTTCTTTTTCCTTTCCCGAGCCTGCCCTCGAGGATCAGTTTGTCATCGATCTGGTAGCTCTGGACGAAGACGTCACGAGGCTTCTGGCGCTGCGGACCGATGGGTCGAAACCTGACCAGCTGTTCCGAAGTGACGACGGGGGTCAGTCATTTGAGCCTTTGGGGCCGGCGATCGAAGATGTGCTTCTGGAGCGGGTGCTCACCGCCAATGGAGGAACGCGCATCTATCTTTCCGGCGCCCGACCGCAACGCCCAGATCAGAGCCGGGCCGCGTTTCTGTTTCGTTCGGACGACTCCGGTGCCACCTTCGAACGGTTCTCGTTTCCTCTCCTCGAAGGCGAGCGAAACCTGATCATCCTTGGCGCGGAGGGCGACACCGTGTTTGGTCAGGTCCTCCACTTCAACGGCGAGTTCACGCCCGAGCGGCTTGTCGTGAGTCGGGACGGCGGAGAGACGTTCACCGACGTCGGCGGCCTGGTGGACATCGGGGGCTTCGCGGCCACGTCGGTCGGCACCCTCGTAGGCAGCCGGCGCGGTGGCCTCTATCGGATCGATGATGGACTGGAACGGCTTTCCGACATCGCCGTTCGCTGCATTGGCGAACACCGGGGAGAGGTCTTTGTCTGCGCCGATCAAACCGTGGATGGCTTTGCGCTCGCACGAAGTGCCGACGGCGTGGCCTTCGAACCGATGTTGCGCCTTGAAGAGATCGGCATCGTCCCTCCGTGCCCCGACTGTTCGGACGTCGCCATCACTTGTGAAGCGTGGGCGCCGGACCTTGTGTATGACCTCGGCATCGATGCGCCGCTTCCGCCGGACTTCGACCCGCAAGGAGACGTTGGGGCGCCAAGAGAGGTGCCGCTCCCGGTCCGCTGTGGGGGCGAAGGTCCGAGCCCTGGGATTGCTGGCGGTGGGTGCGCGTTGGCGAGGACCCGAACGCGAACTGTTCCAACGATGCTTCTGCTGTTGATTCTCCTCGCCCTCCGCCGGCGGGGTGGCGTCGCTTCGCGCCGGACCGGGGGCCTCCAATGAAGCGTCGGACGGAATGAACCCGAGCGAGCTCGACCGGCTGGGAATCGATGGGGATGCGGTACGCGAATACCACCTCCGAGTGGATGCGATCCGGGAGGCCTGAGTGATTCACTTCGATCGTCGGATCGAGCGATGACTCGCCCCCGAGCCGAGTCAGGGAAAGGTGTAGCGGTAGACGTACGGGGCGAAGTTGCTGCTTTCGGCGGTGCTTGTGCCGAAGCGGGCCGATCCTGAGAACGAGCCGACGACCGCGACGGTTCGGGGCGTCGGTACCGTGATCTCCGCGGTCCGTTCGTCGCCCTCGCCGCCGAAGCGCGCGCTTTCGAGGATGGTTCCCGCGTCATCGAGGATCGCAACGAACCCGTCTTCACCGCCGCGGCTTCGAAAGCTCCGGTCGCCGAGCTGAAGGCGTCCATTGAATGTGCCGACGATGTAGAAGAGTCCGTCGGGTCCCTGTACGACGTCCTCGACGGCGGCGCCGCCTTCGCTCGCCGGGGTTACTTCCCAGACGGGGTTCCCGCTGGCGTCCAGCCGGGCGAGGTAAGGGGTCGCGGTGAGCGCTCGCGCGGTGCCGCAGGCCCCCGAAACGGCACTCTCCGCTTGGGAGCCGACAACGATGTGGTCCGTCCCCGCGGAGGCGACGCCATGGATGATGTCGCCGCCTGCGGTGGAAAAGCGTTGAGACCAGACTTCGGTCAAGCTCGCGTCAAAGCCGGCGCAGACACCGTCATAGGCTCCGTTGGCCGGTCCGCCACCTCCGAACGAAGTGTTCCCGCAGAACAGACCGCACGCGGTGACCGATCCATCGTCTCGCACCGCGACCGCACGAACAAAAAGATCGTCGGCGACGAGATCGCGCGCCGCGACGGCGGTGTTGGTGGTTTGATCGAATACCACAACGAAGCCGTCGTCATCGGGGCCGGCCTCGGGGCCGATCGGGCCTGGGCCGAAGTCCACGTTGCCGATGTAGTTGCCCCCGATGGCGATCCATCGTCCGGACGGGCTGGCGTCGATCACTTTGCCCTGCACATTGCCGGACGTGCCTGGCTGATTGCCCCAGCTGTCGCCCGCCCCGAGCGCCCCCGCCGCCGAATGGCGGAACAGGACGGTGTCTTGAAAGGTGGTGTCGAGGTTGCCGAGGGCGGTGAGCATGACTCCGCTGAAATGGCCAACGGTGTAGAGCTCACCGCGAAAGATCTGCTGGCCCGATTGGGTCCACCGCGCCCCGGAGTAGCGTTCGGCCCAGCGGAGCGTCCCGGCTGGATCGTAGCTCGCAATGAACATGTCGGGGCCTTCGCTTTCCGCCACCAGGGGCCCCGCCCCCAGGTCGATGGTGTTTCGAAAGTTGCCGGAGACATAGACATTGCCGAGCTCGTCGGATGCCACCCCGAGCGCACTCCCACGTTCTCCACCAGGCGTGAGGGCGAACCCCTCTCCGGTGAGGCCTCCGAGCGGGACGTCGACCGAGCACCCCGCCGCCAACGCGGTTGCGAGGAGTAGTGGAGGGACACAGGATCGGGACATGGGGGGAAGCAGGGCGATTTTCTCTGTCAGAGCTTTAATCTGATAATACCAGGCGTGTTCCTGCACCTACTTCATGTCGCGACGGCGCTCATATCTCCGACGCGGGCTCAAGATGCGGGAAAGCAAGAGAAATTGCCGACAGTCAGGGAGCTGGTCGAGGCCCATGGAGCGTACATCTGGCGTACGCTTCGTTACCTCGGAATACCTGAATCCGACGTCCCGGACCTCACCCAGGAGGTATTCCTGGTCGTCCATCGGAAGCTTCCGGAGTTTGAGGGGCGCTCGACGGTCGAGACCTGGCTCTACGGCATCTGTTACCGGGTGGCGGCGGCCCACCGGCGACGAGCCCACGTGCGGCGTGAGCGCCCGACCGACGAGCTTCCGGAGCAAGCGGCCGACGATTCGCCCTTCGAGCGAGCGGAGACGAGCGAGCGGCTCGCGGTGCTCCGAGAGGTGCTCGGCGAACTCAGTGAGGATCGTCGGGCGGTGTTTGTCCTCTACGAGATCGAGGAGCTCCAGATGAAGGAGGTCGCCGAGATCGTGGGCTGCCCGGTTCAGACCGCCTACTCGCGGCTTCACGCCGCCCGTTCCGAGGTCCGCCATCGATTCGAGCGAATCCTTGCACACCGGAGGGCGTCATGACCGCAGACGATCCGGGTCGCTTCAAAGACCTTCCAGGTGTCGGGGACGATCTTCGGGGTGCCCTGAAAGAAGCACAGGCGGATCTACCGAGTGCCGAGGCGCTCGCTGCGGTCACGGCGGCGGTCACGGCGGGCATCGCGAGTTCTGCGTCTGCAGCGAGTGCCGGAGCGGCGGGAGGCGCGTCTGGACTGGCTTCGGGCGGGGCTGCGGCCGCGGGGGGCGGGTCTTCGCTGGCGCTTCTCGCGAAGATCGCCGTCGGGACGGTGGTCGTGGGGTCGGCAGCCGTCGGTGTTTGGTATGTGGCAGAGGACGCATCGACCCCCAATGCCGAAACCGAAGTGGCGGTCGCGGCCGATCCTCGGAGCGAGGAAGTGCCGGTCGAGGAGCCGACGGATTCGGTGTCCGACATCATCCCGGCCCCGTCGGAGATCGAGCCAGCGACCGAAGTCTCTGAGATGATGTTTCGGGACGAGGGTGCACTCGATGAGCCGGAAGGGGTTCGTCCATTGCGAGAGGAACGCCGTCGCGACGCGGAGGGGCGTCGCTCACGCCAGGGCGGCACGTCGTCGCTGACGACGGGAGCGACGGTTGCCGCGGAAGATGAGGAAGGTGAGGACGACGAGCCGGTCGAGGAGCCGGCGCAGCCGAGCGAGTCGGAGCTTCTCGAGCAGGCGCGTGCGGCGCTTCAGAGTCGACCAGGTCGGGCGCTCGGGTTGGTGCGCCAGCACGCCGAACTCTACCCGCGTGGCGCGTTGAGCCAGGAGCGCGAAGTCATCTACATCGAGGCCCTGATCCGAATGGGAAACCGGGATGCCGCACGCGCCAGAATCGACCGCTTCCGGGCGCGGCATCCTTCGTCGATTCATCTTCGTCGCCTCGAAGCCAGCCTCGAGCGATAGCCCGACGACGGCATTTGGCGTTTGGCTGGGTCCGGCGCGGAGCCGGGCCCTCTGTGAACGTGGAGACGTGATTTCGGGAGGTTGGGGATCGTGGTGAGGAAAAAAATTACCTCGTCCCC